>NZ_QLNF01000072.1:68444-117774 GCF_003261015.1 Agrobacterium sp. MS2 | reverse complement strand
CCCCCCCCCCCCTCCCGCCCCCACCGCCACTTTTTCTGCCGACATCGCTTTTCTCCCATTCCAGGTCTGACGGACAGCCCGTATGGCGGTCCTTCTTCAGCTTAAACTGTCTCATCTTTAACGGGTTTCCAAGACGAGTTCGAACCAGAAAGGCTTGTCGAGGCATGCAGAAAAATTGATGCTGATGCGTCAGCCCGGGCCGACACCCGTTGGGTGAGCAGACCGGCTATCCGCCGGTGCTTCCTCCCTCTCCTGCAAACCATAGTCACGCATCACATGCGCGATACGCAACCTGTAATCGGAGAAGACGCCAGTCCGGCCGAGCGACTGGGCGGCGCGATGAGGCAGGGTGTTACGCCACGCCTTCACCGCCTCCTCATCACGGAAGAACGACAAGGAGAGCATCTTGTCCGGATTGCCGATGCTCTGAAACCGCTCGACGGAGAGGAAACCGTCGATGGTTTCAAGTTCTGCCCGCAGGCCGGCGGCTATATCCAGATAATGTTGCTTCTCGCCTGCAGCTGGCCAGACCTCAAAAATCACGGCGATCATCGTCCGGCTCCCGCGTGGGGGGCGGATGCGAGGCGCAGAAACAGTCGGTCCTCGCGACGGATGAATTGTTCGCGGCGCGCGAATTCGTAATTTTCCTGCCCGGCCGGATCGGCGGCGAGCTGCGCCCTATAGGCTTCGTAAGCGGCGAGGTTTTCGATGTTGTAGACACCGTAGGCAATGGTGCTCGATCCCTCCTTGGGCGCGTAATAACCGATCAGATCAGCCCCCCAACGCGGGATCGCCTCTCCCCAGTTGCGGGCATAGCGCTCGAAGGCATCGACCTTGAAAGGATCGATCTCGTAGCGGATGAAACAGGTTAGCATCGTTTGTCTCCTCATGTTCTGCCTCTCCCTTCTACGCCATTGCCATGCCTCGATGCTTCGGTTACCATCGAAGCATGAAAGACGGACCCGTGATTGCCAATGTTGCCGCCCTTATCGGCGATCCTGCCCGCGCCAACATCTTGACGGCGCTGATGGACGGGCGCGCGCTGACCGCGAGCGAGCTCGCGGAAGCCGCGGGTGTGACCCTGCAAACTGCCAGCGGGCACCTGTCAAAGCTCTCGGACGCACAATTGCTGAAAGCGGAAAAACAGGGGCGACATCGATATTTCCGCCTCTCCGATGAGGATGTGGCGCAGGTTCTGGAAGCGTTGATGGGGCTTGCCCAACGCACTGGCGCGGTACGTGTGCGCACCGGGCCGAAGGACAAGGCGCTGCGTGAGGCGCGCATCTGCTACGATCATCTGGCCGGGGAAAGCGGCGTGGCACTGCTTGCCGCCATTACGGCAAAGGGGCTCGTGACGTTAGGTGATGATCCTGCCTTAACGGAGAGCGGACGCGACTTCTTCTCGAACTTCGGCATAGACCTTTCGCCGCTCGAAAAGGCCCGCCGCCCGGTCTGCCTGCATTGCCTGGACTGGAGCGAACGCCGGCATCACCTCGGCGGCGGGCTTGGCGCATCGCTTCTTGAAGCGATGCAGCAGCGCGACTGGTTGCGGCGCGGAAATGGCCGTGTACTGACCTTTACTGCCAAGGGTGAAAAGGCGTTCGCCAGCACCTTTGGCTGCACGCCCGCCTGATCTCCCCAGTGTATGATACCCGGTTATTTCAGCCAGCCGGCTATACGCCCAACGGCCTCGGCAATGTCAGACACGGAACCCGCATAAGAAATGCGCAGCGCCCTGTGGCCTTCCTCCGGGTCGAAATCCATGCCTGGTGTCGCTGCCACGTCGATTTCTGCCAGCATACGCTTTGCGAAATCCATGCTGTCATTGGAAAAACGGCTGGTATCGACATAGGCATAAAACGCGCCATCCATGGGGGATGCCAGCGGCAGGCCTATTTCCGGCAGTCGCGCCATCAGGAAATCGCGATTGGTGCGATAGCTCTCCCGATAGACATCCAGTTCCTCCGCCGCCGAAAAGGCTGCGGTCGCCGCAAGCTGCGACAGTTCAGGCGGGGAAATATAAAGGCTCTGGGCCAGACACTCGACCGGACGGACGAGGTTTTCCGGCAAGACCATCCAACCGATGCGCCAGCCCGTCATGCAATAATATTTGGAGAAGGAATTGATGACCACCGCATTGTCGGTGATTTCGAGTGCGCTCGTCTCTTCGCCGACGAAGGTAAGGCCGTGGTAAATCTCATCGGAAATGAAGGCCATGTCGCGGCTTTCGCAATAGGTCGCAAGCCGCTTCAGCGCCTCGCGGCCTGTGACGGTGCCGGTCGGATTGGCCGGGCTTGCCAGCAGAACGCCCTTCAGCTTGCAGCCCGCTTTCGTTTCCGCACGCTCCAGGCTTGCCGGCGTCAGCGTGTAGCCGGTTTCAGCCGTGACCGGCACTTCCACGACGTTGAGGCCGAGAGCCTTCAGGATATTGCGATAGGCCGGATAACCGGGCCTCGCGATCGCGACATGATCGCCCGCGTCGAAAAGGCTGAGAAAGGCAAGATTGAAGGCCGCTGACGAGCCCGTTGTCACGGCGATGCGAGCCGGATCGATCGCGACCTGGTGACGCAACCGGTAATGGCCGGCAATCGCCTCCCGCAGTTCGCGCAGGCCGAGCGCATCGGTATAACCGATCCGCCCATGTTTCAGCGCCTCTTGAGCCGCTGCCAGCGACGCCTTCGGTGCGGGATGGGAGGGCTGGCCGACCGCCATGGAAATGACGGGGCGGCCCGCCTGCCTGCGCCTGTTCGCCTCCGCCAGAATATCCATGGCGTGAAAGGGTTCGACTGCGCTCCGCTTCGACATCGTAATCAAGGGCATGCTCTTTCCTGAACCGTATTTCAGAGACTTGCCGCAGAATCACAATCTTCACAATCATGCGACCATAATGCGGACAAGTATTTTTGCCGTATGGCATTTGGCTTAAAGTAAGGTAATTGCCTTCATAAGATTTCAAGAGGCTCCGGCCGCACAGAATGAGGACCGATATGGCGCATTTTCTCCGTTCCACCCTTCTTGCCAGCGTGACGGCCCTTTCAGCGGTATTCGCCTCCCTGCCCGCGCATGCGCTCGATGAGCAGCAGAAGAAGGAAATGGGCGAGTTCATCAAGCAGTATCTGATCGAGAACCCGGAGATCATGCTTGAGGTTCAGGATGCGCTTGAGCGCAAGCAATATGCGGCGCGCAACGCCAAGGCGGCAGAGGCGGTCGCCGACAACAAAAAGGCGATCTTCGAATCGAAATTCGATCTGGCACTCGGCAATCCCGATGGCGACGTCACACTCGTTGAGTTCTTCGATTACAACTGCGGTTATTGCAAACGCGCCATGGGAGACATGGACAACATCCTGAAGAGCGACAAGAAAATACGCGTCGTGCTCAAGGAATTCCCGATCCTCGGACCGGAATCGGTCGCCGCACATCGGGTCTCCAATGCCGTGAAGCTGCTGGCGCCGGCCAAATATCCGGAGTTCCAGCGCACGCTCCTCGGCGGCCGCGGACGGGCGAATGAGGACAGCGCCATGGAAGTCGCCACCTCGCTAGGCCTCAAGGAAGCCGATATCCGCAAGTCGATGGCGGAAAACCCCAATGATGCGCAGGTGCAGGAAACCTACAAGCTGGCAAACAGCCTCGGCATCACGGGAACGCCGTCTTATATCGTCGGCGACGAGGCGGTTTTCGGCGCCGTCGGTGCCGACCCGCTGAAGGAGAAAATCGCCAATATGCGCAGCTGCGGTAAAGCCACCTGCTCCTGATTGCTAAAAAAGCAAGTGCATTCCCTGTGAGATGCCGGCCTGGCGGCCGGTTTACGGCTTGCAGGGGCTTTTCCTTGGCGGCTGCGCAGTCTATAGGTGTCGCTGATTTTCGTATGGAAACGTGAATGAGCAACATCATCATCGTCATCAACGGCCCCAATCTCAACATGCTGGGAAAAAGGGAACCGGGTATCTATGGTGGCAAGACGCTGAAGGACATCGAGAATGATTGTCTTCAAGCCGGTGCCGATCTCGGTTTCGCAGTGGAATTCCGCCAGTCCAACCACGAAGGCGTGCTCGTGGACTGGTTGCATGAGGCGGGAGAAAGGGCGGCGGGTGTCGTCATCAATCCCGGCGCTTACAGCCACACCTCTATCGCGTTGCACGACGCCATTCGCGCGATTTCCACGCCCGTCGTGGAAGTGCACATTTCCAACATCCACGCCCGGGAAGAGTTCCGCCACAAATCGATGGTCTCACCGGCAGCGAAGGGCATGGTCTGTGGTTTCGGACCATATGGATACGTCATGGCGCTTCACGCGCTGAAAAACATCACGGCATAAAAAGAAACAAAGAATAGGGTTTGTCATGTCTGAAAAGAAACAGGGTATCGACAAGGAACTGATCCGCGAACTCGCGAATATCCTCAACGATACCGACCTTTCGGAAATCGAAGTGGAGCAGGATGACCTGCGCATCCGCGTTTCGCGCGCCGCTCCCGCAGCCACGGTTTATGCCGCAGCACCGCCCGCTTATGCACCGGCGCCCGCAGCAGCGCCCGCCGCGCCGGCAATCGCGGCCCCTGCTGCACCGGCAGCAGCCGCTGCACCGGCACGCAACCCGGCAAACACCGTGTCTTCGCCCATGGTTGGCACAGTCTATCTCTCGCCAGCCCCTGGCGCCCGCCCCTTCATCGAAGTCGGCGCAACCGTCAAGGAAGGCCAGACACTTCTCATCGTCGAGGCCATGAAGACCATGAACCAGATCCCGGCTCCGAAGTCCGGCAAGGTCGTGGAAATCATCGTCAACGACGCACAGCCCGTGGAGTATGGCGAAGCCCTCGTGGTCATCGAATAAAGGCGGTTCAGCATGGTTTCGAAGATCCTCATAGCCAACCGCGGCGAAATTGCGCTGCGCGTCCTGCGCGCCGCCAAGGAGCTTGGCATTCCCACCGTCGCCGTGCATTCCACGGCGGACGCGGACGCCATGCATGTGCGCCTCGCCGACGAAAGCGTATGCATCGGCCCGCCGCCTTCGCGTGACAGCTACCTCAATATCCACCAGATCGTTGCGGCCTGCGAAATAACAGGTGCGGACGCCGTTCACCCCGGCTACGGCTTCCTGTCGGAAAACGCCAAATTTGCCGATATCCTTGACGCGCACGGTATCACCTTCATCGGGCCGACCGCCGAGCATATCCGCATCATGGGCGACAAGATCACCGCCAAGCAGACGGCGCAGGAACTTGGCATTCCCGTGGTTCCCGGCTCCGATGGCGAAGTGAAGCCTGAGAACGCGCTGGAAATCGCACGCACGATCGGCTTTCCGGTCCTCATCAAGGCAACCGCCGGCGGCGGTGGTCGCGGCATGAAGGTGGCGAAGACCGAGGCCGATCTGGAAGAGGCGGTTGCGACTGCCCGCTCCGAAGCGGCAGCAGCATTTGGCAACGACGCCGTCTACATGGAAAAGTACCTCGGCAAGCCACGCCATATCGAAGTGCAGGTGTTCGGCGACGGTGAAGGCAACGCCATTCATCTCGGAGAGCGCGATTGCTCGTTGCAGCGTCGCCACCAGAAGGTGCTGGAAGAAGCCAACTCTCCGGCTCTGACGGTTGAACAGCGCATGAAGATCGGCGAGATTTGCGCGAGCGCCATGCGCAAGCTGAAATATCGCGGTGCCGGCACCATCGAGTTCCTTTATGAAAACGGCGAGTTCTATTTCATCGAAATGAACACGCGTCTGCAGGTGGAGCATCCGGTCACGGAAGCGATTACCGGCATGGATCTCGTGCAGGAACAGATCCGCGTCGCATCGGGTCAGGGCCTCTCGGTCACGCAGGCCGATATCGAATTCCATGGCCACGCCATCGAATGCCGTATCAATGCCGAGGACCCGCGCACCTTCGTTCCCTCGCCTGGCACGCTGACCTATTTCCACACGCCGGGCGGCCTTGGTGTGCGCGTCGATTCGGGCGCCTATCAGGGCTACAAGATCCCGCCCTATTACGACAGCATGATCGGCAAGCTCATCGTTCACGGCCGCGACCGTGACGAATGCATTCGCCGCCTGCGTCGGGCGCTCGACGAATTCGTCGTCGACGGCATCAAGACCACGCTGCCGCTTTTCCAGGATCTTCTTCAGAATGAGGATATCCTGAAGGGCGATTATGATATTCACTGGCTGGAAAAATATCTGGCCGGTGACGCGTCTCACTAAGACGATATGGCTGGGCGGCGCAGCAGAAATAACGACATAACGGTCGATATCCTGCTGCGCGCCTATTCCGCCGGCCTGTTTCCGATGGCCGATTCGGCTGACGATCCCGAGCTTTTCTGGGTCGAGCCGGAGGTGCGCGGTATCATCCCGCTCAATTCCTTCCACATTTCCAAAAGCCTCGCCAAAGCGATGCGCAAGAAGCCATTCGACATACGCTTCAACACCGCTTTCGAGGCTGTCATGGCGGGCTGCGCCGCAGAGGCGCCGGACAGGCCAAGTACCTGGATCAACGCCACCATTCGCAAGCTTTATAGCGAACTGCATCAGATCGGCCATGCCCATAGCGTCGAGGCCTGGGAAGGCAAGGAGCTTGTCGGCGGACTCTACGGCGTTTCGCTGGGAGCGGCATTCTTCGGCGAAAGCATGTTCTCCCGTCGCACCAATGCATCGAAGATTTGCCTCGTGCATCTGGTGGAGAGATTAAAAGCAAGTGGCTTCGTGCTGCTCGACACTCAATTCACGACGGAGCATTTGAAAACGTTCGGCGCCATCGATGTGCCGAAGCTTGAATATGCGAAAATGCTCGACGTCGCCGTCAATCGGCCGAGTCTGCAATTCTAGACGTTACCTTGGGTTATTTGCTTGCCGTAGAGGGAGCAGGCACTTCCGAGTCCTGTTTGCAACCCGTCAGCCATACGTCATAGATCGGGTGTTCCACGGCGTTGAGGCCGGGGCTGTCGGCGAACATCCAGCCGGTGAAGATGCGACGGATTTTACGGTCGAGGGTGATTTCATCCACTTCGACAAATGCGTCGATCTTCTGCGCTTCCGTCTGGTCGCGCGAATAACAGACCTTCGGCGTGACCTGAAGCGCGCCGAACTGCACCGTCTCATCGATATAGACATCGAAGGACGTGATGCGGCCCGTGATCTTGTCGATGCCGGAAAAGACTGCAACACGGTTTTCAAGCCGGGCGGCGGAGACGGGCGAAATGAGGAAGGCAGCAGAAACCGCCGCGAACAGCGTCACCGTCAGCGCACGCAAAGAACGGTCCCGCGTGATTTTCCTCATACGATGTGTCTCCAAAATTTGCCTGTGTCGGGACGCCGACCGGATCAACGCCTAAGGGCGGAATGTGGCAAAAACCGGTGAGGCCGGATGCATGCGCGGCGTTTTGCACAACACCGCGCATCGCGATAGCTCAGTTGCCGGGTGTCCAGGCGTCGTAGTCGCCGGTCACACGCGGGCGCTCCCCGGCCACAGCCAGCGAGCCCTGAGGGCGATAGGCCTTGTACGAGCCTGTGAGGTTTGGCTGATGCGGCTTCTGCCACTCGCGCGCAACGTAGCTTTCCTGGCTCGGCGGAACGTCGGTGCGATAGTGCATCCAGCCATGCCAGCCGGGCGGAATGGCAGAGGCCTCAGCGTAGCCGTTATAGATCACCCAGCGGCGCGGCATGCCCCAGGAGGTGGTGCCGCCTTCGTAATAGGTGTTGCCCAGCTCGTCCTGTCCTACCTTCTTGCCGAAACGCCAGGTGTGAAACCGCGTTCCGATCGTCTGGCCATTCCACCAGGTGAAGATTTGCGTCAGGAGAGTCTTCATTCTACGTTCCTCGGGCTTGAATGCGCCGCAGCGATTTTCCGTGCACGGCACAAGACATGCTTATGCCGCCCCTCACGCCAATTGTCCAGCATTTCAAGATATATCAGTGCTATTTCAGCTTCATCCTGAAGCCAAGATGCCGCTTCTCGAAACCCAGCCGCTCGTAGAAGCGGTGCGCGTCCAGCCGGGCCATGTTGGAGGTGAGCTGCGCGGCTTTCAGGCCCTGACGGCGGGCTTCATCAAGACAATAATTGATCATTACCGCGCCGATGCCGCGACCGCGCATGTCGGCCCGTGTCTGCACCGCTTCGATGACCATAGACCTGGCCCCTTGCCCGACGAGCTTGGTGAGGATCGCCGTCTGAAAGGTGCCGACCACCTCGCCATCCAGTTCGGCGACGTAAAGCGTTTCGCTCGGCGACGCCTCGATCGCCCGGAAGGCGGCAAGATAATCGGGCTGTGCCGATTCGTCCGCCGTATCGCCGTGGCCGCCGATCTCGTCAGCGGCAAAAATGGCGGCGAGCGCCGGCAGATCGTCTTCACGGGCCGTTCGAATTATCAGATTTTCCAGGGTCGCGTTCATCGGGTCAGGCTCTTTTCCATCACGATGCCGGGCAGCCCCTCGATACCCGCCATGCGCTCGATTCGATCCACCTCGACAAATCCGACGCCTTCATAGAAGTTGATTGCGACAGTATTTTTGGGCTCAACCTCAAGCCGCATGATTTCCGCGTCGGGAAAACAGGTTTCTAGCTCCGCGAAGAGATCGCGGCCGACACCCTGCCGCTGTAAATCGGGCGCCACGTAAAGCTGGTGCAGCAGCGCCGTCTTCGCCATCTTGGTCGACATGGAGCCGTAAGCCATGCCGCCGATCCGCTTGCCGTCATCGGCGACAAGGAACTCGCCGCCTTTCTTTTCGACGCGGTCTTTCATAGCCTGCGGCGAATGCCAGGCTGCGATCAGCTGGTTGACCTTATCCGCGCCGTAGATTGCGTCATAGGTCGCGTGCCATGTCGTCGCGAGCAGCGCCCGGACTGGCTCGATGTCACGCAGGCTGGCTGTGCGGATGAAAAACATGATCTGGCTCCGTCTTGAAACAGAAATGCCGGGCGTTGATCCCGGCTGAAGTGATGTCAGTCGCCCTTACTGAACGTCATCCTCTGGTTTGCCCCGAGGATCTAAACGCGGTGAATCTTGTGTGGCTCGTTAGATCCTCGGGGCAAGCCCGAGGATGACGAAGGAGAGGTCTACAGTCTCCCTCAACCTTTTCTGAGGGCCGCTCCGACCCACAGTTCCTATTCGTCTTCGATACCGAGCTTCGCTTTCACCAGCGCCTGCACCGCCTGCGGGTTGGCTTTGCCGCCCGTCGCCTTCATGACCTGGCCGACGAACCAGCCGGCGAGCGTCGGCTTCGCCTTGACCTTCTCGACCTGATCCGGGTTGGCGGCGATGATCTCGTCAACGGCCTTTTCGATGGCGCCGGTGTCGGTCACCTGCTTCATGCCGCGGGCTTCAACGATCTCGGCCGGATTACCGCCCTCGTTCCAGACGATTTCAAACAGATCTTTGGCGATCTTGCCAGAGATGGTCTCGGCCTTGATCAGATCGATGATGCCGCCGAGCTGTTCGGGCGACACCGGCGTCGTCTCGATGTCCTTGCCGGACTTGTTCAGCGCGCCGAGCAGGTCGTTGATGACCCAGTTGGCGGCAGCCTTTGGATCGCGTCCGGCGGCGACGGCTTCGTAATAATCGGCAATCGCCTTTTCTGAGACCAGAATCGAGGCGTCATAAACCGACAGGCCGAGATCAGCCACGAAACGGGCCTTTTTGTCATCAGGCAGTTCCGGCAGATCGACCTTCAGTGCCTCGACGAAGGCATCGTCAAATTCGAGCGGCAGCAGGTCCGGATCGGGGAAATAGCGATAATCATGCGCATCTTCCTTGGAGCGCATGGAGCGCGTCTCGCCCTTGCCGGGATCGAACAGGCGGGTTTCCTGATCGATGACGCCGCCATCTTCCAGAATGGCGATCTGGCGACGCGCCTCATATTCAATCGCCTGGCCGACGAAGCGGATGGAGTTGACGTTCTTGATCTCGCAGCGCGTGCCGAAGCCTTCGCCCGGACGGCGTACGGAGACGTTGACGTCGGCGCGCATGGAGCCTTCGTCCATGTTGCCGTCGCAGGTGCCGAGGTAACGCACGATGGAGCGCAGCTTGGTGAGATAGGCCTTCGCCTCATCCGACGAGCGCATGTCCGGCTTGGAAACGATTTCCATCAGCGCCACGCCAGAACGGTTGAGGTCCACGAAGGACATGGTCGGGTGCTGGTCATGCATCGACTTGCCGGCGTCCTGCTCCAGATGCAGGCGCTCGATGCCAATCTCGATATCCTCGAAATTGCCCTGGCGGTCGGGACCAAGCGAAATGGTGATGGTGCCTTCACCGACGATCGGATCCTTGAACTGCGAAATCTGGTAGCCCTGCGGCAAATCCGGATAGAAGTAGTTCTTGCGGTCGAAAATCGAGCGGTTGTTGATCTTTGCCTTGAGGCCGAGACCGGTGCGCACCGCCTGCTTCACGCATTCCTCGTTGATAACGGGCAGCATGCCTGGCATGGCGGCATCGACCAGCGACACGTTGGAATTCGGCGCGTTGCCGAAAGTGGTGGAGGCGCCGGAGAACAGCTTGGAATTGGACAGAACCTGCGCATGCACCTCCATGCCGATCACGATTTCCCAATCGCCGGTGGCGCCGGGAATGAAGCGTTTCGGGTCGGGGGTGCGCACGTCTACAAGGGTCATCTCAAGCTCACGATATACGGGTTCTTTGGCCTTGGTGGGTAGAACAAATGAAGCGCTGGCGCAAGACATCTTGCACCCCGTCGCGCGACGGCCGGAATTTTCGAAGACATCGGATACGCGTTTTTTACCCTTATAGGTTTCAATTCACGCCATGCAAACGATCGCTCTCTGCTTTCTGGCTTATATCGCCTTCAATCTCTTCGTCTTTCTTGTCTATTGGTGGGACAAGGAAGCGGCGAGGAATGGCGGATGGCGTATCCGGGAAAGCACGCTGCTTTTGCTCGCGCTCGTGGGTGGCAGTGCGGGCGCGATCTCGGCGCAAAGGTTGCTGCGGCACAAAACCCGCAAGGAACCGTTTCGCAGCAAGCTGATATCGATCGTCATCTTGCAGGCGGGCCTCGTCGCATCGCTCCTTATCACGCCGGACTGGCCGATGCGGCTGATGGCCACTCTACAAACCCTGTTTTAGAACGCCGGCCCGTAAAGACCACTCTCGACCTCAGCCAGTTGCTTCTGCAGGCCCACCGATTGCACCTCGCGGTCCAGCTTCGGCGCATAGGAAACCGAGAGCCAGCGAATGCTATAGCCATGGTAGCGGAAGAAGGCGACGGCCGGTTCATTCTGGGCATGGGTTTCAAGCCGTATGGTCTCGAAGCCCTTTTCCTCTATCAGTCGTTCGATGTCGCCCAGCAGGCGGCTGCCGACGCCCCTCCGCTGAAACTCCGGATCGATCCAGAAGTCGGAAATCGCCTCGTCAAAATGCTCCCGTGCGGCCCAACCCGCAACCGCGCCGCTGAATTCCGCCACGCGAATTGCAAGCCAGGACGAGCGGGTGAAATTGGAAAAGGCGCTCGCCGCATTGTCGTAAAGCGTCGGTGTGATGCCGAGAGCCGCGGTTGCCTGCCGCCACGCCCTGAGGCCGATGGCCGCCAGAACCTCCGCTTCCTGCTCATACGCGTTGCGAATGACGATCAAGCCGCGCCCTCCTTGGCCGTTTGAAGTAAACCATTGCGGGTGCGATTCGACCAGCGTGGTTTTCCCGCTCCCTGCGGGACTTGACCGCGCCGGTTTGGCCCATTACCCAAAAGGAGCAAGAACGGAGTTTTTATGTTCGCTCAATCGGAGTCCCGGTAAAGGCCCTGCCCGCAATTTTCTTGCGCGCCGGGCCAAATGAAACCGAGCCGGATGCCCTAACGGCACCCGGGTTTGCTTTCACGCGTCTAGAAGACGCCGACCGGACTTCCAACAATGGACATTTCCCGCGCCGAACAGCGCATTCTTCACCTGCTCGCCCAGGGCGGCAGAATTGAACTCGTTCGAGACGACGCCCGCAAAATTGAAAAACTTTCGCTCTTTACGCGCGAAGGATGGATTTTCAGCGGCCTCGACCTTCTCACCTTCCGCAAGCTGAAACGGAAGCGAGCCATCGCCTCCTCCGGTGGCAAGCCCTACCGCATTACCACGCGCGGGCTGGAACTTGTGAGGGGTGAGCTGGACAACCGATAAACCGACCGGGCGGCGGCAATGCAGTCGCCCGGCATTTCGCGACGCGGCAGCGACGGTGTAACAAGTTAAGAGAGCTTTTGCTCCAGCTTCACCTTCTCAAGTTCGACTTTCATGATGTCGGACCATTCCATGCCGCGCCAGACGATCTGAAAGCCGCAACGCTGGTAAAGGCCTATGGCGGCGCGATTTCTCGCATGGGTGTCGATGGTGGCAAGCGGCAGGCCCGCAGCCCGCATCCTGTCGAGAAAGTGGAGGATCAGCGCTTTGCCAATCCCCTTGCCCTGCCAGGTAGGGTCCACCCACAGATCGGAAATATGATGAGGCTTGGCATCGCAAGCGCCCCAACCGACGACAACACCGTCGATTTCGGCCACGACGACATCACCGGTCGGAGACTTGGCGAAGCTTTCGAATTCGTCCCTCACCCGCTCGATGACATGGGAATCGAGATAGGCGGCGTCGAAGGCTTCACCGGCACGCCATGCGGCAAAACCGACAAAGCCGACCGCATCGCGATCAGCTTCGTTCATCTGTCTGAGCTTGAGACTGCTTACCACCACTTGGCAGGCGTGAACTTGCCCGCTGCCTGCTCGATGGCGTGGGCCGTCTTGAACAGCGTTTCTTCTTCGAACGGCTTGCCGATGAGCTGCAGGCCAAGCGGCAGGCCCTTGCCATCAAGACCGGCAGGCACCGAAAGGCCGGGAAGACCGGCCATGTTGACGGTGATGGTGAAGACGTCCTGCAGGTACATCTTGACGGGATCGGAGGCGAGCTCCTCATCACCGACCGCGAAGGCGGAAGACGGCGTGATCGGCGCCAGAATGGCGTCCACACCCTCGTGGAAGACGTTTTCGAAGTCGCGCTTGATGAGCGTGCGGACCTTCTGCGCCTTGAGATAATAGGCGTCGTAATAACCGGCCGAAAGTACATAGGTGCCGACCATGATGCGACGCTGCACTTCCTTGCCGAAACCGGCGGCGCGGCTCTTTTCGTACATGTCGGCAATGTCCTTGCCGTCGACGCGCAGGCCGTAGCGGACGCCGTCATAACGGGCAAGGTTGGACGAGGCCTCTGCCGGTGCGACGATGTAATAGGCGGGAAGCGCATATTTGGTGTGCGGCAGCGAGATGTCGACCACCTCTGCACCGGCGTCGCGCAGCCATTCGACGCCCTTGGCCCAGAGCTTTTCGATTTCGTCAGGCATGCCGTCAACGCGGTATTCGCGGGGGATACCGATCTTCAGGCCCTTGAGCGATTGACCGATGGCCTTTTCGTAATCCGGCACAGGAAGGTCAACCGAGGTCGTGTCCTTGGCGTCGACGCTTGCCATGGTCTTCAGCAGGATGGCCGCGTCGCGCACGTCGCGGGCAATCGGGCCAGCCTGATCGAGCGACGAGGCGTAAGCGACGATGCCGAAGCGCGAGCAGCGGCCGTAAGTGGGCTTGATGCCGACGGTGCCGGTGAAAGCCGCCGGCTGGCGGATGGAACCGCCGGTATCGGTTGCGGTGGCGCCGGCGCAAAGATGCGCGGCAACGGCTGCGGCCGAACCGCCCGAGGAGCCGCCAGGCACCAGCTTCTGCTCGGAACCATTGGCGCGCCACGGGTTGATGGCCGGGCCGTACCAGGAGCTTTCATTGGACGAGCCCATGGCGAATTCGTCCATGTTGAGCTTGCCGAGCATGACGGCGCCCTGATCCCAGAGGTTCTGGGTGACGGTGGATTCGTATTTCGGCTTGAAGCCATCGAGGATGTGCGAGCAGGCCTGGGTATGAATGTCACGCGTTGCGAAAAGGTCCTTCACGCCGAGCGGAATACCTTCCAGCTCACCCGCGGAACCGGCAGCAATACGGCCGTCGGAGGCTTTCGCCATCTCACGCGCCTTTTCGGGCGTCGTCGCCACATAGGCGTTCAGCGCACCGTTGGCGGTGTCGATGGCGGAGAGATAGGCGTCGGTGAGCTCAAGGGCGGAAAATTCTTTCGCCTTCAGCTTCTCGCGGGCTTCGGCAATGGTCAGGCTCGTCAGGTCGGTCATGGTCGGCAACGGCTTTCGAAAATCTCGGAAAAATCGGGCGGCAAGATGGATCGATTACTCGACCACTTTCGGCACCATGAAGAAATTGCGATCGGTCGCGGGCGCGTTGGCGACGATGTCGTCCGCCTTGTCGCCATCGGTCACCTCGTCGGCGCGCTTCTTCATCGCCACCGGCGTCACCGACGTCATCGGCTCGACGCCATCCACATTCACTTCCGAAAGCTGCTCCACGAAACCGAGTATGCCATTCAGCTGGCCGAGCATGTTCTGTGCTTCGTCTTCAGTGACAGCGATACGGGCAAGGCGCGCAACACGCTTTACGGTGGCGAGATCGACGGACATGGTTTTACTCCGATGGGATATTTCCCATTCGCTATAATGACCATGTCCGTCCTTCGCAACGGTAGAAAGCATGTCGCGGCTAACTCGGCGGCGGTTTTGCGCTCACGACATGCGGCGTTGACGCTTAGAAGGACAGGACGTCGCCCGCCCTGGGTGTATGGACGCGCGCTTCGGCGCCTTCCATTCCGGCCACGAATTTCTCCGGCGTCTGGTCGATTATCGGGAAGGAGCCGTAATGGCAGGGAAGCACGTGCTGGAACTTGAAGAAGCGCTGGCAGGCAAGCGCCGCCACAGCTCCGCCCATGGTAAAGCGGTCACCGATCGGCACGAGACCGATATCAGGCTGATGCAGTTCATTGATGAGCTTCATGTCGGAGAAGATATCCGTATCGCCCATATGGTAGACGGCCGGACCGTCCTCGAAATGCAGCATCAGGCCGTTGGCATTGCCGAGCGAATGGGAAACGCCGTCCTCGGTGATCTGGGCGGAGGAATGCAGCGCATTGGTGAAGGTAACCGAGAAACCGTCAAAATGAACGGTGCCGCCGGTATTGCCCATATCGACCTTCGCAACACCCTTGGCGGAAAGCCACGCGGCTAGATCGGCATTCGCCAGCACGGTCGCACCCGTCTCGCGGGCAAGCTGCACGGTATCTCCGACATGGTCGCCATGGCCGTGGGTCAGCAGAATATGGGTGACGCCTTCGGCTGCAGACTTGCCATCCTGCCCTGCAAAACCGGGGTTGCCGGTGAAAAACGGATCGATGAGAATCTTCGCGCTGCCGTTTTCCAGACGGAAGGCGGAATGGCCGAGCCAGGTGATTTTCATGGGAAGTTCTCCTTTGTATTGCCGGTATAATATGACATAGGACGGCCGGAACAACCGCACTACCTGTATTTAAGAGGGGCGACAATGGCCGCTGACAATGACGATTATGTGTACGACGAAGCGACCGGCGAATGGCGCCCTGCTTCCGAACTGGCCGCAGAAGCGGCACGCGCGAAGGAAGTGCGCGATGCAGCAGGCAATGTGCTCGCGGATGGCGATTCCGTGACCTTGATCAAGGATCTGAAAGTCAAGGGCACCAGCACCGTCATCAAGCAGGGCACGGTCATCAAATCGATCCGGCTGACCGATAATCCGGAAGAAATCGATTGCAGGCATGATGCGGTGAAGGGTCTGGTGCTGCGCACCGAATTCGTCCGCAAGCGATAAGGACAGCACGCGACATGGCAACACTCACCATCGAGGAACTGGCGGCAACGCTTCAGCCCGCGCAGGCAATTGCCGGCCTCGACCTTGGTACGAAAACCATCGGGCTCGCCATGTCGGATCTGTCGCGGCGTTTTGCGACACCGCGCCCCGTTATCAAGCGCGTGAAATTCACGCTGGATGCGGAAGTGCTGCTGGCCTTCGCTGAAAAGGAAAAGGTCGCCGCCTTCATTATCGGCCTGCCGATGAACATGGACGGCTCCGCCGGGCCCCGCGTGCAGGCAACCCGCGCCTTCGTGCGCACCATGGGCGAAAAAACCGCACTGCCCTTCGTTTACTGGGATGAGCGGCTTTCGACCGTTGCGGCAGAGCGCGCGCTTCTCGAAATGGATGTGTCTCGCGCC
The DNA here is from genome assembly GCF_003261015.1 of Agrobacterium sp. MS2. NCBI lineage: Bacteria > Pseudomonadati > Pseudomonadota > Alphaproteobacteria > Hyphomicrobiales > Rhizobiaceae > Agrobacterium > Agrobacterium sp. MS2. The sequence goes on along the minus strand of NZ_QLNF01000072.1, from coordinate 101,684 downwards.
AAGCGGGCCGAACGCATCGATTCGGCGGCGGCGAGTTTCATTCTTCAGGGTGCGCTGGACAGGCTTTCCGCACTCACCCGCGCGGCCGACTGACGGCCCTGCCACCAGGCGTAAATCTGCCTGCGCTTGCGGAAACCGAGAATCGCAAAGACGATCAGGCTGTCGACCGCAATGGCACGCGCCACAAGCGGCGGCAGGCTTTCCGGCGGAAGTCCGAGAATATTCCCGTATATCTCGAAGACGAGATCGTGGGTCTGACGTGTGAGCATGTAGAAGCCGAAGCTCATGTCGTAATAGGAAAGCCAGTACCAGCTGCCCAGCAGCGCGACAGGACCGGCCCACAGGATCAGAAACCACTTCATGCCGCCTGCCCCCGCACAAACAGTGTATCGGGGATGCCAGCAAGCACCGCCCAGCGCGCCACGGCCATCAGGCAGAGGTTCAGCGCCGGCACGTCGATATCCAACGGCAGCATAGCAAAAAACGTCATCATGACGCCCAAAGCTGTCCAGCGGCTCACTTGCGGCTCCCTTATGCGCAATCATTGCGCATGGTTAACATTTCGTTAATCCACACTGGACCGGCCGCGATGGAGAGGCAAATGAAAGCTGTGATTATGGTTAACGGCGGGCGGCCGGCATGTGGAAAACAACGTGACCGGCTGAACGGACGGACGGGCCGAGCGGTTGCTGGCCCGGTAAGAACATGGCTGATTTTTCTTTAATGCCCAGCGTCCAGCGCGGCTGCCTGGGCCCGTGTCTGAGACCGGTTCAGCCGTAAACGCCCCGCACCAGCCTTTTTACGGCAGTGGCGATCTTGTCCCAGTCCCGATCCGATTTGAGCGCAACACCGGCAAACTGGCCGCTGGTGGCGGCGGAAATCACGAGGTGCTGGATGGCGGCGAACAGCACGGCATTGACGGCGGCGGTATCAACACCCTTCGGCGCCGCCAGCGAACCGCGCATGCGCTCCAGCCATTTGCCAAGCGACTTGGCACGGGCTTCCGCCAGCTGGCGCACCTGCGGCGAGCCGTCGGAAACTTCCCAGGCGATGATCTTGCAGACAAGAGGGTCGCTGCGCAGCGCATCCATGAAGTAGAGCGCCAGCTTTTCCATCAGATCACCATAGGTCAAAAGGAACATGCCGCCGGTATCTTCCGGAATGCGATCCTTCACCCAAGACCCGAGATCCTCACCGATCGCCTCAATCAGACCATCGAGGCCGCCGAAATAACGGTAGATCAGCTGCTTGTCGCAGCCGGCACGGCGAGCAACGGCATTGATCCCGAAGCCCTGAAATCCCTCTTCGGCAAGCAGCGACCGCGCCGCATTAAAAATCGCCTTCTCGGTCTGAGCGCGATCCTTGATGCGCTTTTCCGGTCTGTCGGCTGAAATCGCCTCTGCGGTCGCCAGCATGATTCCCTACCCGTTTTCTGAAAGCCTGACTACACGGGTTAACAAAGCATGAAGGCAAGGACAATGTGATGGGAAGATTGGACGGAAGGTTCCTGTGGATGACGTGGCGGGGCCAACAATATCGCCCCGCATTCTCAGCGTGAGCCGCTCACTCCAACCCCATGCCAAACCACACGCTGCCGGGGGTTTCGTGGCTGTCCAGACGCTTGAAACCTCGGGTTTCCCAGAAACGCATTCCGGCCAGGTTGCGTTCGCTGGCGCCGAGATGGATGCCGTAGACGTTGTTCTGTCGGGCCATATCCAGCCAGCGCGACAGGAGCCGGGTGCCGCCGCCCTTACCCTGCGTGCGTGGCAAAAGGTTCATGTGTATGTGGGCGGGGAACGGGTCGGTGAGCCAGGCCGGGGTGCGGCGTGGGTGATGAATGAAATGGGCGCGGCGCTGGTCGGCGTCCCATGTCTGCTGGTCGCCCCCAGGATCGGCATAGATGGCGCGCAGATGCGGCCACCATTCCCGCTCCAGTCGCTCTTCATGCAGGGCCGTATCGAGCGCGCCGACGATGTAACCGCAGACGCCTTCCTCATCCTCGGCAACGAATACAGCATCCGGCCACAGATGCAGATAGGGCACGGAATAGATATGCCCCACCATGCGGCCATCGTTGTAAAGTGGCGTGGCATCCTGCCCGGCATCGCCGGTGGCGAGGCTTATGGCATAGAGCGCGTCCTCATCCTCGGAACGAGCGGAGCGAAAAGTCAGCATCGGCCGCCATCCTCCATTGCCGCGCCTCGATGTGCGAAGCTATCGTGATAGACAAGAATACGTCCTAGGCCATTGCTGTTTTTCAAATCCGAGACCCCTCCCGCCGGAACTGTAAAACCTTCATCCGCATCCATCGCTCAAGCTGCAGGCGGATAAAGAAGATCGATTATATAAGTCGGATCGAAGCGGGAATCGAGCATGCCGTAAGTATGCCGCCAGCCACCGGCAAGCCGGGTTTCGAGGAAGGCATCGGCAATCTTGCCGGCGCCGAGGCGGCAAAGCTCGGCGGCAGCGGCCGCAAGCGCGAACTGCTCCACCAAAAGGCGAGCCGCACCCTCGTCACGTTCGGCGAGTGCGATTGCGGCGCGCAGGACGTCCGTTGTCTTCTTGCCAGCAGGTCCGAGATCACGCTCCAGCGTCTGGAAGACGAGATCGAACAGGTCCTTGCCGCGCTGGAGAACCCGCAGGACATCCAGCGCCATGACGTTGCCGGAGCCTTCCCAGATGGCATTGACGGGCGCTTCGCGATAGTGGCGGGCAATCGGCCGCTCTTCCACGTAACCATTGCCGCCAAGGCATTCCATGGCTTCGTAGATGAGCGCCGGCGCAATCTTGCAGCACCAGTATTTCACGATCGGCGTCATCACCCGCGCATAGGCGGCCTCGGCCGGATTGTTGCGGGCGGCATCAAAAGCACTCGCCAACCTAAAGGACAAGGCGGTCGCCGCAGCGACGTCCAGCGCCATGTCGGCAAGCACGCGCGTCATGATCGGCTGGGTGACCAGCATCTTGCCGAAAACGGAGCGACCGCGGGCGTAGTGCACGGCTTCGGCAAGCGAGGCGCGCATCATGCCGGCCGACGCCAGCGCGCAATCGAGCCGCGTCAGCGTCACCATGTCGAGAATGGTGCGGATGCCGCTGCCGGGATCGCCGAGCAGATAACCGAAGGCATCGGTGAATTCGACTTCGGCGGATGCATTGGATCGATTGCCCAGCTTGTCCTTCAAACGCTGGAAGTGCAGGCCATTTTTCGAACCGTCCTCGAGATAACGCGGCACGAGGAAACAGCCCATGCCGTCACCCATCTGGGCCAGCATGACGAAACCGTCGCTCATCGGCGCAGACAGGAACCATTTGTGGCCTGAGAGACGGTAGATGCCCTCGCCCACCCGCTCTGCCGTGGTGCGGTTGGCGCGCACATCAGTGCCGCCCTGCTTTTCCGTCATGCCCATGCCGATGGTGACGGCAGTTTTCTGCAAGGCCGGCTTCTGTGCGGAATCATATTTGCGCGAGAGGATTTTCGGCGCCCACTCCTTCTGCACACGCGGAGACGCCATGATGGCGGCAACGGAAGCGCTGGTCATGGTCAGCGGGCAGAGATGACCGGCTTCCAGCTGCGAGGTCAGGTAGAACTTCGTCGCGCGGGCCTTGTGCTCGTTACCGCGCGTGTCGGGCGAGTTTTCCCACACGCTGGAATGCAGGCCCGAGGACATGGAACGGCGCATCAGCGCGTGCCATGCCGGGTGGAATTCCACCTGGTCCAGACGCTCGCCCCGCGGGCCGTGGGTGTGCAGCTGCGGCACGCCCTGGTTCGCCATACGCGCCAGTTCCTGCGCCTCATGCGAGGTGACATAGCGGCCGATCTGATCGAACTCGTCCCTCAGATTGCGTGACAGGCCGGAGGTCAGATCGACGATCAGCGGATCGGAACGATAGGCGTTGATACCGGACCAGAGGCTGGGCTGGTTCAGTTCGGCGAGCTGTTCTTCTGTCCGGTTCATGCCTGTCATTCGCATCCTTCTATCGGGATTCGTGCTTTATTGCGTGTATATGCCAAAACCCGGCTTATCGCATGCTTGCCCGCAACGCCACCTGTCTTTATAGACCCGTTGACTATTGCGACCCGGAGGACAATTTCCATGGTCTTTTTTCCCCATCGCCATCTCCTCGGCATCAAGGGGCTTTCCCATCAGGATATTACCCTGCTTCTCGACAAGGCTGATGAGGCGGTGAAAATCAGCCGCCAGCGCGAGAAAAAGACCTCGACGCTTCGGGGCCTGACACAGATCAATCTCTTCTTCGAAGCTTCGACGCGGACGCAATCCTCCTTCGAACTTGCCGGAAAGAGGCTTGGCGCAGATGTGATGAATATGTCGGTCGGCAATTCCTCGGTGAAGAAAGGCGAAACGCTGATTGACACGGCGATGACGCTGAATGCCATGCGCCCGGATGTGCTTGTCGTGCGCCACTCCTCGGCCGGTGCCGCAGCGCTTCTCGCCCAAAAGGTCGCCTGCTCCGTGGTCAATGCCGGCGACGGCCAGCACGAGCACCCGACGCAGGCGCTGCTCGACGCGCTGACCATCCGCCGCGCCAAGGGCGAGCTTTCAGGTATCACCGTAGCGATCTGCGGCGACGTACTGCACTCGCGCGTTGCCCGCTCCAATATCATCCTTCTCAACCAGATGGGCGCGCGGGTTCGTGTCGTCGCCCCGGCCACGCTTCTTCCTTCGGGCATTCGCGACATGAGCGTGGAAGTCTTTCACGACATGAAGGAAGGGTTGAAGAATGCCGATGTGGTGATGATGCTGCGCCTCCAGCGTGAGCGCATGTCCGGCTCCTTCGTTCCTTCAGTGCGCGAATATTTCCATTATTACGGTCTGGATGCCGAAAAGCTGAAGGCGGCCAAGGAAGATGCGCTTGTCATGCATCCCGGCCCGATGAACCGCGGCGTGGAAATCGCCTCCGAAGTGGCCGATGGCCCGCAGAGCGTCATCGAAAGCCAGGTTGAAATGGGGGTCGCCGTGCGCATGGCCGTCATGGAAACCCTGCTTGTCTCGCAAAATCAGGGTGAGCGCGTATGAGTGCCGTTACCGTTCTCAAGAACCTCCGCATCGTCGATCCCTCCCGTAATCTCGACGAGAACGGCAGCATCGTCATCGGCGCCGATGGTACCATTCTTGCTTCAGGAAAAGACGCTCACAATCAGGGTGCGCCCGACGGTGCGACGGTGCGCGACTGCAAGGGTGTCGTGGCCGTTCCGGGTCTGGTGGATGCCCGCGTCTTCGTGGGTGAACCCGGTGCCGAACACCGCGAAACCATCGAATCCGCATCGCGTGCGGCAGCGGCCGGCGGCGTCACCAGCATCATCATGATGCCTGATACGGATCCCGTGATTGATGACATCGCCCTTGTCGAATATGTGAAGAAGACGGCGCGTGACAAGGCAATCGTCAATGTGCATCCGGCAGCCGCCCTGACCAAGGGTCTGCGGGGCGAGGAAATGACCGAATTCGGCATGCTGAAGGAAGCCGGTGCGGTGGCCTTCACCAACGGCCGCAAGGCGCTGTCCGATACGCTGGTGCTGCGCCGCGCCATGACCTATGCCCGTGAACTCGGCGCTGTCATCGCGCTCGAAACCCGCGACAAATATATCGGCGGCGGCGACATGAACGAGGGGCTTTTCGCGAGCTGGCTCGGCCTGTCAGGCGTTCCCAAGGAAGCCGAGATCATTCCGCTGGAGCGTGACCTGCGCATTGCCGGCCTGACGCAGGCGATCTACCACGCCGCCAAGATTTCCGTGCCGGAATCGGCAGAGGTGATCCGGGTTGCGCGGCAGCGGGGCGTGAAGGCCACCTGCGGCATCTCGATCAATCACCTGACGCTCAATGAAAACGATATCGGCGAATATCGCACTTTCTTCAAGCTCTCCCCGCCGCTGCGCGCCGAAGACGACCGCAAGGCAATGGTGGAAGCGCTGAAGGACGGCACGATCGATATCATCGTCTCTTCGCACGACCCGCAGGATGTCGATACCAAGCGCCTGCCGTTTTCGGATGCTGCGAGCGGTGCGGTCGGGCTCGAAACCATGCTGGCGGCGGCGCTGCGCCTCCACCACAGTGGTGAAGTTCCGCTGATGCGGCTTATCGATGCGCTCTCCACCCGCCCGGCCAAGATTTTCGGTCTCGATGCAGGAACGCTGAAAGCGGGTGCCAAGGCCGATATCACCCTGATCGACCTCGACGAACCGTGGCTCGTGGCCAAGGAACAGCTGGTCTCGAAATCCAAGAACACGCCGTTCGAGGATGCCCGGTTCAGCGGTCGCGCCATCGCCACTTATGTGGCTGGCAAAGCCGTTCATTCCTTGGCATAAGATCATCAACAGATCACGCGGCAGGCGGGACAGAGGGGACATTGAATGAGTGCTTTGACTGACTGGCAGACCGCGCCTGCCCTTCTCGCGCTTTCGGCGCTGATCGGCTATCTGTTGGGCTCCATTCCCTTCGGCCTCCTCCTGACCCGCATGGCCGGGCTGGGCGACGTGCGCAAGATCGGCTCCGGCAATATCGGCGCGACCAACGTGCTGCGCACCGGCAACAAGAAGCTCGCCGCCGCGACCCTGTTGCTGGACGCACTCAAGGGCACGGCGGCAGTTCTGGTCGCCAATGCGCTCTGGGGTTATGAGGCCTCCCTCGTAGCCGGTTTCTTCGCCTTTCTCGGCCATCTCTTTCCAGTCTGGCTGGGCTTCAAGGGCGGCAAGGGCGTGGCAACCTATATCGGGGTGCTGCTGGGCGCCGCTCCGCTGATGATGCTGGCCTTCGCGCTGATCTGGCTCGCGACCGCCTTCATCACCCGCTATTCGTCGCTCTCTGCGCTCGTGGCAATGCTGGTCATCCCCGTTGCCCTCTGGGTCCTCGGACCAGAAAAAACAGCGCTGCTCGTGACGCTGCTCAGCGTGATTTCCTGGTGGAAACATCGCGAGAACATTGCCCGGCTGCTGGCGGGCACCGAAAGCAGGATCGGTCAAAAGGGCTGAGGCCGTCTCGGGGATATGCCATGCCGCATGAGGAAACGACACGGCAGGGCATAGAGCTTTCCGCGCGGCAGCGGGTGGCGTGGCTACGGTTGATCCGCAGCGATAATATCGGTCCCGTCACCTTTCGCGAACTTATCAATCATTTCGGCAGCGCTGAAAAAGCGCTGGATGCGCTGCCCGAACTGTCGCGCCGTGGCGGTTCGTCGCGCAGTCCGCGCATCGCAACACAGGCAGAGGCGGAACGGGAGCTTGAGGCGGCCGAGAATTTCGGCGCGCGTTTCGTCGGCATCGGCGAACCGGATTATCCGCCGGCCCTGCGGCATGTGGACGGCGCGCCGCCGTTGATCGCCATGAAAGGATCGGCGGATACGGCGACGAGAGCCTGCGTCGGCATCGTCGGTTCGCGCAATGCTTCGATCAACGGCGCAAAATTCGCCGCCATGCTTGCGCGCGACTGTGGTCGGGCCGGTTATACGATCGCCTCGGGGCTGGCGCGCGGCATCGATGCGGCGGCCCACAGGGCGAGCCTTTCAACGGGCACTGTAGCAATGCTGGCAGGCGGTCTCGACCGCCCCTACCCGCAGGAAAATTTCGGACTTTTGCAGGAGATATACGATCAGGGCGGCGCGACGATCAGCGAAATGCCTTTCGGCTGGGAGCCGCGCGCCCGGGATTTCCCGCGGCGCAACCGGTTGATCGCGGGCGTGTCACTCGGCGTCGTCATCGTCGAGGCGGCGGAGCGTTCGGGCTCGCTGATCACGGCGCGGCTTGCCGGTGAAGCGGGACGACTGGTGTTCGCCGTGCCCGGCTCGCCGCTCGACTTGCGCTGCGAAGGCACGAACCGGCTGATCAAGGAAGGTGCCATGCTGACTACGGGAGCGGCCGATATTCTTGATGCACTGCGACCATTGATGGAGCCGCAATTGCCCAATGACCGGAAGATCGAGGAACCGCAGCAGGACGCTGAAATGTCACCACCGGGAGACAACGAGCGCAGCATCATCGCCGCTGCTCTCGGTCCCTCGCCTGTGGAGATCGACGACATCATCAGACACACGGGTTTCTCCGCCGCCACCGTTCATCTGGTGCTGCTGGAGCTCGATATTGCCGGGCGTCTAAACCGGCATGCCGGGGGGCGCGTGTCGCTCTTCATCGCGGATTGAGAGTTTGCGCCTTCCGCTCTGGATATCACCGACTTCGACATAGGCCATCTCGATGAGATAGCACAGCATATCGGCACCTTCCCGGTGGGCCACCTGCCGCAGTTCCGCCAGCATCTGGCGGATGTATGCCAAGCTCTCTCTGGTCCCTTCATTATCGGCATTATTGTTTGTTGCGTTCGGGACCATATATTTATCCTGAAAATTCACCCTGAAACGGGAAGCATTAAGTCTGTTCAAATGATGTTGCCCATCATAACCAATTTACCAAAGATTGCAATACAACGATAGATTATCCATAGGTTGTAGTCACCTGGAAGCGAGAAAATCGGGCTTGCCTCTTGACCAGCGGGCATTACCTGTCCATGTCGAATTATAAAGAAGGCCAATTGCGGCAATAGGCTGCAACCGGGGCCACGTTAACGGACCAGTTCCAGAGAAGAACAATATGAATGTCGTCGTCGTAGAATCTCCTGCCAAAGCCAAGACGATCAATAAGTATCTTGGCTCGGGCTATAAGGTTCTTGCATCCTTTGGCCACGTCAGAGACCTTCCTGCCAAGGACGGATCGGTGCTGCCCGACCAGGATTTCGAAATGTCCTGGGAGGTCGATAGCGCGTCCGCCAAGCGCATGAAGGATATTGCCGATGCGGTAAAATCCTCCGACGGCCTCTTTCTGGCAACCGACCCGGATCGCGAAGGGGAAGCCATTTCCTGGCATGTTCTCGATCTTTTGAAGAAGAAGCGGGTTCTCGGCGACAAGCCGGTGAAGCGCGTCGTCTTCAACGCCATCACCAAGAAAGCGGTGCTGGACGCGATGGCGAACCCACGCGACATCGATGTGCCGCTGGTGGACGCCTATCTCGCCCGCCGAGCGCTCGACTATCTCGTCGGCTTCAACCTCTCTCCGGTTCTGTGGCGCAAGCTGCCGGGTGCACGTTCGGCCGGCCGGGTGCAGTCCGTGGCGCTGCGTCTCGTCTGCGATCGCGAATCCGAAATCGAGCGTTTCGTTTCCGAAGAATACTGGAACATCAGCGCACTTTTGAAGACACCGCGTGGTGACGAGTTCGAGGCTAGGCTGGTTTCGGCCGATGGCAAGCGATTGCAGAACCGCGCCATCAAGACTGGCGACGATGCGAACCGGCTGAAAGCGCTGCTCGAAGGCGCGACCTATGTGGTGGATAGCGTTGAGGCGAAACCCGTCAAACGCAATCCCAGCCCTCCCTTTACGACCTCGACGCTGCAGCAGGCGGCCTCTTCGCGGATGGGCTTCGGCGCCTCGCGCACCATGCAGGTGGCGCAGAAGCTTTATGAAGGCATTGATATCGGCGGCGAGACCGTTGGTCTGATCACCTATATGCGTACCGACGGCGTGCAGATGGCCCCTGAAGCCATAGATGCCGCCCGCAAGGCCATTGGCGAGCAGTTCGGTGACCGTTACGTGCCGGAAAAGGCGCGCTTTTACTCTACCAAGGCCAAAAACGCCCAGGAAGCGCACGAGGCGATCCGCCCGACCGATTTCAACCGCACACCGGATCAGGTGAAGCGTTACCTCGATGCCGACCAGCTGCGCCTTTACGAGCTGATCTGGAAACGCGGTATTGCGAGCCAGATGGCGTCAGCTGAAATCGAGCGCACGACGGTTGAAATTCTCGCCAGCAACGGCGGCGAGAAGGCTGGCCTGCGCGCCGTTGGCTCCGTCATCCGCTTCGACGGCTTTATCGCCGCTTATACCGACCAGAAGGAAGATGGCGAGCAGAGCGACGATGGTGACGACGAAGGCCGTCTGCCGCCGATCAATGAGCGCGAGAACCTCGCCAAGCAGAAGATCAATGCCAGCCAGCACTTCACCGAGCCGCCGCCGCGTTATTCGGAAGCGTCCCTGATCAAGAAGATGGAAGAACTCGGCATCGGCCGTCCTTCCACCTATGCGGCGACGCTGAAGACGCTGAGCGACCGCGAATATATCGTCATCGACAAGCGCAAGCTGGTGCCGCATTCGCGTGGCCGGCTGGTGACGGCTTTCCTCGAAAGCTTCTTCACCAAATACGTCGAGTATGATTTCACCGCCGCCCTTGAGGAAAAGCTCGACCGCATTTCCGCCGGCGAACTGGACTGGAAGCAGGTTCTTCGCGATTTCTGGAAGGATTTCTTCGCGCAGATCGAAGATACCAAGGAACTGCGCGTCACCAACGTGCTGGATGCGCTGAACGAGGTTCTGGCGCCGCTGGTGTTCCCGAAGCGCGAGGATGGTTCCGATCCGCGCATCTGTCAGGTTTGCGGCACCGGCAATCTGTCGCTGAAGCTCGGCAAATACGGTGCCTTTGTGGGTTGCTCGAACTACCCTGAGTGCAACTATACCCGCCAGCTGACCTCCGATGGCGCGGAAGCCGAAGCCGCTGCTCTCAACGAGCCGAAGGCGCTGGGCGCTGATCCCATGACCGGCGAGGAGCTGACGCTTCGCTCCGGCCGTTTCGGGCCCTATATCCAGCGCGGTGACGGCAAGGAAGCCAAGCGCTCCTCGCTGCCGAAGGGCTGGAAGCCTGAGGATATCGATCACGAAAAGGCGTTGGCGCTCATCAACCTGCCGCGCGATATAGGCAAGCACCCGGAAACCGGCAAGATGATCTCGGCTGGTCTCGGCCGTTACGGACCTTTCCTGCTGCATGATGGTTCCTATGCGAACTTGGAGAGTATCGAGGACGTGTTCTCGATCGGCCTCAACCGCGCCGTGACCGTGATTGCTGAAAAGCAGAGCAAGGGTCCGGGACGCGGCCGTAGCGGCACGCCCGCTGCTCTCAAAGAGTTGGGCGACCACCCTGATGGCGGCCCGATCACCGTTCGTGACGGGCGCTACGGCGCCTATGTGAACTGGGGCAAAGTCAACGCCACCATTCCCAAGGGGCAGGATCCTGCATCCGTGACGCTGGACGAGGCGCTCGTGTTGATCGCCGAGCGCATTGCCAAGACCGGCACCGGCGGCAAGCCCGCCAAGGCCAAGAAAACAACCGCCAAGAAGGCCGATGGTGACGCCGCTTCAAAGCCGAAGGCGACCAAGGCCAAGGCGGCGACAAAGAGCAAGACGGCCGCCAAGCCGAAGGCAGCGGCCAAACCCAAGAAGGCAGCAGAGTGAGCAAAGCGCCGCGTCAGAGACAGGGTTCCGCCAGCGACGGTTTCGGACGCACCGGGCGCGGCAAGCGGGTGAGCGAAGGTGAAGGCATCATCCACGGCGAGGTGCCTTCGCGTGAAGTGCTGCTGAAATTCATCGCAGACCATCCGCAACAGGCCTCCAAACGCGAAATTGCCAAGGCTTTCGGGCTGAAGGGTGAAAACCGCGTTGTCCTCAAGGCGCTGCTGAAGGAACTTGAAGTCGACGGCATGGTGCACAAGAGCCGCAAGTCGCTGACGCGACCGGGCGGCCTGCCGCCTGTGACGGTTCTCGACATCACGACCCGCGACAAGGACGGCGAACTGATCGGCCGCCCGGCGGAATGGCCTGAGGATTTGGGCGCAGCGCCGGCCGTGCTGATCCGCCAGTCCTCGCAGGACCGTGGCAAGAAGGCCCCGGCCGCCGGTCTCGGCGACCGTATTCTCGCGAAAATCTTCCCTTCGAAGGAAAGCACCGGTCCCGCCTACACCGCCCGCGTCGTCAAGCTGATCGACCGCCGCCAGAATGCACTGCTCGGCGTGTTCAAGGAGACGCCCGGCGGCGGCGGACGGCTGATGCCAATCGATCGCCGCGGCGAGGAAATGGTCATCGATCCTGATGGCGTCGGCGATGCCAAGGATGGCGATCTGATCGAGGTCGAAACCTCGCGCAACAGCGGTCGTTACGGCCTGACGCGTGCCAAGGTTCTCTCGGTCATCGGCTCGGTGGCCTCGGAAAAGGCGATCTCCATGATCGCAATCCACGCCCACGGCATCCCGCATATATTCCCGCAGAATGTTCTTGCCGAAGCGGATGCGGCCAAGGCAGCGACGATGTCCCACCGCGAGGACTGGCGCGACCTACCACTCATCACGATCGATCCGGCCGACGCCAAGGATCACGACGATGCGGTCTATGCCGAACCGGACACATCGCCCGACAATCCCGATGGTGTCATCGTCACCGTCGCCATTGCCGATGTCTCCTGGTATGTTCGGTCGGGTTCGCCACTGGACCGCGAGGCGCTGAAACGCGGCAACTCCGTTTATTTCCCGGATCGCGTCGTACCGATGCTGCCGGAGCGTATTTCCAACGATCTCTGCTCGCTGAAGGAAGGGGTCGACCGCCCTGCCCTTGCGGTGCGGATGACTTTCTCGAAGGAAGGCCGCAAGGCCGGCCATACCTTCCATCGGATCATGATGAAGAGCGCCGCCAAGCTCTCCTACCAGCAGGCACAGGCAGCGATCGACGGCAAGCCCGACGACAAGACCGGACCGCTGCTGGAGCCGATCCTGAAGCCCCTGTGGCACGCTTATGAGGTGATGAAGCGAGGCCGTGACCGGCGCCAGCCGCTGGAACTCGACATGCCCGAGCGGAAGATCAAGCTGCGCCCTGACGGCACCGTCGACTCCGTGGTCATTCCCGAACGTCTCGATGCGCACAAGCTGATCGAAGAAATGATGATCCAGGCAAATGTCGCCGCCGCCGAGACGCTGGAAAAAAAGAAGCAGCCGCTGGTTTACCGTGTCCACGATGCGCCCACGCTTTCCAAGCAGGAGGTGCTGCGCGAATTTCTCGGCACGATCGGCATTACCATGGCCAAGGGTGCGGCCATGCGCGCCAATTCCTTCAACGGCATTCTGGCACGCGCTCTCGACACGCCGCACCAGATCATGGTCAACGAGATGGTGCTGCGCAGCCAGAGCCAGGCTATTTACAGCCCCGAAAATATCGGCCATTTCGGCCTGAACCTCATGAAATATGCCCATTTCACCTCGCCGATCCGCCGGTATGCCGACCTCATCGTGCATCGCGCGCTGGTGGGTTCTCTGGGGCTAGGCGAAGGCGGCATCACGCCACAGGAAGAAGCGACACTCGACGATATCGCCGCTGAAATCTCGACCTTCGAGCGCCGCGCCATGGCGGCCGAGCGCGACACCGTCAACCGCCTGATCGCCCATCATCTTTCCGAGCGGGTCGGCGAGGAATTCGAGGGCCGGGTCGGCGGTGTCACCAAGGCGGGACTATTTGTCGCGCTTCCGCAGTTTGGCGCTGATGGTTTCGTTCCTATATCTACACTCGGAACGGATTATTTCCTGTATGACGAAGCCCATCAGGCTCTCACGGGGGAAAAGACCGGTCTTGGTTATCAGCTTGGCGACACGGTGCAGGTAAGGCTCGCGGAAGCGGTGCCGCTGGCGGGTGCGCTCAGATTCGATATGCTGAGTCCCGGGCGGAAGATGCCGGTGGGCGTGCGCTCGTTCCACAAGGCCGGACGGCGGACAGTACGGGCTGCCGCCAAGCCCGGAACACGGCCGCCGAGAAGGCGACGATAACAAAGCCGCCTCAGCGGTTGAACGGACGGGAAGGACTTAAGGATGAGTGCACATCAGGGCTCGGAGACAGTTACCTTCGGAGACGATAGCGCCGAGCGGCCGCTTGGCCGGTCCATCATGCGCGGCATGGCCAATCGCTGCCCGGCCTGTGGCAGCGGCCGCCTCTTCCGCGCCTGGCTGAAGCCGGTGGACGCCTGCGCGGCCTGCGGCGAGGAAATGCACCATCATCGGTCGGACGACCTGCCACCCTATATCTCCATCGTCATCATCGGCCACATCGCGGTCGGCGGCTTCATGATGACGGACATGGTTCTAAACATTCCCATGTGGGCTCATTTCGCCATCTGGGTACCGATCACAATTCTGGCCGCGCTTCTGACGCTGCAGCCCATCAAGGGCGGCGTCATCGGTCTGCAATGGGCGCTGCGCATGCATGGCTTCGACGGGAAAAAACCGCAGATACAGATAGACGGCTCCTCGCACTGACGCGCGCGGGTCTTGTACATGCCCCGGCATTCCACCAAGGCGGAAGCGGCAAGCGCGCCATTGCGGCCGCGCGATGCCGCCTCCCTCATTCTGTTCGACCGATCCGGCCCGACGACACGGGTGCTGATGGGCCAGCGCAGCAGCGCCCACGTCTTCATGCCCGGCACTTATGTCTTTCCAGGCGGCAAACGCGACCCGCGCGACCATGCGCTGCCCTTTTCCGGCGATCTGCATCCCGCTGTCCTTGACAGCCTGACGGCGTCGGCTTCGCGGCGCCTGAGCGTCGCCGGGGCAAGGGCGCTGGCGCTTGCCGCCGCGCGCGAACTTGTGGAGGAAACCGGGGTCGAGCTTGGGCCGGCCACTGAAGGTCCGGACCTCTCCTGTTTCCGCTATGTGGCGCGCGCCATCACACCGCCCGGCAATGTCAGGCGTTACGACACGCGATTCTTTTGCTGTTATGCCGACGAATTGCGGCTGGATATCCGGCTAACCCGGGATTCCGAAGAGCTTCACAACGTGCAATGGCTTGACATGACAGACCTTTCCGGTCTGAACATGCCGAAAATCACGCGTACGGTTCTCGAAGATGTCACAAATTTCATGATAGGTGATCCCTCACTGCCCTATGAAAGCCCCGCGCGGCTTTATGTCACGCGCCACGGCCAGTTCATTCGAGACTTTGTATAAAGGCCGTCATGTCACAAATGAAATGCGAAGAAGCGGATGCCATTCACTGGCCCTCACTGATCGCCGCCATTTCCGCCATCAGTGCGGTCGGCGTCGCCATCGGCCTTGGCCTGCCGCTCCTGTCGATCATCCTTGAGAAACGCGGCATCTCCTCCACCATGATCGGGGTGAACTCGGCCATGGCCGGCGTCGCGGCCATGATGGCGGCCCCGGTGACCACCAAGATCGCCCATGATTTTGGCGTGGCCCGCACCATGTTGTTTGCGGTTTTCATCTCCGCGCTGAGCGCGCTCGGCTTTTATTTCGCCGATGCTTTCTGGATGTGGTTTCCGCTGCGAATCGTCTTCCATGGCGCAACCACCACGCTCTTCATCCTCTCCGAATACTGGATCAACATGACGGCGCCGCCGAAGAAGCGCGGTATGGTTCTCGGCATCTACGCCACCGGCCTTGCGGTCGGTTTTGCCGTTGGTCCGCTTCTGTTTTCGGCGGTTGGCAGCGAAGGCATCCTGCCTTTCCTCGTCGGGGCGGCAATCATATTGCTTGCGGCAATTCCCATCTTCATGGCGCGTGGTGAGAGCCCGGAACTGGACGAGCGGCCCAACCACCATTTCGTCCGTTATGTCTGGCTGGTGCCGATGGCATCAGCCGCCGCTTTCGTCTTCGGCTCGGTACAGGCAGGCGGCCTTTCGCTGTTTCCGATCTATGCCACCAGAGAAGGCTTCAACGAATCGCAGGCGGCCCTTCTCCTTACCGTGATGGGCATTGGCAACATGGTCTTCCAGATACCGATCGGCCTGCTTTCTGACAGGATGAAAGACCGGCGGACGATGCTGGGCCTGATGGCCCTTGCCGGCGTCTGCGGCACGCTGGCCCTGCCGTTCCTGGTGGAAAGCTGGATCCTGGTGGCGGCACTGCTGCTGTTCTGGGGCGGCCTCGTTTCCGGCATGTATACGGTCGGCCTTACCCATCTCGGGTCGCGTCTGAAGGGTGCCGACCTGGTGGCCGCAAATGCCGCCTTCATCTTCTGTTACGCCATTGGTACGATCGCGGGGCCGCAGGCCGTGGGCATTTCCATGGACGTCGCCGGAACCGACGGCTTCGCCTGGTCGCTGGCGGTATTTTTCGGGCTCTACGTGATCCTTTATGCCGTCCGTTTTGTTTTCCGGGCAAAACAGGCTTGACTTTTCAGGCGCGATACGTAGTTTCGCGCCAGATTTAGCCGAGGTGAGAAGCGCCTGCGGCTTCTCTTTTGTTTAAAGGCAGGACGACCATGGCGAAAGCTACAACAATCAAGATCAAGCTGCTGTCGACAGCCGACACCGGTACCTTCTACGTCACCACCAAGAACAGCCGTACGTTCACGGACAAGATGACGAAGACGAAGTACGACCCGGTTGTACGCAAGCACGTCGAATTCAAGGAAACCAAGATCAAGTAATTTCTTGATCGGTGTTCCGGCAAAAGCGCGCCCCCACGGGCGCGTTTTTTGTTTATGCGGATACAGGTCATTCGCTCAGCAGAATGCCCTGTCGACACGGCTTCACGCCTGGCCGGCTGCCCCACCTGATTCTCTCCGCCGCGCCGGCGACAACATATGTTGCAGGTTTGATACCACTGCCCCCCGTCAGCGGCCACAGGCCGTCCGATTGCCCGGCGGGGCAACGGAAAACGCCGACGGCTACCCCTACGATGCGGAACGTGACTGTAAGAGAAAGCGACGGCGTGTCGACTTCACGGCGTTGGGAATGCCGCCGATCTTTTCAAAGCGAGTGATGCTCCAACGCATCAAGCAGGGAATAAGGCGGCCGGCCAACGATGCGTTACGGCACGAGGAACCGAATCGAACATCGTCAGCCGACCGACCCCACGATTCAGGAGATGCGGCGGACCTGAGCATCATGGGGCATTCAAACTACGCAAAACCAGCCCCTGACAAGCGAAACCGCAGCGGCACACGCCGCTCTCATTCCATCATCAAAAGACGGAAGAACCGCCGGAAGAACTGTTACTCTCAATAAGGAGTGTGCGCAGAAGTAAAATAAAAATCAACAAATTCTTAAGCCAGCGACAAGTCACCTGAAAAACATGGTTAAATATACAACGCTGGCACACTATAGTTTTTCACGAGATTGAATTCAATATATTTTTCAACTTGAAATCTAGTTGCCTCGCGCGATTTCGCCTTTTCATTGCATGAAGTTAAAATACAGGCGAAGTCAGGGACTTGGCTCCTAAAGACCGGACTTTCCTTTGTCGTTTTCTTGAGACATCCGAAATTATTTTGGACGGCGGTGCAATTCTCCCGCACCGCTACTTCGTAAAGCCGTTCAGGCGGCCGCCGATACGACGCGGTTTCGGCCGGCGTGTTTAGCCTCGTAAAGCGCCCTGTCAGCCTGCCTCAGCAGTTCGTCCGGCGTTCCAAAGGCGCCGCTGCCGGATGCTATGCCGAGCGATGCCGTGATGCTCAGTTCACGATCGATGGAACGGACGTAGAAAGGCTTGTCTTCCACGATCGTCCGCAGGCGTTCGGCAACGCTCGCAGCAAGCTCTATCGGCGTGTCCGGCATGACGACGACAAATTCCTCGCCGCCGTAGCGGCAGGCGAGATCGGCGCCGCGGACCGTGCTGCGGATGCGTGCCGCAAATTCCCGCAGGACTTCGTCACCCACATCATGACCATAGGTATCATTGACCAGCTTGAAGCGGTCTATATCGGTCATGCAGATGGAGATCGGGCGGCCGCGGACAGCGGCGCGGTCGAAGAGTATCTTGAGATGATTGTCGAGATAACGACGATTGTTGAGGCCGGTCAGGCCGTCAACAATGGCGAGCTCCATGGTGTGCTGGAGATTGAGCCGCAGATGTTCATTGTAGCGTTTGCGCCTGATCTGCGTCAGCGATCGCGCAACGAGTTCGTTGGGATCGATCGGACGAAGGATGTAATCGTTGACGCCGAGATCCAGCGCGCGCGCCACCATGTCGTCGGCCCCCTGCTCCGCCACGAGGAGCAACGGAAGGAAACGGGTCCGCTCCAGCGAGCGAAGCTGCGAGCACAGTCTCAGCGGATCGTAATCTTCGAAATTCGAATTGACGATGACAAGCTCGAAGGGATTGCCTGTCGCCTTGAGCAGGGCCGCCTGCGGCTCCGTGACGGCATCCACCTCTGCCACCGGCTTCAGCGCCCGAACGATGCGCTCCTGCGAGCTGGCGCGGCCATCCGCAACCAGAATCCGGCCCGGCGTCTGCATCAGCCCATCGCTGCGCAGCATCTCTTCGATGCCAATCTGACGGGCAGCTTCAGCGCGCACGCGCAATTCGTCGCTAACGGCCTTCAGGCGCACCAGGCTTTTGACGCGGGCGATCAACTGCAGGTCATTGACCGGCTTGGTCAGGAAATCATCGGCTCCAGCCTTCAGACCCCGCACGCGATCCGAGGGCTGATCCAGCGCCGTGACCATCACAACGGGGATATGCGCCGTATCCGGATTGGCTTTCAGCCTTTCGCAGACTTCGAAACCATCCATCCCCGGCATCATGATATCGAGGAGGATGATATCGACCTGCTCTTTATCGCAGATGGCAAGCGCCTTGAAGCCATCCTCGGCGGTAACGACATCGAAATACTCCGCCACCAGCCGGGCCTCGAGAAGCTTCACATTGGCCGGAATATCGTCAACAACCAGAACTCTCGCCGTCATAACCGTTCCCCAGTCGCCTCACGCATCGCCCAGATAAGTCTTGATGACTTCAATGAACTTCGGGACGGAAATCGGCTTCGACACATAGGCCTCGCATCCCCCCTGGCGAATGCGCTCCTCGTCTCCCTTCATGGCGAAAGCGGTGACCGCGATGACCGGAATGACATGCAACTCGTCATCTTCCTTCAGCCACTTCGTCACCTCCAGCCCCGAAACCTCCGGCAGCTGGATATCCATGAGGATGAGATCCGGCCGGTGCTTGCGGGCGAGATCGAGCGCTTCCATGCCGTTGCGTGTCTGGATCGTCGTATAGCCAGACGCCTCGATCAGGTCGCGAAAGAGCTTCATGTTCAGCTCGTTGTCTTCGACTATCATGACCTGCTTGGGCATGGTGAGCAGTCCCCGTTTCGCTTTGAAACCTTCACCCAGACATATAAGTTGGCTGAGAACCGATTCCATCGTCCATTTGTTGCGCAAGGCTAGAGGGATTTGGTTTCAAAATAGGTAACTTCAGGTGAGAAATGCTGCGCGATACAAAAAACAAAGGCAATGCCAGCCAGGATCCGCAAGAAACGGCGGCCGCCATACTTGGCTGGCTGGCAAACGAGCCGGAAATGCTGGGACGCTTTCTGGCGTTGAGCGGATTACAGGCCAATATGCTGCGCCAGGCCGTCAGCGATCCAGGTTTTCTGGCGGGACTCACCGATTTCCTGATGAGCCACGAACCCGATCTCATGGCGTTCTGCGCCGCGACTGACACGTCGCCCGAAACGGTGGCTGCGGCCTGGCACCACTTTTCCGGACCCGGGCTGGATTCGGGTGTGTATTAAGGGAAGAGCCCTTGAGCCGTTGTTACAACCGGAGTATGGTCGGCGACGTTCTGGTTTTGTTTTCGGCCCATGTCCACGTCGCATCCTTATGATCCCGGTTTTTGCCGCGACTGTCTCGTCGGCCAGCCAGAGGGGCTGAGACGTTGCCGTGCCTGCGGAAGCCCGCGGCTTGTCTATCACGCCGAACTCTACGGTCTGAGCATCGCCCATATCGATTGCGATGCCTTTTATGCCTCCGTTGAAAAGCGGGATAATCCGGAACTGGCCGATAAACCTGTCATCATTGGCGGCGGCAAGCGCGGGGTGGTTTCCACTGCCTGTTATATTGCCCGTATTCAGGGCGTGCGCTCCGCCATGCCCATGTTCAAGGCGCTGGAAGCCTGTCCCGACGCCGTGGTCATCAAACCTGACATGGAGAAATACAGTCGTGTCGGGCGCGAAATCAGGGCGATGATGCAGGAGTTGACGCCGCTGGTGCAGCCGCTTTCCATAGACGAGGCGTTTCTCGATCTTTCAGGCACCGAGAAGCTGCATCACGATCCACCGGCGCGCGTGCTGGCGAAATTTGTCCGGCGCGTGGAAAAGGAAGTGGGGGTGACGGTTTCAGCCGGGCTTTCCTACTGTAAATTTCTCGCCAAGGTCGCGTCCGACCTGCAAAAGCCCCGCGGCTTTTCCGTGATTGGCGAAGCGGAAGCGCTGTCGTTTCTTGCGGCGCGGCCGGTCACGACCATCTGGGGCGTGGGCAAGGCCTTCGCGGCGACGCTGGAGGCCGACGGCATCCGCATGATCGCACAGCTGCAGGAGATGCAGGAAAGCGAGCTGATGCGCCGTTATGGCGTGATGGGCCAGCGGCTCTTCCGGCTGTCGCGCGGCATTGACGAGCGGCATGTGCACAATAACGACCCTGCCAAAAGCGTCTCTTCTGAAACCACCTTCTTCAACGATATTTCCCGCCATGAGGACCTTGTGCCGATCCTGCGGTCGCTCTCGGAAAAAGTCGCCTGGAGGCTCAAGAAAAATGGCATTGCCGGCCATACGGTTGTCTTGAAAATGAAGACGGCTGACTTCAGGATTCGCACCCGCAATCGCAAGCTGGACGACCCCACGCAGCTAGCCGACCGAATTTTCCGCACCGGCCTCTCATTGCTCGAAAAGGAAACCGACGGCACGAGATTTCGCCTCCTCGGCATCGGTGTCAGCGATCTGCGCGATGCCGGCCTTGCCGATCCTCCCGATCTCGTCGACAGACAGGCGGGGCGCCGGGCCGCGGCGGAAGCGGCAATGGACAAGCTGCGCGACAAGTTCGGCAAGGGCAGCGTCGAGACCGGCTATACGTTTGGCTCGCGGAAATAACCGAACCCGTTAAGCCCTTCGGCCGACATATCGGCGCATCGATCTCCCGAACTATTTATTTTAGATTTTACACAAATTAGTGATAGCGCGGCAGCGCCGCCCTTAAACTTCATTAAACTTAGCGTGGTTGAGTGAGGGAAGTTTTGTGCATGTGGTGTATTGCGTCATGTCCCTTCGCCTCCGTCTTATGGCCGGCA
Organism: Agrobacterium sp. MS2; assembly: GCF_003261015.1. Lineage (NCBI taxonomy): Bacteria > Pseudomonadati > Pseudomonadota > Alphaproteobacteria > Hyphomicrobiales > Rhizobiaceae > Agrobacterium > Agrobacterium sp. MS2. The sequence goes on along the minus strand of NZ_QLNF01000072.1, from coordinate 80,798 downwards.
TGCTGTCGGCCAGCATTCTCGCCTTTCCGGCGCTCGCCGCTGACAGCAGGTCCCTCCAGATACTTGTATCGAAAAGCGACCAGTCGCTCGCGCTTTATGAGAATGGTGAAATCATCGCCACCTCCAAAGTCTCGACCGGCAAGGCCGGGCATGAGACACCGAGCGGCATATTCTCCATTCTAGAGAAGCGGAAATACCACGAGTCGAATATCTATTCGGCCGCCCCCATGCCGTTCATGCAGCGACTGACCTGGTCCGGCATTGCGCTGCACGAGGGCAAGGTGCCGAACTATCCGGCTTCCCACGGCTGTGTGCGCCTGCCTTCCAAATTCGCAAAGTCACTCTTCGGTGATACGCGTACAGGGGTGCATGTCATCATCACCGACCGCCCGGTCTCGCTGCGCTTTGTGCAACATCCGGCGCTGTTTTCACCGCGTGACGACGCAGATGACGGCAAGCTGCTTCTGTCGGATGTAGAGTTGCGGCCCGCGAGCTTCGATGCGGCTCTGGGCGCGGTCGAGGTCGCCGTCAATGAAAAAACCCAGGCCATCAAATCGACGGCGAAGGCGAGAGAGCCTTCACCGCTGCGCATTCTCATCACAAGACGTGGCGAGCGGGAAAGGGTAATGGATATTCAGACCGTGCTCACCCGTCTCGGCTTCGATGCCGGTTCGGCCGACGGTTATGCCGGGGAGATGACGATCAGCGCCATCAACGGTTTCAAGCGGTGGAAGGGGTTGAAAACGTCAGGGCCCCTTCTGACCGACGCTTTCGTGGCGGCGCTTTATGCCTCCGCCGGTGAGGACCACCCACCAACCGGGCAGATCATGGTGCGGCAGGACTTCAAGCCGCTTTTTGAGGCCGCCATCGACATCAAGGACCCGGAAGTCGCGCTCGGAACCCATTTTTTTGAGGCGGTGTCCGTGGATCGCGCTGCCGGAACCGCCGAATGGAACGGCGTAACGCTCGACAATCATCTGCCAGCCGCTGCCCGCAAGCGGCTCGGCATCACCGTTACCGAAGCGCCCGGCAGTTTCGACCAGTTGAGTGCCGTGCTCAGCCGTCTCGACATTCCGCAGGACATACGCGCCCGGATTGAGCAGGAACTCTCAAGCGGAAGCTCCATCACCGTTTCCGACCTCAGTCACCAGATGGAGACAGGAACGGGAACGGACTTCATCACCGTGACGAAGGAAGGGCCGGTCTGAGCGAGGCGCGAAGGCGCTGCGCCTCACACCAGTTCCACATCAACGACACCGGGGGCCGACCGAAGAGCAGCGGCTATTTCAGGCGAGATACGGTATTTCTCCGTCAGTTCGACCTCGATCTCGCGGCTACCCTCATCCTTGATAACGATGAAATAGACCGAGCCGTCACCCCTGGTGTTGAGGTGGCGGGCAACCGTTTTCAGCGGGCCGGAATCACGCACATAAACACGCAGTGCCTTCTGCATCTGCACGGATTTTTCTTCCAGCGACTGCGCCGTCTGGATGCGCAGACCGATACCTTCAGGGCGCTCTTCCGCCTGCACCGTGATCACCAACGACTTGCCGACCTCAAGCAGGTCGCGGTACTGGCCGAGACCTTCGGAAAACAATACCGCCTCATATTGCCCTGAAGCATCCGAGAAGGTGACGATACCCATCTTGTTGCCGGTGCGCGTCTTTCGCTCCTGTTTGCCGGTAACCGTGCCGGCAAGACGCCCGGCAGTCGCCCCCTGTTTCACAGCAGCGGAAAAATCGGCGAAATTCTGCACGCGCAATTTTTCCAGTACGGGGCGATAGGTATCCAGCGGGTGGGCCGTGAGGTAGAAACCGAGAACCTGATATTCGCGCAGCAGCTTTTCCGAGGCAAGCCAGGGCTGGAAGGCAGGAAGCACCAGCTTTTCCGGGCCATTGCCGCCGCCCGAGCCGAACATGTCCGACTGGCCGATGGTGCGGTTGTTCTGCGCCATCTGGGCATAACCGATGATGCGGTCCAGCCCGCCGATCAGCTCTGCGCGGTCGCGGCCGAAACAATCGAAAGCACCGGCATTGATGAGACTTTCGAGCACACGCCGGTTGATCTGTTTGGGGTCGATGCGCAGGCAGAAATCCTCGAGGCTCGTGAACGGCTTGTCGCCCCGGATCGCGACGATATGTTCGACCGCTCCTTCGCCAACACCCTTGATGGCAGCCAACGAATAATAAATGCGGTTCTCGCCCGTTTCGAACTGGCGGAACGAGGTCTGGACGGACGGCGCGACGATTTCAATGCCGAGACGACCGGCGTCCTGACGGAAATCGTTGAGCTTTTCCGTATTGGCCATATCAAGTGTCATGGAGGCCGCCAGGAACTCCACCGGATAATGCGCCTTCATATAGGCCGTCTGGTAGGAGACAATCGCGTAGGCCGCGGCATGGCTCTTGTTGAAGCCGTAATTGGCGAATTTTGCCAGGAGATCGAAGATGGTGTCGGCCTGCGGTTTCGAGACACCGTTCTTGATGGCGCCATCAACGAAGCGCTCGCGCTGCTTGTCCATTTCCTCCTTGATCTTCTTACCCATGGCGCGGCGCAGAAGATCGGCTTCGCCAAGCGAATAACCCGACAGAACCTGGGCGATCTGCATCACCTGTTCCTGATAAACGATAACGCCCTGTGTTTCCTTCAGCAGATGGTCGATGGTCGGGTGGATCGACTCCAGCTCTTCTTCGCCATGTTTGCGGGCGTTATAAACGGGGATGTTTTCCATCGGGCCGGGACGATATAGTGCCACCAGAGCAATGATATCCTCGATGCAGTCCGGCCGCATGCCGATCAGCGCCTTGCGCATGCCGGCACTTTCCACCTGGAACACGCCGATGGTCTCACCGCGCGACAGCATTTCATACGTCTTGGCGTCATCGAGCGGGATGGCGGCGAGATCCACCTTGATGCCGCGCTTGGCGACAAAATCGACGGCCACCTTCAGCACCGTCAGCGTTTTCAGGCCAAGAAAGTCGAATTTGACGAGGCCGGCGCTTTCAACCCACTTCATATTGAACTGGGTGACCGGCATATCGGACCGCGGATCGCGATACATCGGCACCAGCTTCGACAGCGGGCGGTCGCCGATGACGATACCGGCAGCATGGGTTGAGGCGTGGCGATAAAGCCCCTCGATCTTCTGGGCGATATCCAGCAGGCGGGCGACAACAGGCTCCCTGTCCGCTTCTTCCTGCAGGCGCGGCTCCTCCTCGATCGCCTTCGAAAGCGGCGTCGGGTTGGCCGGGTTGTTGGGCACCAGCTTGCAGATCTTGTCCACCTGCCCGTAGGGCATTTCCAGCACGCGGCCGACGTCGCGCAGGGCCGCGCGCGCCTGGAGCGAACCGAAGGTGATGATCTGCGCAACCTGCTCGCGGCCGTATTTGGCCTGAACGTAGCGGATCACTTCTTCACGACGATCCTGGCAGAAATCGATGTCGAAGTCGGGCATCGACACGCGTTCAGGATTAAGGAAGCGTTCGAACAGCAGTGAGAAACGCAGCGGATCGACATCGGTAATCGTCAGCGCGTAAGCGACGAGCGAACCCGCGCCCGAACCACGGCCCGGTCCGACCGGGATATCGTGCTGCTTGGCCCATTTGATGAAGTCGGCAACGATCAGGAAATAACCGGGGAACTTCATGCGCGAGATGACGCCGAGTTCGAAATCGAGCCGCTCGCGATAATCCTGTTCCGTATAACCGGGCGCCATACCGAGCGCGGCAAGGCGCTGATCCAGCCCCTCCACCGCCTGACGTCGAAGCTCTTCCGCTTCGGCGCGTTCCGCCGCCTCAGGATCGTCGCTGGCACCGGTGAAACGTGGCAGGATAGGCCCGCGCTTCTTCAGCACATAAGAGCAGCGCAACGCAATCTCGACGGTATTATCCAGCGCCTCCGGCAGGTCTGCAAACAACGCCGTCATTTCCTCCCGACTTTTGAGGTAATGGTCGGGAGTCAGGCGAAAGCGGCTGTCGTCCGAAACAATGGCATTATGCGCCACCGCCATCAACGCGTCATGCGCTTCGTAGTCGGCCTTTGACGGGAAGAACGCCTCGTTTGTGGCAACCAGCGGAATATCATGGTCATAAGCGAGGCCGATCATACGCCGCTCATGCGAACGGTCATACCCGGACTGACGCTGCAATTCGATATAAAGCCGGTCACCGAAGAGTGACTTCAGTGTCAGCAGCCGTTCCTTCGCCTGGGCGGCATGACCTTCCCTCAAGGCCATATCCACCGGGCCGCCGGAAGCGCCGGTCAGCGCGATCAGGCCCGCATTTGAGTCCTCTTCCAGCCATGCGCGGGTAATGTGCACGGAATGGCCACTGCCCTCGCCCTCAAGATAGGCACGGCTCACAAGATCCACCAGCCGCTCATACCCTTCGGCATCGGCGGCGAGAAGAACGATAGCGGGAAGTTTCTGAAGGTGGCTGTTGTGGTTGCGGCGATCCTCCGCCGCATCCTGCATGTCGATCGACAGCTGGCAGCCGATGATGGGCTGCAAACCCTCATCCCGCGCCTTTTCGGAAAACTCCAGCGCGACGAAGAGGTTGTTGGTATCTGTAATGGCAATGGCCGGCTGGCCGTCTGAAACGGCCTTGGACATGATTTTCTTGAGGGGCAGAGCCCCTTCAAGCAGGGAGTAAGCGGAATGAACCCGAAGATGAACGAAACCCGGGGTGTTCAGGTTTTCGTCAGAGGTTTCTGCCCGCACAACCGTATCGCCCATATCATCATCCTGTCATTCTGAATCACGGGGGCGATTTTCCGATTTCCGGCGCTTGATGTCCACCGCTTTGCGACGTCCATACAGGCTTCTGCGCCGGTATCTTCTTCACAGCGCGGTGAGGATTACCGAAAAGCTGGCAACGAAGACAGCAATGGAGGTGAAAGCGGCAACGTCACGGATGAAATCAGTCATTGGTCTCTCCTTACTCGTTATGTTCCAACTTTGTTCTCATTTCGTTCGATTGTCAACAGGGTTCTGCTGATGTTCTCCTTGCCAACGTGGCAGAATCGCTTTCGGTTCCCGCTTCGAAGACCGCAAGCCGCTGACTCCAAAGCGAAAAACCCGGAAGAAAAATCCTCCGGGTTCAAAAAATGAAACTTGGAAAAATCCCTGCTCGCGGCAGCCAAGCGGCTAGCCACCGTCGAGGGCGCATCCGATCCCTCGCCTCGCTCGCCGTTCGGGGTCGGTGGATGGCGGGACAGGCTCGGTCAGGTCAAAAATCGACGATCTTGCCCTCGGCGAGCGTTACGCGGCGATCCATCCGGCCGGCGAGCTCGTGGTTATGTGTCGCGATCAGCGCTGCGAGGCCGGACTGGCGAACCAGCGCCTCCAGTGCGTCGAAGACATAAGAGGCGGTCTCCGGATCGAGATTGCCGGTCGGCTCGTCCGCCAGCAGCAGGAGCGGTGCATTGGCGACGGCGCGGGCAATGGCAACGCGCTGCTGTTCACCCCCGGAGAGCTCGGCCGGACGGTGCTCGCCACGATGCCCCACCCGCATGTAATCCAGAAGCGCGCTCGCGCGTTTACGCGCCTCCGCCTGTGACAGGCCGGCGATGAGCTGCGGCATCATCACGTTCTCAACTGCCGAAAACTCGGGCAGCAGATGGTGGAACTGATAAACGAAGCCGATGTCGCTGCGGCGGATCGCCGTGCGCGTCTCATCCGGCAGGCCGTTGCAGGGCGCGTCGTTGATATAGACTTCGCCGGCGTCTGGATGTTCGAGAAGCCCGGCGAGATGCAACAGGGTGGATTTGCCGGTACCGGAGGGGGCGACCAGCGCCACCATCTCACCGCTTTTCAGCTGGAAATCCGCCTTGCGCAGAATGGAAAGCGACGTCTCGCCCTGACCATAGGTTCTCTCGACGCCGGTAAGCCGCAGCACTGTTTTTTTTGCCATATTGCGAAGCGGTCCTTATTCGTAACGCAGGGCCTGCACCGGATCGAGCTTGGAAGCACGCCAGGCCGGGAAGATCGTTGCCAGGAAAGAGAGCGTCAGGGCCATGATGACGACGGTGATGGTTTCACCAACATCCATTTCGGCCGGAAGCTGGCTGAGGAAATAGAGCTGCGGATCAAACAGCACCGTTCCTGATATCCAGGAGAAGAACTGGCGGATGGATTCGACATTGAGGCAGACGATGACGCCAAGCGCCACGCCAGCGAAGGTGCCGACCGTGCCGATCGCCGCGCCGGTCATGAAAAAGATGCGCATGACGGCACCTGAGCTTGCGCCCATGGTGCGCAGAATGGCGATATCGCTGCCCTTGTCCTTCACCAGCATGATCAGGCCGGAAATGATGTTGAGCGCCGCCACAAGAACGATGAGGGTCAGGATCATGAACATCACGTTCCGCTCCACCTGCAGGGCGGAAAAGAAGGTCTGGTTCCGCTGCCGCCAGTCGACGATGTAGATCTGCCGTTCCGCCGCCTGCTCCACCAGCGGGCGGATGCCATCGACGTCATCCGGGCGGCTGACATAAAGCTCAATGGACCCGACACGCCCTTCCGTATTGAAATAGAGCTGCGCCTCGGAGAGCGGCATGTAGATCATAGAGGCGTCATATTCGGACATGCCGATCTCAAAGACACCGGAAATCTTGTAGGATTTCACGCGGGGATTGACGCCCATCGGCGTCACATCACCTTCCGGTGATATGAGGGTGATATCGTCACCAGCCGTTACACCCAGTTGCGATGCGAGCCTGGAACCGACAAGGACGCCGTCTCCGGCCATAAAGCCAACGAGATCGCCGGTCTTGATGTTGGTCGCTACTTCCTTGACCTTGTCGATGTCTTCCTGGCGCACGCCGCGCACCAGCGCGCCGGAGCCCGCGCCACCGCGGCCGGAGGCAAGCGTCTGGCCTTCCACCAGCGGCAAGGCCATGGTAACGCCGGGGACGGCGGCGAACTTCTTCGCCAGTTCATCGTAATTATTCAAGGGCTGGTCGATCGCATTAACGATCATGTGGCCGTTGATGCCAAGAATGCGGGAGATCAGTTCCGTGCGGAAACCGTTCATGACGGCCATGACGATGATGAGCGTCGCTACGCCCAGCATAATGCCGACAAAGGAAAAACCGGCGATGACGGAAATGAAGGCTTCCTTGCGCCGCGAGCGCAGGTAACGCCAGGCCACCATACGTTCAAAAGCGGAAAACGGCCGGGCGGTCTTTGCCCCGGCGGAAACAGCCGCACCCTTTTCAGCTTCGGCTTGTGCCATGTCGTCTCCCTGATCTCAAACTGCAAGGCCGGTCTTTTCCGAAAACCGGCCCAAATTTCTGCGGCATCCACGCCACGAAACGAGAGTGGACTTCGGGTGAAGCCGCCCCAATTCCGCTTGCGCTTAACCGAGCACCCTGTTCATAGCCGCCTCGATCGTCACGGTTTCCCGCTCGCCGGTCTTGCGCTCTTTGACCTCGACCTCGCCATTCGCGACGGAGCGCGGACCGACGATGATCTGCAGCGGCACACCGATGAGGTCGGCGGTGGCGAATTTCTGGCCTGCACGGTCGTCCGTATCGTCGTAGAGAACATCCTTGCCGGCGTTGGAGAGCGAATAATACAGCTTTTCGCAAGCAGCATCGCAGGCCGCGTCTCCAGCCTTCATGTTGATGATCACGACGTCGAAAGGAGCGACCGAAGCCGGCCAGATGATTCCGTTCTCGTCATGCGATGCTTCAATGATGGCGGGAACAAGGCGTGTCGGGCCGATGCCATAGGAACCCATGTGGACAGGATGTTCCTTGCCATCCTTGCCCTGCACTTTCGCGCTCATCGGTTCGGAATATTTGGTGCCGAAATAGAAGATGTGGCCGACTTCGATGCCGCGTGCCGAAAGGCGCTCGCCCTCGGGAATGGCGTCATAGGCGGCCTCGTCATGCATCTCGGAGGTGGCGGCGTAATCGGCTGTCCATTCGTCAAACACGCCCTGCAACGCTGCAACATCATCGAAATCGGTGTTTTCGGCGGGAATGGCGCGGTCCAGGAAGCTCTTGTGGCAGAAGACTTCGGATTCGCCCGTATCAGCCAGAATGATGAATTCATGGCTGTGGTTGCCGCCGATCGGACCTGTATCGGCACGCATGGGAATAGCGCGAAGGCCGAGACGTTCGAACGTGCGCAGGTAAGCCACAAACATCTTGTTATAGGAATGGATCGCATCTTCCTTGGTCAGGTCAAAGGAATAGGCGTCCTTCATCAGGAATTCGCGCGAGCGCATCGTGCCGAAGCGGGGACGCACCTCGTCGCGGAACTTCAACTGAATATGATAGAGGTTCAGCGGCAGGTTCTTGTAGGACTTCACATAGGAACGGAAGATGTCGGTGATCATCTCCTCATTGGTGGGGCCGTAGAGCATCTGACGATCCTGGCGGTCCTTGATGCGCAGCATCTCCTTGCCGTAGTCGTCGTAACGGCCGCTTTCCTGCCAGAGTTCCGCGGATTGCAGGGTCGGCATCAGAAGCTCGATGGCGCCGGAGCGGTTCTGCTCCTCGCGGATAATCTTGTTGACCTTGTCCAGCACACGCTTGCCCAGCGGCAGCCAGGAATAAATGCCAGCCGACTGCTGCCGGATCATGCCGGCGCGCAGCATGAGACGGTGAGAAACGATTTCCGCTTCCTTGGGGTTTTCCTTCAGGATGGGCATGAAATAACGGCTGAGACGCATGACGGCTTCCATTGATGCGGACGATAGCGCGCGAAGCTGCGGGAATCGCCCCGAATAGAGGGATATTGGCGCCGGATATAGCCGTTTCCGGGGCGGATGAAAACCCGCCATGAAAAGAGCGTTTAATGGGCATTTCGTTGTATTTTCGCGATAGCTAATTCGCGTCAAAACGCTTTGGCCGAAATATTATTCTGGATAGGGTGCGACAAAATGCACCACAGGGAATTTTTTGCCGACTGTAACAAATATGCAAAAAATGAGATGACAAGGCTGGGGGTTTGAGCTAGCTTTAGCTTACAAAAGAGGCAGGAAGTTTAAATTCTTGTCATTTTCGCGGTCAGTCTTGGGAGGATCAGATCTTAGGCGCGCTCGTTCGCAGCCCCGGTAACGGTTACAGATCACGCGAAAACTGGAAAACAAGGCTGAAAGGCCTTGTTTTTTTTTGCCCTGGCAAATTGCCCCGCTCGCTTCGTCATTCCGCAGAGCTCCGCGATGAATTGAGATCAGCAAGCTCCTGCTGTTTGCACGATAGATATGACATCCATATGACAGTGTTTGGCCGGATTGATGGCAGACTGCCCGATGCTTAGGCAGTTCCGGGGTTCGTTCTCGGGCCGACCCGTCAAGACGCGACTGGGGCGGATACCGCCCCGCTGTCTTTAGTCGAAAACGGGAATAATTCTCGGCAGATCATCAAGGCTGACACCGAACCACCAGGTTCCGCCATACCATAGGCCACAGATCAAAGCCGAGATCAGGGTCGTCCACAAAACTATCCGCCCGCCCTTGAAGCGGGAGGGTGCGCTGGCGACCGTGCCCAGTGCGACATCTCCGTCTTCATCCTGGGTGCGCAGGCCAATCGGCAACACGATGAAAAGCACCGTCCACCAGACGATGAAATAAACGGCGAAGGCCGAAAGAAGCGGCATGTGATCCTCCTGCGCAATGGGCTTCTTGTAACGCATTCATCTGCGAACCGGAATCAATTCTCGGCAAGAAGCGCAAAAAGCCTTGGGAGGACAACCAGAACCGCGCTTTGAGCAGGTGCCATCAGGGCGCTGACGAAGGCGGACGACCTCTCCTCCGTCATGCCGGACTAGATCCGGCATCCAGCCACGGCGCGTCTGCGCCGTGAGTCGAGTCTTTGCGCGATCAAGGACTTGATCGCACTGGACCCCGGATCTAGTCCGAGGTGACGGAGTGCGGATGATACTATCGCCCGAAAGCTCCTGCCTCCCGGCTCAGACCTTGGTTACGAAAACCGTCACGATCGGCTTCTTGCCCCAGCTCTGGTTGGCGGCGGCGCGTACGGCACGGCGCACGGCTTCACGCAGCAGTTCCAGATCCTTGCGGCGGGCGCGCGGAATGCTCTCGACGGCGCCGAGCACGGCGTCATAAAGCGTGTCCTCCATCGCCTCATCTTCATCATCGAATTCCGGCAGGCCGAAAGGCACGACATCGGGATCGCCGAGGAAGTCGTAACGGCTGTCCAGCACGACATTGACGGCGACGTGGCCGGCGAAGGAGAGCTTGCGGCGATTGCTGATGCCCATCTCGTCCATGTCACCGACGAGATTGCCGTCCTTGAAGACGCGGCCATGCGGCACGTCATCGATTACTTCCGCCGGGCCGGGTGCAAGGCGCAGAACGTTGCCGTTGCGCACCTTCGGCACCTGCGAAATGCCGGCCTGTTCGGCCAGTTCCTTCTGCGCCACCAGATGCGCCGCCTCGCCGTGCACAGGCACGACGATCTGCGGCTTCGTCCATTCATACATCTTCAGAAGCTCGTTACGGCGCGGATGGCCGGAGACGTGAACGAGCGCCTCATTGTCGGTGACGATGTGGACGCCCTGTTCGATCAGGCCGTTCTTGATATCGATGATCGCCTTTTCGTTGCCTGGGATGGCGCGTGACGAAAAGACGACCGTATCGCCGGAGGCGAGCGCCACATTACGCATCTCATCACGGGAAAGCTTGGCGAGTGCTGCGCGCGGTTCCCCCTGCGAACCCGTCAGGATCAGCACCACACGATCACGCGGAATATAACCGAATTCATCTTCAGCGAGGAACGGCTTGATGCCTTCCATAATGCCGAGGTCCTGCGACACGTTGACGACACGCTTCAGCGACGAGCCGAGCAGCAGCACTTCACGACCGGCAGCCTCAGCCGCCTGCGCGATCGAGCGGATACGCCCGACATTGGAGGAGAAGGTGGTAACGGCCACGCGGCCTTCGGCATTTTCGATGATCTGGCGCAGACCTTCCGAAACCTCATGCTCGGAAGGCGATACACCATCACGCACGGAGTTCGTGCTGTCGCACATCAGCGCCAGCACGCCCTCTTCACCGATGGCGCGGAAGCGGGCTTCATCCGTCAACGGCCCAAGTGAAGGCGCCTCATCGATTTTCCAGTCACCGGTATGGATGACATTACCGAGCGGTGTGCGGATGACCAGCGACATCGGTTCGGGGATGGAGTGATTGACGCCAACCGCTTCGATTTCGAAGGGGCCAACATTGATGCGGTCACCCGCCTTGAACGGTGTGATCGGAATTTCCGCGCGGGTGCCCTCATAAGCGCGCTTCGCCTCCAGCATGCCGGCGGTGAAGGCAGACGCATAGACCGGCACGTTGAGGCCGGGCCAGAGATCGTTCAGCGCACCATAGTGGTCTTCATGCGCGTGAGTGATGATGATGCCCTTGAGGTTCTTTTTCTGCGCCTCGATATAGCTGATATCGGGCAGCACGAGATCGACACCAGGCAGATCGAGACCGGCAAAGGTCACGCCGCAATCCACCATGATCCACTGGCGCTTGCTCGCCGGCCCGTAGCCGTAAAGCGCCAGATTCATGCCAATTTCACCCACGCCGCCAAGCGGCACAAAAACCAGTTCGTCCTGTTGAGCCATTGTTTTTCTTATCCATTCAAAAAAGCGCGCAGGACGGCATCACGCCGCACCATGCCGCTGCTATCAGCATCGGACCTGTTGAACCATCTGATCGACCGGGCCGATGCGGAGCCGGTTTGTCACCCTGCATTTCATGAGCTGCAGGAAAGCTCCAACCTAGGGATCCGGTTCGGCGCGGTTTTTTTACCCGCACCGTGCACCTCATCCGAAAAACACGTCGCCAGCGGCAATGGAGCGTCTTGCGCCCTCGTCCTCATCCAGCAGCAGATAACCATTATCATCAATTCCGACAAAACGCCCGCCGATCGAACGATCCGGGAAATTGACGGTGATATGTTCGCCAATGCCGCAGGCCGCTGCCCGCCAGCTGGCGATGATGGCAGATACGCCCCTGCCCTCATCCCATTCGCGCAGAACCTCGGCCGTTTCACGGAAGAGATGGGCAAACAGTTCCTCGGGCGAGCAAGACGCACCATGTTCCGACAGCATCGTAACGGGATAAAGCGGATTATCAGGTTTATGGGCGATATTGATACCAATGCCGATGACGATGGCGCGCCGGCCGTCAGGCAAAAGCTCGGCTTCCATCAGAATGCCGCAGGTCTTGCGGCGGCCAATCAGCACGTCATTTGGCCATTTGATTTCAAGCGCCTCACCGCCCGGCGGCAAAACCGCGCGAATGGCGCGATAGACCGCGAGCGCAAAAGCGAGCGGCAGGGAGCCGATGCGCTCCATCGGCGCGGGATCGATCAGAAGAAGGGAAGCGT
>NZ_QLNF01000072.1:0-68434 GCF_003261015.1 Agrobacterium sp. MS2 | reverse complement strand
AGATTGCCGGGCTCTGACACCCAGGGCCGGCCACGGCGGCCACGGCCGCCGGTCTGGCGGATGGCGGTAACCCACAGGTTGCCGCCATCGCCCGCCCGCGCCCGGGCGAAACATTCCAGATTGGTCGATGGCGTTTCCGCCATCGCCTCGTGCCTGATATCGTCGATGGACATCCGGCCCGTATTCCTTCGTGTACTGCTCAAAAGAAGGTCTTCGCCGCAGCAGTGACCGCGTTGCCAAGTGCACCGCCGAAGACGATGAAGGCGACGGTGAAGAAGGCCGACAGCGCATAAACCACTTTGAGTTCGCCCGACGGACGCTCGAACTTGTCCTTGGCTTCATCGAACCACATGACCTTGACGACGCGAATGTAATAATAGGCGCCGACAACCGAGCCGATCACACCGATAATGGCGAGCGGATAAAGCTTCGCTTCGATGGCGGCCAGGAACACGTAGTACTTGCCGAAGAAGCCGGCGAGCGGCGGAATGCCGGCAAGCGAGAACATCAGGATCGTCAGCACAACCGCCATGAAGGGATTGGAAGACGAAAGACCGGCGAGATCTTCGACATTCTCGACATTGCCGATTTCCTTGCGGCGCATGGCGAGGATGCAGGCGAAGGTGCCAAGCGTCATGACCATGTAGACGGCCATATAAAGGATAACGCCAGCAACACCAGCCTGCGTGCCAGCAGCAAGGCCGACCAGCGCATAACCCATGTGACCGATGGAGGAATAGGCCATCAGGCGCTTGATGTTCTTCTGGCCGATTGCGGCGAAGGAACCGAGCAGCATGGACGCGATGGAGATGAAGACGACGATCTGCTGCCAGTCGGCAAAGACCGGCTGGAAGGCCTCGATGACGATGCGGACGAGGATCGCCATCGCGCCGATCTTCGGTGCGGCCGAGAGGAAGGCCGTAACCGGGGTCGGCGCGCCTTCATAAACGTCCGGCGTCCACATGTGGAACGGAACGGCGGAAATCTTGAATGCCAGACCGGCCAGCACGAAGACCAGACCGAAAACGAGACCGAGCGAACGGGTTTCCGAGGCCAGAACCTGGGCGATTTCGGTAAAGCCGGTATTGCCGGTGAAGCCGTAGACCAGCGACATGCCGTAAAGCAGCATGCCGGAAGAGAGCGCACCGAGAACGAAGTATTTCAGGCCCGCTTCCGTGGAACGCAGGCTCTCGCGGTTGATGGCGCAGACGACATAAAGCGCCAGCGACTGCAGTTCCAGTGCCATGTAGAGCGAGATCAGGTTATTGGCCGAGATCATCAGCAGGATGCCGAGCGTCGCGAGAACCAGCAGCACCGGATATTCGAAACGGCCGATCGGTTCGAAGCGTCCCTGGCCAACGGCCAGGATCATGGCGGTGATGGAGCCGATCAGCGCCAGCACCTTCATGAAGTTACCGAAGGCATCGGCGATGTAGACACCGCCGAAAGCCACACCCGATGCAGGGGCAAAGATGATCCAGAGACCGACGACGAGCAGGAGGGCAACGGCAAGGCCGGTGACCGTCGTCGTCGACTTGTCGCCCGAGAAGACGCCAATCATGAGCAGCGCCAGCGCGCCGATCGCGAGGATCAGCTCGGGCGTCGCAATGTGCAGACTGGCAAAAAGGATTTCAGCGGTCATGTCCAACGGGTCCTGTCGTCAATTCATAGTGAGCGCAACATTTTGCGCCGCCTGCAATGCAGCCGTATAGTTGTTTACCAGAAGATCGACCGATGCGGCTGTCGCATCGAACACCGGAGCCGGATAGACGCCGAAGAAGATGGTCAGCACAACCAGCGGATAAAGGATGACCTTTTCGCGGGTCGAGAGATCGAGCAGGCTCTTCAGGCTTTCCTTCTCTAGCGCACCGAAGATCACGCGGCGATAAAGCCACAGCGCATAAGCGGCCGAGAGAATGACACCGGTGGCGGCAAACAGCGCAACCAGCGTGTTGGCGCGGAAGACACCGACCAGCGTCAGGAATTCACCGATGAAGCCGGACGTGCCGGGCAGACCTACATTGGCCATGGTGAAGATCATGAAGGCGACCGCATATTTCGGCATGTTGTTGACGAGACCGCCATAGGCCGCGATTTCGCGGGTATGCAGACGGTCGTAAACAACGCCGACGCAGAGGAAGAGCGCGCCCGAGACGATACCGTGCGACAGCATCTGGAAGATCGCGCCTTGCACGCCCTGAACGTTGGCGGCGAAGATACCCATCGTGACGTAACCCATGTGGGCAACAGACGAGTAGGCAATCAGCTTCTTGATGTCGTCCTGCATCATCGCCACCAGCGAGGTGTAGATGATGGCGAGAACCGACAGCGTAAAGACGAAAGGTGCGAAATAGTCCGACGCCAGCGGGAACATCGACAGCGAGAAGCGGATGAAACCGTAACCGCCGAGCTTCAGCATGACGCCAGCCAGAATGACCGAACCTGCGGTCGGGGCCTGAACGTGGGCATCCGGCAGCCAGGTGTGCACCGGCCACATCGGCATCTTGACCGAGAAGGCGGCAAAACAGGCGAGCCACAGCCAGGTCTGCATGCCGGCCGGGAAGCCGTACTTCAGCAGTTCCGTCATATCGGTCGTGCCGGCCTGCCAGTACATGGCCATGATCGCGAGCATGGTCAGAACCGAGCCGAGAAGCGTGTAGAGGAAGAACTTGTAGGAGGCGTAAACGCGATCCTTGCCGCCCCACACGCCGATGATGATGAACATCGGGATCAGCGTCGCTTCGAAGAAGACGTAGAAGAGAACGGTATCCAGCGCCACGAAGACGCCGATCATGACAACTTCCAGCAGCAGGAAGGCGATCATGTATTCCTTGATGCGCTTCTCGACCGAATCCCAGCTTGCCAGCACGCAGAAAGGCATGAGGAAAGTGGTGAGGATAACGAAGAGCATGGAGATGCCATCGACGCCGAGATGATAGGCGGCGATGTTGCCGAACCATTCATGCTTCTCGACCATCTGGAAGCCGGGGTTCGAATTGTCGAAATCGATCCAGATGAACAACGACACGATGAAAGTGAAAACGGTCGTCAGCAGCGAGACATTGAGAATGTTGCGGCGACCATAGGGGCCGTTCTCATTCGTCAGAAGTAGGAGCACCACGCCGACGAGCGGCAGAAAGGTGACCGTTGAAAGAATGGGCCAATCGGTCATCAGAGGGCACTCCCGAGCATCATCCAGGTGACAAGCGCCGCGATGCCGATCAGCATCGCAAAGGCATAATGATAGAGGTAACCGGATTGCAGGCGGACCATGCGGTTGGTCACGTCAACCACACGCGCTGCAATGCCGTTGGGTCCATAGTGGTCGATGACGGCGACGTCGCCCTTCTTCCACAGGAAGCGGCCGAGCGCCTTCGCGGAACGAACGAAGAGGAAGTCATAGAGTTCGTCGAAATACCACTTGTTGAGAAGGAACTGGTAGAGGCCACGATGGGTCTCGGCCAGACGCTTCGGCGTCTCAGGCGACTTGATGTACATGTACCAGGCGGTCACGAAACCAAGGGCCATGGCGAAGAACGGGCTCCATTTCACCCACAGCGGAACATGGTGGAACTCTTCGAGGATCTCGTTTTCCGGGAGCGTGAAGAGAGCGCCCTTCCAGAATTCGGCATATTCGTGGCCGAAGAAGTAACCTTCGAAGGCAACACCGGCGAAGATCGCGCCAACGGTGAGGATGAAGAGCGGGATCAGCATGACCATCGGCGACTCATGCACATGGTGCATGACGTCGGCAGACGCACGCGGCTTGCCGAAGAAGGTCATGAAGGCCAGACGCCAGGAATAGAAGCTGGTGAACAGCGCGGCGATGACCAGCAGCGTGAAGGCGAAACCAGACAGAACCGAATGCGAGGCATAAGCGGATTCGATGATGACGTCCTTCGAGAAGAAGCCGGCAAAACCGATCATCGTTCCCGGGATACCAACGCCGGTCAGCGCCAGCGTGCCGACAGTCATGGTCCAGAAGGTGATGGGGATATGCTCGCGCAGACCGCCCATGTAACGCATGTCCTGCTCGCCATCGACGGCGTGGATCACAGAGCCGGCGCACAAGAACAGCAGGGCCTTGAAGAAGGCGTGCGTGAAGAGGTGGAACACGGCAGCACCGTAAGCACCGACGCCAAGCGCCACGAACATGTAACCGAGCTGCGAGCAGGTCGAATAGGCGATAACGCGCTTGATGTCGTTCTGCACCAGACCGACGGTCGCCGCGAAGAAGGCGGTGATCGCGCCGATCAGCGTCACGACGGTCAAGGCATCATGCGAGAGTTCAAAAAGCGGCGACATGCGGGCGACGAGAAAGACACCGGCGGTGACCATGGTTGCGGCATGAATAAGCGCCGAAACCGGGGTTGGGCCTTCCATCGCGTCCGGCAGCCAGGTGTGCAGCAGGAACTGCGCAGACTTACCCATGGCGCCCATGAAGAGCAGCAGGCAGACGCCCGTCATCGCATTGGCCTTGTCCAGCTGCATGCCGAACAGGTTGATGACGGTTTCGGTCGAGGCAGCGCCCTCAGCCGGCAGATAAGTGCCGGCGGCAGCAAAGATGGTTTCGAAGTTGATCGAGCCGAACAGCACGAAGACGCCGGAGATGCCGAGGATGAAGCCGAAGTCACCGACGCGGTTGACGATGAAGGCCTTCATCGCGGCAGCCGATGCGGACGGCTTCTTGAACCAGAAGCCGATCAGCAGATAGGACGCCAGACCCACGCCTTCCCAGCCGAAGAACATCTGCAGCAGGTTGTCGGAAGTCACCAGCATCAGCATTGCGAAGGTGAAAAGCGAGAGATAGGCGAAGAAGCGCGGACGATGCGGATCGTGGTGCATGTATCCGATCGAATAGAGGTGCACCAGCGTCGAGACGGTGTTGACCACGACGAACATGACGGCCGTCAGCGTGTCGATGCGGAACGCCCATTCGACGTCGATACCGCCCGACTGGATCCAGCGCAGCACGGTGACCTTGATCACCTCGCCCGGCTCGCCATGGGCGAGTGCGACGTTGAAGAACACGATCCAGGACAGGATGGCAACCACGATCATCAGACCGGTGGTGACATATTCCGATGCCTTGGCGCCGATGGAGCGGCCGAAGAGGCCCGCAATCAGGAAGCCGATCAGTGGAAGAAAGACGATAGCCTTGTAGATCATAGCTTTATCAGCCCTTCATCATATTGACGTCTTCCACGGCGATCGATCCGCGGTTGCGGTAGAAGACAACGAGTATTGCAAGACCGATCGCCGCTTCAGCGGCTGCAACGGTCAGAATGAACAGGGCGAAGACCTGGCCGACGATATCGTTCAGGAATGCCGAGAAGGCCACCATGTTGATGTTGACCGCGAGCAAAATGAGTTCGATCGACATCAGGATGACGATGACGTTCTTCCGGTTGAGGAAGATGCCGAAGACGCCGATCGTAAAGAGGATCGCGCTGACCGTCAGGTAGTGGGAAAGACCGATTTCCATATTCTGTTTCCTTGGATCCGTTCGCGCCTCAGATGCCCTGGCCCGGCTTGACCTTGACCGTGGTAACCGCGGTCTTGGGGTCACGGCCGACCTGCGTGGCAATGTCCTGCCGCTTGATGTCGGTGCGATGACGCAGCGTCAGCACGATGGCGCCGATCATGGCCACAAGCAGCACGAGGCCGGCGAGCTGGAAGAAGTAGACGTAATTGGTATAGAGCACGTCACCGAGCGCGGCCGTATTGGTGCGTTCGGCAACCGGCGGGATCGGCATGGTGATGGACTTGGCCGCCTGCGGGTTGAGCACGCTGCCGCCCACGACGACGATCAGCTCAGCCGCAAGAATGACGCCGATCAGCGCGCCAACAGGCGCATATTGCAGCACGCCGGAGCGAAGCTCGGCGAAATCCACATCCAGCATCATGACGACGAAGAGGAAGAGCACCGCCACGGCGCCGACATAAACCACCAGCAGGATCATGCCGAGGAATTCGGCTCCCGTCAGCAGGAACAGCGCAGCTGCGTTGAAGAAGGTCAGGATCAGAAACAGCACCGAATGAACAGGGTTCTTCGATGCGATGACCATGAACGCAGACGCCACGGCGACGAAAGCGAATATATAAAAGAATACAGCGTGCAGACCCATTTTGGTGCCTTCTTGTCCTCATCGGGAGAAATGGCCGGAAGCCCCCTCGCCCGTTTCGTCCCCGCCGGCGAAAACCGCGCAGGCATTTTACTTTTCATCGCTCTCCGGGGTTGCTCCCCGGAAAGACGGTTGCACCTTAACGGTAAGGTGCATCCAGTGCGAGGTTGCGCGCGATTTCACGCTCCCAGCGGTCGCCATTGTCGAGAAGCTTCTGCTTGTCGAAATAAAGCTCTTCGCGGGTTTCCGTCGCGAATTCGAAGTTCGGGCCCTCGACGATGGCGTCCACCGGGCAGGCTTCCTGGCAGAAGCCGCAATAGATGCACTTCACCATGTCGATATCGTAACGCACCGTGCGGCGGGTGCCGTCGTTGCGACGCGGGCCGGCTTCGATGGTGATCGCCTGAGCAGGACAGATCGCCTCACACAGCTTGCAGGCGATGCAGCGTTCTTCACCGTTCGGATAACGGCGCAGCGCGTGTTCACCACGGAAGCGCGGCGAGACCGGACCCTTCTCGAAAGGATAGTTGATCGTCGCCTTCTGCTTGAAGAAGTGACGCATGGTTAGGAAGATCGCGCCGACGAATTCCTTGAGGAACAGCGAGTTGACGGCTTGGGAGAGGCTTGCCATCTCAGTCTCCAGATCTTTGAGCGAGGAGTTCAGACATCAACCGGCCCACCCCGTCAGCTTCAATACGAATGCAACAATAACGACCATGGCGAGCGACAGCGGCAGGAACACCTTCCAGCCAAGGCGCATGAGCTGGTCATAGCGGTAACGCGGAACGAAGGCCTTCACCAGAGCGAACATGAAGAAGACCATGCAGCCCTTGATGGCGAACCAGACGATGCCCGGAACCCAGTTCAGGAACCATACATCGACGATCGGCAGCCAGCCGCCAAGGAACAGGATGGTCGTCAGGCAGCAGATCAGAACGATCGCAGCATATTCACCGAGCATGAACATCATGTACGGCGTGGAGCCATATTCCACCATGTGACCGGCAACCAGTTCCGATTCCGCTTCCGGAAGGTCGAAGGGCGGACGGTTGGTTTCGGCGAGACCCGAAATGAAGAACACGATGAACATCGGGAACAGCGACAGCCAGTGCCAGTCAAGGAACGATGCCGGCAGGCCGAGCATGGTGCCGAGGCCGGTACGCTGCGCCAGAACGATATCCGTGAGGTTCAGCGAACCAACGCAAAGCAGAACGGTGACGATGACGAGACCGATCGAGACTTCGTAGGACACCATCTGTGCCGCCGAACGCAGCGCGCCGAGGAACGGATATTTCGAGTTCGAAGCCCAGCCGCCCATGATGATGCCGTACACTTCAAGCGACGAGATCGCGAAGATGTAGAGAATGCCGACATTGATATTGGCGACGACCCAGCCTTCATTGAAGGGAATGACGGCATAGGTGGCGAGCGCCAGCGTCACGGCAACCAGCGGCGCCAGCAGGAAGACCGCCTTGTTGGCGCCGGCCGGAATGACGGGCTCCTTCAGGATGAACTTCAAGAGGTCAGCGAAGGACTGGAAAAGACCGAAGGGACCAACGACGTTCGGACCACGGCGCAGCTGTACGGCCGCCCAGACCTTGCGGTCAGCAAGCAGCAGGAAGGCGATGGCCACCAGAAGGCAAACGAGAAGCAGCAGGGACTGGCCGACCATGATCAGCGCGGGCCAGACGTAGCTCCAGAAAAACGATTCCATAATCCCCTACCCTTACTCTGCCGCAGCCTGGAAATTGTTGCGGGCCAATGCGGAGCACTCGGCCATGACGGCAGAGGCGCGCGCAATCGGGTTCGTCAAATAAAAGTCTTTTACCGGCGAAGCAAACGCCGACTTCACGAGCGAGCCGGTTTTAGCAGCCAGAGCCTCGATATCCGAAGCCTTGCCGGCAACGATCTCGTCGGTTTCCGCCAGATGCGGATGAGCGACGTAGAGCTGGCCGCGCAGGGCAGACAGCGAATCGAACGGCAGCTTCTTGCCGAGGACGTCGGACAGCGCACGCAGGATCGCCCAGTCTTCGCGGGCCTCGCCCGGTGCGAAACCGGCACGGTTGCCAAGCTGGACGCGGCCTTCGGTGTTGACCCAGATACCGGACTTCTCGGTATAGGCCGCACCCGGAAGGATGACGTCGGCGTTCATTGCACCCTGATCGCCATGGCTGCCGATATAGACGGTGAACTTCGCGCCCTTATTCGACAGGTCGAGTTCATCGGCGCCGAGCAGGAAGAGAACATCCATCGAGGCGACCATGTCTGCTGCAGCAACACCGCCCTCCCCCGGCACGAAGCCGATATCGAGACCACCAACGCGGGCAGCGGCAGTGTGCAGGACCGAGAAGCCATTCCACTCTTCGGTGACAGCGCCGACGGAGGTCGCGAGCTTGGCAGCGGCGGCAAGAACGGCAGCGCCATCAGCACGGGACAATGCGCCCTGACCGATGATGATCAGCGGATTCTTGGCGGACTTCAGCTTGTCAACGAAGCTGTGCGAACCATTGGCGAGATCGGACAGTGTTTCAGCGCCCGAGCCGAGATATTCGTAATTGTAACGCAGCTCACCGGCTTCACCGATCACACCGATCGGGAAACCGCCGCGACGCCAGCGCTTGCGGATGCGGGCGTTGAGGACAGCTGCTTCGTAACGCGGGTTGGAGCCAACGATCAGCAGGGCGTCCGCCTGTTCGATACCTTCGATGGTGGAATTGAACAGGTAGCTGGCGCGGCCGAGCGACGGGTCAAGCGCTGCGCCATCCTGGCGGCAATCAACATTGGCCGAGCCGAGCGAAGCGAGAAGCGACTTCAGCGCGAACATTTCTTCGACGGACGACAGATCGCCGGCAATCGCGCCGATCTTGTTGCCTGAGGTCGCAGCCACAGCCTGCTTGATCGCACCGAAGGCTTCGCCCCAGGTTGCGGGCTGCAGGCGGCCATCCTTGCGGACGTAAGGCCGGTCGAGGCGCTGAGTCTTCAGGCCATCCCAGATGAAGCGGCTCTTGTCGGAAATCCACTCTTCGTTGATGGCCTCGTTGACACGCGGCATGACACGCATGACTTCGCGGCCGCGGGTATCGACGCGGATGGCCGAACCGAGCGCATCCATCACGTCGATGGTTTCGGTCTTGTTCAGTTCCCACGGACGGGCCGTGAAGGCGAAAGGCTTGGAGGTGAGCGCGCCGACGGGGCAAAGGTCAACGACGTTACCCTGCAGCTCCGAGGTCATCGCCTGCTCGAGATAGGTGGTGATTTCGGCATCTTCGCCACGGCCGATGAGGCCGAGTTCGGCAATGCCAGCCACTTCCGTGGTGAAACGGACGCAGCGCGTGCAGTGAATGCAGCGGTTCATGACCGTCTTGACGAGCGGTCCGATATATTTGTCTTCAACCGCGCGCTTGTTTTCCGCATAACGCGAACCGGCGATACCGAAGGCCATGGCCTGGTCCTGCAGGTCGCATTCGCCGCCCTGGTCGCAGATCGGGCAATCCAGCGGATGGTTGATGAGCAGGAATTCCATCACGCCTTCGCGGGCCTTCTTGACCATCGGCGTGTTGGTGAAAACCTCAGGCAATTCGCCGTTCGGGCCGCCGCGAACGTCGCGCACGCCCATGGCGCAGGAAGCGGCCGGCTTCGGCGGTCCGCCCTTTACCTCGATGAGACACATGCGGCAGTTACCCGCGACCGACAAGCGCTCATGAAAACAAAAGCGCGGAACTTCGGCGCCAGCCTCCTCGCACGCCTGCAACAGCGTGAAATGATCCGGAACCTCGATCTCTTTACCGTCAACCTTGAGCTTTGCCATGGTTCTACTTACGTCCTGTTGCCTGTTCGTCCCATGTCTCACACGGTCCGCAACAAATCCTTAATCACGCCCGGCACTCTTAATCATCTGCCAGGCGCTTCATGGTGTCGCGAGGCCGGAAATTCCGGCTACGCTCGAAGCCTCAACGCTTATTCAGCGGCTTCCAGAACAGCGCCATCATCCATGGCCCTGTAGGTATATTGGTCGATGCGCTTTTCGATTTCCGGACGGAAATTGCGGATCAGCGCCTGTACCGGCCATGCTGCGGCGTCGCCGAGCGCACAGATGGTGTGGCCTTCGATCTGCTTCGTCACTTCAAACAGCATGTCGATTTCGCGCTTCTGCGCATTGCCCTTAACCATGCGCTCCAGCACGCGCCACATCCAGCCCGTGCCTTCACGGCATGGCGTGCACTGGCCGCAGCTTTCATGCTTGAAGAAGGCAGCGATGCGGGCAATCGCCTTGATGACGTCGGTGGACTTGTCCATGACGATCATGCCGCCGGTGCCGAAGGAGGATTTCACTTCGCGCATGCCGTCGAAATCCATGATGGCGTCCTTCATGTCCTCACCGCGCACGATGGGGCAGGAAGCGCCGCCGGGGATGACGCCGAGCAGATTGTCCCAGCCGCCACGAATGCCACCGCAATGGTGTTCGATCAGTTCGCGGAAGGACAGGCCGAGCGCGTCTTCGAAGGTGCAGGGACGCTCAACATGGCCGGAGACCATGAACAGCTTGGTGCCGACGTTGTTGGGACGGCCGATGGACGAGAACCAGGCAGCGCCGCGGCGCAGAATGGTCGGGGCAACCGCGATCGATTCAACGTTGTTGACGGTCGTCGGGCAGCCGTAAAGACCCATATTGGCCGGGAACGGCGGCTTCAGACGCGGCTGGCCCTTTTTGCCTTCAAGGCTTTCGAGCAGTGCCGTCTCTTCGCCGCAGATATAAGCGCCCGCGCCGTGATGCACGTAGATGTCGAAATCCCAGCCATTCTTGTTGTTACCGCCGAGCAGACCGGCATCGTAACATTCGTCGATGGCCGCCTGAAGAGCCTCACGTTCGCGCATATATTCGCCGCGAACATAGATGTAAGCGGTGTGCGCGCCCATGGCGAAACCGGCGATCACGCAGCCTTCGATCAGCGTGTGCGGATCGTTGCGCAGGATTTCGCGGTCCTTGCAGGTGCCGGGCTCGGATTCATCGGCGTTAACGACGAGATAATGCGGACGGCCGTCATTTTCCTTCGGCATGAAGGACCACTTGAGACCCGTCGGGAAGCCAGCGCCGCCGCGACCGCGAAGGCCCGAAGCCTTCATCTCGTTGATGATCCAGTCACGGCCCTTTTCGATGATCTGCTTGGTGCCGTCCCAGTGGCCGCGCGCCAGCACGCCTTTCAGGGACTTGTCCTTGAGGCCGTAGAGATTGGTAAAGATGCGATCCTGATCTTTTAACATGCTTCACCTCTTACCGCGGCTTCTTGCCGAAGACCCTGATATACTCGGCTTCGCCACCCTTGGCGAGCGCCTCGGCCTGCTTGACCCAGTCATCACGGCCGATACGGCCCTTGAAATTCAGATATCCATCGACCCAGTCGCATTCGGCCTGCTTCCAGCCGGCGATCTGCGCATAGGTGAAGATGCCGAGCTCGTTCAGCGTACCCTCAATCTTGGGGCCGACGCCGGAAATGAGCTTCAGGTCATCAGGGGCAGCTGGCTTTTCGATGCCTGCCGGACGATCCGCGGAATCCAGCGACGGCTTTGATGCTGCCGCTTCCTTGCCGACCGATTCCTTTTCGCGAGCCTTTGCGTTTTCAGCAGCAGCCTTGGGCTCGTTGGCCGGCGTCTTCAGCTTCGGATCGGTTTCCGGCGCATCCGTCTTCGGCTTGGCGGCGTTGGACGGCGGAACCTGTGCGGCATCCGCTGGCACTTCAGCCGGCTTGTCGAGATTGGAACGGTCAGGCTTGATCTCTTCCGTCAGGGTCGTCAGGCCGCCAACGGGGACGGACTGGTGACGGTCGATCTGGGGGCCTGTCTTGACGGTGTCGCCCTTGCCTGCCTCGAAAGCATCGATGATCTCTTCCAGACGCTCGGGCGTCAGGTCTTCATAGGCATCCTTGAAGATGATGACCATCGGCGCGTTGACGCAGGCGCCCTGACATTCCACCTCTTCCCAGGAAAGCGTGCCGCTCTCATTGGTGTGCAGCGGATCGTGATGGATCTTCTTGCGGCAGACATCCATCAGCGCTTCGGAGCCGCGCAGCATGCAGGGCGTGGTGCCGCAGACCTGAACGTGGGCACGCGTGCCGACCGGCTTCAGCTGGAACTGCGTATAGAAGGTCGCAACTTCAAGAACACGGATATAGGCCATGTCCAGCATGTCTGCGACTTTTTCGATGGCGGCGCGGGTAACCCAGCCATCCTGCTCCTGGGCACGCATGAGCAGCGGGATGACCGCTGATTGCTGGCGTCCCTCGGGATATTTCTTGATCGTCTTTTCCGCCCATGCGGTGTTTTCCGCGTTGAAGGCAAATGCCACGGGCTGGAACTGATCTTCGGCTAGTCGACGAACGGACATACTTCCTCACGCCTTTTCAGTTTAACGTCTCACACCGCGATCTCGCCACCGTGACGAATTCGCAGGCATAAGCCGCCTTGTCTTTTTGCATGAACACGATGAACTTGCTGCCATTGGGAACCGAGGCCTTTATCTCGTATCCCGACGACAGAAGCTGCTTGATGGTCGAGGAGCCGCCGCTCGACAGCGCTACAGCACCCTCGTCCGTTGCCGTCTGGGCAAGAACGGGTGCCGTCATCGCTGCGAGAAAAGCCGGAATGGCCAGCGGCAGACGCATCAGCGGTCGACCTCCCCGAACACGATGTCGAGAGAGCCGAGCACGGCTGTAACGTCGGCAAGCTGATGGCCCTTGCACAGAAAATCCATGGCCTGCAGATGGGCATAGCCCGGAGCGCGGATCTTGCAGCGGTAAGGCTTGTTGGAACCATCGGCAACCACATAGACGCCGAACTCGCCCTTTGGCGCTTCGACGGCGGCGTAAACTTCGCCAGCGGGAACGTGGTAACCTTCGGTGTAGAGCTTGAAGTGGTGGATCAGCGCTTCCATCGAACGCTTCATCTCACCGCGCTTGGGCGGAACCACCTTGCCATCCAGCGAGGAGACCGGGCCGATGCGGTGCTTGCCGGACAAAAGCTCGACGCACTGCTTCATGATCTTCACGGATTCGCGCATTTCCTGCATGCGGATCAGGTAACGATCATAGCAGTCGCCGTTCTTGCCAACAGGGATGTCGAATTCCAGATCGGAATAGCACTCATAAGGCTGCGAACGACGCAAATCCCAGGCAGCGCCGGAACCGCGAACCATCACGCCCGTAAAGCCCCAGGCAAAGGCATCTTCCAGCGAGACGACGCCGATATCGACGTTACGCTGCTTATAGATGCGGTTATCCGTCAGTAGGCCCTCGATATTGTCGAGGACGGTGATAAAGGGATCGCACCACTTGCCGATATCGTCAACCAGTTCCGGCGGCAGGTCCTGGTGGACGCCGCCCGGGCGGAAATAGGCCGAGTGCATGCGCGCGCCACAGGCGCGCTCATAAAACACCATCAGCTTTTCGCGCTCTTCGAAGCCCCAGACCGGCGGCGTCATCGCGCCCACGTCCATGGCCTGCGTGGTCACGTTCATGATGTGCGAGAGGATGCGGCCGATTTCCGAATAGAGAACGCGGATCAGCTGGCCGCGCATCGGGATTTCGAGGCCGAGCAGCTTTTCGACGGCGAGCGCGAAAGCGTGCTCCTGGTTCATCGGCGCGACGTAGTCGAGACGATCGAAGTAAGGAACGGCCTGCAGATAGGTCTTCGTCTCGATCAGCTTTTCGGTTCCGCGATGCAGAAGACCGATATGCGGATCAACGCGCTCGACGATTTCGCCGTCCAGTTCCAGAACCAGACGCAGCACGCCGTGCGCGGAGGGATGTTCCGGACCGAAGTTGATCGTGAAGTTGCGGACGTTATGCTCAGTCATTCTAGTGCTCCGCCGAGGTGATCATGGCGATGAATTCGGGGCCGGTCATGTTCTGCGTGATCTCAGCGAAGGAATAGCTCGAAGGCTTTTCATCCGTGAAAATCTGCGACGCGAACCTGAAACTGGAAGGGTTGTCAAAAGCCTGCAGCGACACGGCAAAATGCTTGCCATCCTTGGAACGCCACATCAGCGTGCTGCCGCAATTCTTGCAGAAGCAGCGCTCGCCCCACTCCGACGAGGAATAGACGCCGAGGCTCTCTTCGTTTTCGACGGAGATATCAGCGCATTCGACGGCCAGAAACGCGCCGCCGGACCAGCGGCGGCACATGGAGCAATGGCAAACGCCGAATTCGCGGGCGCCGATGACGGCCTCAAGGCCGACGGCGCCGCAAAGACATTGCCCATGCTCTGTCGCGGAGACCTGGCTCATTGCTTGGCCTTTTCGTCGCCAGGAAGAACGTAATCGGTCCCTTCCCAAGGGGAAAGGAAGTCGAAGTTACGGAATTCCTGCTTCAGCTCGACCGGCTCATAAAGCACGCGCTTCAGAACGTCATCGTAACGCACTTCAACAAACCCGGTAACCGGGAAATCCTTGCGCAGCGGGTGGCCTTCGAAACCGTAATCGGTGAGGATGCGGCGAAGGTCCGCATGGCCCTCAAACGGAATGCCATACATGTCCCAGGCTTCACGCTCGAACCACTCCGCGCCCATGTAGACGGAGGTCGCAGAAGGAACGCCCTCGTCCTCCTCCACCTGCAGCTTGACGCGGACGCGCAGATTCTGGCGCGGCGACAGCAGATGATAGACGACATCGAAACGCTTTTCGCGCTGCGGCCAGTCAACGCCGCAGATATCGATGATATTGACGAATCCGCACTGCACATCGTCGCGCAGGAAGGTCAGAAGCGCGATTACGCTTTCAGGCGTCGTGTTCAGCGTCAGCTCGCCATAGGCGATATCGGCCGACACCACGAGTGAACCGCGCGCTTCCTTAACGTAAGCAGCAAGATCGTTGAGAGCTTCGCTCATTCTAAATCCGTCCTTTGCCCTTAGCGCTCGATCGTACCGGTACGCCGGATCTTTTTCTGCAGCAGAAGCACGCCGTAAAGCAGCGCTTCAGCCGTGGGGGGACAGCCCGGAACGTAGATATCCACCGGCACGACGCGATCGCAGCCGCGCACGACGGCGTAGGAATAATGGTAATAACCGCCGCCATTGGCGCAGGAACCCATGGAGATGACGTAACGCGGCTCAGGCATCTGGTCATAGACCTTACGCAGAGCCGGAGCCATCTTGTTGGTCAGCGTGCCGGCGACGATCATCACGTCCGACTGGCGCGGCGAGGCGCGCGGGGCGACACCGAAGCGCTCCATGTCGTAACGCGGACCGGAAGCCTGCATCAGTCCTTCGACGGCGCAGCAGGCGAGGCCGAACTGCATCCACATCAGCGAGCCGGTACGGGCCCAGGTGATCAGTTCGTCAGTCGAGGTGACGAGGAAGCCCTTGTCGGCCAGCTCGTCGTTGATTTCCGTGAAGTAGGCATCGTTGCTGCCAACCGGCTTGCCGGTGGAGGGATCGATGATCCCCTTCGGCTGCGGCGCGACGAGCGTGCTGTTGTTCTGGCTCATGCCCATTCCAGCGCTCCCTTCTTCCACTCATAGATAAAGCCGATGGTGAGAACGAGGAGGAACACCATCATCGACCAGAAACCGAACCAGCCCATCTCACCGAAAGACACCGCCCATGGGAACAGGAACGCGACTTCAAGGTCAAAGATGATGAACAGAATCGACACCAGATAAAAGCGGATATCGAACTTCATGCGGGCATCGTCGAAGGCGTTGAAACCGCACTCGAAAGCAGAGAGCTTTTCCGGGTCCGGCGCCTTGTAAGCGACAGCGAAAGGCGCGATCAGAAGCGCCAGGCCGATGACAAGAGCGATACCGATGAATATTGCGATCGGAATGTAGGAACTGAGGAGTTCAGTCATGGTCTCTTCCCTGCCCGGCCGGGTGCCGGGCCTGCCTTTGTGACCTTAGTCTCAAAGAGCGGACAAATATGTTGCAACGCCAAAGTGGTTAGCGCAGCCGCGCCCTCTCTGCAAGAGTTTAGGCACCATTTCAAGACACCTGCCGCATTGATTGGCAACAATATTGCCGGAATTGACGCAAATTTGGGCCACATTTCCGACCTAAGCCCCTCAAATACAATAATAATCGATTGAAGGACGCAACCGCAAAAAAGTCACACGATTTTTACGCCCAAACGTTGGCGAAGTGACGATATCGGGAAATCGAAACTTGACTAATAAAAGCAGGAAAAATCCCGCGGGAAACGGCCGGAATCAGAGACCTGAATCGCTGAAGACAAAGCCGCGCAGACCGCGCATTGATTGTTCAGATGGAGACATTTCAAGAAGGAGAAATGGCGCGAGTGACGGGGCTCGAACCCGCGACCTCCGGCGTGACAGGCCGGCACTCTAACCGACTGAGCTACACCCGCGCTCCACAGACATTCATCTGCGTTTTTTCCGAGGAACAGGATGGCGCGAGTGACGGGGCTCGAACCCGCGACCTCCGGCGTGACAGGCCGGCACTCTAACCAACTGAGCTACACCCGCTTATCCTGACGGACAGAACCTTGGTTCCGCCGTACGAACCAGCCTCGGCTGTTCGTTGAGCGGCTAACTACGGCGTTCGTGCGGGGGTGTCAAGCAGGTTTCACGACAAAAGAATAAGCTTTTTCATTTTGATCAGGAAAAACCCTGGGGCCTTTTATCGACGTTCCAGCAAATGCCCTGTTTTGCGGGCTTTTCCCAACGAAAACAAAAAACTTGTCCACAGCCAGCCGCTTTATCAACGTCATTTCTACGGGGCCGTCATGACGTCATTGGGTTCTGGATTTATCAAAAAGCCCGCAGTTCCCGGCTTTTTACCCCTCCCCTTCGGCGAAGGGAAAAACCTCCCCGAAAAAAAACAAAAAAACTTCACAAAAGCCCTTGCGGTTTTTTTCCGATCCGAATACATCACGGCCACCGACGCGGCGGACATGATCCGCAAGACGCGAAGGGCGATTAGCTCAGTTGGTAGAGCGCCTCGTTTACACCGAGGATGTCGGGAGTTCGAGTCTCTCATCGCCCACCATTCCTTCTCACAGTGATTTAAAGAACCCTTGCCGATTGCGGTTTGAACCGTACGCGGTTGCGCTTCACCATGTATGCTTGGCTTCGATGCGCAGCCCCTGCCCTCGGTGGCATGGAGCCATGGTCGCGCGCTACTGCGGTGTAGAATCACATTTCCCAGTTGCCGCGCCGTGCCAAACCGGGACTTTCGTTTCGGATTCGCACAGCCGCAGCCATCCCTGTTTCACCCCGCAACATACCGAAAAATAAGCAGATTTAGAATTTTTAAAGAGATTTCGGGCATTGTTTTCAGGCCGTTTCATGATGAGCGGTGGAACTGATGGATGAAACCATGTCACTCGACGCGTTTGTTACACTTGCGCTTATTGCGCTGCCTGTTTACATTTTTTTCCGCTGGGTCCAGCAGGATTCGGAGAAACCAGATATTTCCAAAAACAAGAATTCCATGGGGCGGTGATCCGGGCGCTGGGATCGCACCATTATCCCGGACGACCTCCGGAGAGACTTTCGATCACCGATGCGAAGCGGCAATGCCTTTTGGGGGCTTGCATATGACGTATCGTATAAACGCCCGGCATTCAGACCCATACCGCATTAAAAAAGCCGGGCTATGCCCGGCTTTTTCCGTTGCGGCGCTGTCGTGTGCAATCAGTTGATCGCCTTCATCTCGACCTTGAAGAACAGCGTCTCGCCGGAAGAATCATCGACGCCATCATTATCTGTCACGGCATAGGCCGTTCCCGCCTTGTCGAAGGTGAAGCCTTCCAGCTTGTCGACGACATAGCCGTTGGTCTGGGCCTTGAGGTCCGGGAGGAAGTCATGGGCTTCCTGCTTGGTGACCAGCGGCAATTCGCCACCGATCTTGCCCGGCTTCAGGTCAGCAATCGCCACGCGGTAGAGCTTCTTGATCTTGGCCTTGTCACCGATCTGGTTGTCGCGCTCGACGATATAGACATTGTCGCCCTGTGCGGTGATTTCGGACAGGCCGACCCAACCGGCTTCAGTCTTATCGAGCGGGTAGCGCACGGCGCCCCATTCCTTGGACTTCGGATTATAGGAGACGAGCTTGACGAAGCCCTTCTCGTCCGTGCCCCATTCGCGCTGCACGGCCATCCACAGCGTCGCGTCATCGCCCTTGCCGATCATCGTAACGCCTTCGAAACCGAATCGGGTATCGCCGGCGAGCAGTTCCTTTGGCAAGGCGATTTCGGCCTTGATTTCGCCCTTGGCATTGACGTTGTAGAGCGCATGCGGCACGAGCTTGGCGCTGTCGCCTTCCGAGGCCAGCCAGAACCCGCCCTTGCCATCCAACGTGATGCCTTCGATATCGAGCTTCTGCGCGGCAATGCCGTCACGCTTGACACGCAGCACGTTGGTCATAGCCGCGGGCTTCTTGGTCGCGTCGATGGTGTAGATCGACGGCTGGTTACCATAGACCGAGTCGGAGACGGCATAGAGGATGCCTGGCTTCTCGGCATCGCCTACCAGACCCGAAAGAGCGCCCCAGCCGATGGGCGCGCCATCGACAGTGGCGGATACCAGCTGCGGATAGGCCAGCTCGCCCTCGGCGCGTTCATAGATCATGACATGCGAGCGGGCGCCGCCGTCTTCCACCAGATCAGCCTCATTGGCCGTGACGAAGAGGTTGCGCGCGGGGATGGCGACAGCGCCTTCCGGCGAAATGCCCGAAGGCAGGAGCTGCGTGAGCTGCGGCTCTGCGCCGGTATCCTTGTAAACAGCGGCAATCGAGGCGCGCTCGGCAAGCACGAAGAAGTACTTCTGGCCATCAAACGTCGCTGTTTCGAGGCCCTCCGGCTCTATGCCCTTTGCCTTGGAGCGCTTTTCCGGATAGTGGCCAATGGCCGCTACCGCGTGCTCGAGCGAAGCGCCAGCCTCATAGAGAAGCTTGCCAGTCTTGTCGAAAATGGTGAAGCCGCGTGAACCGCCCTGCCAGTCGCCCTCGTTGGCGATGACGATACGGTCATTGTCCAGCCACTTGACGGCATCAGGTTCGCGCTTGCGGCCTTCCTGCTTGTCGGTGAATTTCAGCTGGCCATCGGTCTTGGTGTCGATGCCTTCCAGATTGACGGTGCCGGCAGAGAAATGCGTCTTCACCGTGCCGGTCTTGCCGTCGATGATGACGATATGGTTGTTTTCCTGCAGCGTCAGCGCGATCTCGCCATTGGCATTGATCGAGACGAATTCCGGTTCCGGATCTTCAGGGGAAATCTCGGCGAGACCGGTAACGTCGATCTTCTTCAGCGTCGCGCAGTCGGCAACGCCGTCCTTCAGGCCGACAGTGACTAAATAACCGGCTGGCATCTGCGGCAGAGCGCCTTCGTTCACCTCTTCATCACGTTCGTTTTCGATAGCGATGGCGGCAAAGGTTTTATCCGGAGACACCGCGACTGAATCCGGTTGACCGCCGAGATCACAGCTCGCTTCGATCTTCTTGGCAGCGATATCGACAGTCACGAGCTTGCCGGAGGGCTTGGCGCGGTTTTCCGAGGTATTGACGCCGGCGAGAACCTTGAGACCGGCAACGGCAACGGAGGTCGGCTCACCTTCCAGCAGCAATGCGCCGCCGGCCTTGGGAGCCTTGGCATCGGTGATGTCGATGAAGCCGATGCCGCCGAGCGGGCTGTCCGAATAGATCAGCGTCTTGCCGTCTTCGCTGGCGGTGATGATTTCAGCCGAGGTCACGGACTTGGCGTCCTTGTCCGCGGGCAGGTTTTTCGCTACCGGGAAAGAAGCAATGCGGTTAAAAACCGGCTCTGCGGCCGCCGGAAAGGCTGCAGATGTAAGCAGAGCCGCGGTCAAGGCCATCTGAGAAAATCGGAACGCCATTTTATCCCCCTTGGGTTCAGAAATATCCCAAGGCTTCTGCGTCACGGACATGACAGTGGCATGACACTTCATGGCCCGGAATCAAAAAGCCCGGCCGCAAAGGCCGGGCTTTCGTGTTTATGCGCATATTCCGTATATCGAAACGCCGTGTGTCCGGATGGAGGCTACACAGGCACGCCCGACTTTCATTCCATACCATTCGGCATAAACGGCGCCGCCCGAAAGAACTTTCGAAAGGCACGCTCCTTAGACCGGTTGATGGCGTGAGCGCGTCAAAACATGCTTCCTCGTGAACCTGAAAAGCCGCCGCCCGCCGCGGGCGTTACGGCTTTCCGGAAACCTTACGAGTTGACGGCGTCCTTCAGGCCCTTGCCTGCGGAGAACTTCGGAACGTTGCGAGCCGGGATATCGACTTCAGCACCCGTGGAAGGGTTACGGCCCTTGGAGGCTTCACGACGGCTGACGGAGAAGCTGCCAAAGCCGGCGAGGCGGATATCGCCACCGTTCTTCAGTTCGCTCTGTACGGTTTCGAATACGGCATCAACAGCGGAAGCAGCATCTGCCTTCGTGAGACCAGCCTTTTCGGCAACAGCAGAGACGAGCTCGTTCTTGTTCATGTTTCCACCCCTTTCAATGGTTTGAAACGACTCAAATTAAGCCGGCGCAGAATACGTTCGTATCCGCGCGCAGCAACTCAAAAGCGCTGGAATCGCCTGAAAAACAAGGGGTCTGCGGTTTTTTTCACAAAAAAGGCCGACATTTCTGCCGGCCTTCCCCATAATCGTGCCAATTTCGCATCACTTGCGCCGACCTGAAGCCGTACCTTCGTCGTGAAGCCTAACGCATTGAATCTACGCAGGACCTGTCGCGAGCACCGATTCCGGCCCTCGCGACGACGCGTCTCAATGCGCGATGGTCTGGCTGCCGTCATCAACGCCTTCGACCGTTGCGATCACCGGCGTCTCGATGCTGCCATCCCACTCGATGGGCTCCGGCTGGCGGATGAGGGCGTGCTTGATAACCTCGCCCATGCGCGACACCGGAATGATTTCCATCTCGTTCTTCACATTGTCCGGAATCTCCGCCAGATCCTTGGCGTTTTCTT
Source organism: Agrobacterium sp. MS2 (assembly GCF_003261015.1). Taxonomy (NCBI): domain Bacteria; kingdom Pseudomonadati; phylum Pseudomonadota; class Alphaproteobacteria; order Hyphomicrobiales; family Rhizobiaceae; genus Agrobacterium; species Agrobacterium sp. MS2. The sequence continues at coordinate 47,366 of NZ_QLNF01000072.1, read as the reverse complement.
CCGGGATCAGCACCTTCTTGATGCCGCCGCGAAGCGCTGCAAGCAGCTTTTCCTTCAGGCCACCGATCGGCAGAACGCGACCACGAAGCGTGATCTCGCCTGTCATCGCCACGTCCTTCGAGACCGGAATACCGGTCATGATGGAGACGATCGCGGTTGCCATGGCGACACCGGCGGACGGACCGTCCTTCGGGGTTGCCCCTTCCGGAACGTGCACGTGGATGTCGCTCTTGTCGAAGCGCGGCGGCTCGATGCCGAAGTCCACGGCGCGCGAACGGACATAGGATGCCGCCGCCGAAATGGATTCCTTCATCACTTCCTTGAGGTTGCCGGTAACCGTCATGCGGCCCTTGCCCGGCATCATCACGCCTTCGATGGTGAGCAGCTCACCGCCGACTTCCGTCCAGGCCAGACCCGTGACGACACCGACCTGATCCTCGCGCTCAGCCTCGCCGTGGCGGAACCGCGGAACGCCCAGATAATCCGGAACGTTTGCAGCGGTAACCTCAACGGACTTGACCTTGCCCTTGATGATCTCGGTGACAGCCTTCCGCGCCAGCTTCATCAGCTCGCGTTCGAAGCTGCGCACGCCCGCCTCGCGGGTGTACTGCTGGATGACAACCATCAGGGCATCATCGGTGACCGAGAATTCTTCCGGACGCAGGGCATGTTCCTTGATCGCCTTGGGCAGCAGGTGACGCTTTGCGATTTCGCGCTTTTCGTCTTCCGTGTAACCGGCGATGCGGATCACTTCCATACGGTCCATCAGCGGGCCGGGAATGTTCAGCGTGTTGGCCGTGGTCACGAACATCACGTCGGACAGGTCGTATTCCACTTCCAGGTAGTGATCCATGAAGGTGGAGTTCTGTTCCGGATCGAGAACCTCGAGCAGTGCCGACGACGGATCGCCACGGAAATCCATGCCCATCTTGTCGATTTCGTCGAGCAGGAAGAGCGGGTTTGCCTTCTTGGCCTTCTTCATCGACTGGACGATCTTGCCCGGCATGGAGCCGATATAGGTGCGGCGGTGACCGCGGATTTCCGCTTCGTCACGAACGCCACCCAGCGCCATGCGCACATATTCGCGGCCGGTCGCCTTGGCGATCGACTTGGCGAGCGAGGTCTTGCCGACGCCGGGCGGGCCGACGAGGCACAGGATCGGGCCACGGATCTTCGTCGCACGGGCCTGCACGGCCAGATACTCGACGATACGCTCCTTGACCTTGTCCAGACCGAAATGGTCCTGATCCAGGATCTTCTCGGCATTGTTGAGGTCCGCCTTGATCTTGGACTTCTTGCCCCAGGGCAGACCAAGTAGCCAGTCCAGATAGTTGCGCACGACAGTCGCTTCCGCGGACATCGGGCTCATCTGGCGCAGCTTCTTCATTTCCGCTTCGGCCTTTTCCTTGGCCTCCTTGGAAAGCTTTGTCTTGGCGATGCGCTCTTCCAGCTCGGCCATCTCGTCACGGCCGTCCTCGCCGTCGCCGAGCTCCTTCTGGATCGCCTTCATCTGCTCGTTCAGGTAATATTCGCGCTGGGTCTTCTCCATCTGGCGCTTGACGCGCGAGCGGATGCGCTTTTCGACCTGAAGAACGGAAATCTCGCCTTCCATGAAGCCAAGCGCCTTTTCAAGCCGCTGCTTCACGCTGACGGTTTCCAGCATTTCCTGCTTTTCGGTGATCTTGATCGACAGGTGCGAAGCGACCGTGTCGGCGAGCTTCGAGTAATCATCGATCTGACCGGCAGCGCCGACAACCTCGGGCGAAATCTTCTTGTTGAGCTTCACATAGCTCTCGAATTCCGAAACGACCGAACGCGAGAGCGCCTCGATCTCGACCGGATCTTCGGCAGGCTCCTGCAAAGGCGTGGCCGAGGCTTCGTAGAAATCCTCGCGACCGGTGTAGCTGTCGATCTGGGCGCGGCCCTTGCCTTCCACCAGCACCTTCACGGTGCCGTCGGGAAGCTTCAGAAGCTGCAGGACATTGGCGACCGTGCCGACCTTGTGGATGGCTTCAGGCGCCGGATCGTCGTCGCTGGCGTTGATCTGGGTAACAAGCATAATCTGCTTGTCGGAGCCCATGACTTCCTCGAGCGCACGGATGGATTTTTCCCGCCCGACGAACAGGGGAACGATCATATGCGGGAAAACGACAATGTCGCGCAGGGGAAGTACCGGATAGGTACCGCCAGATGCCGCAGACGTGATGTTCGTCATATCATTTCCTTTCCATGGTCCCTTTCGGGACACTTTGCCGAACGTCTTGGGGGCGTCCGGCATATTCATTTCTCGAGACTGAAAGTGGAGTTTCGAAACACCGATTTCAAGTCGTCGGAGCAGACGGCCTTACGCGACGGCAGGACCGTGAAATTCAACAAAACTCAGCGCTGGCTAATACTACCGACATTTCCGGTTATCCTCGAGGGCTCAGGAACCGGGTCGCCGACGAAATTCACATTTCCGTCATATCGCGCTGCAAATCAGTTGTAAGACTTTATCAGCAAAGCGCAATCCGCTCCAAACGCAAAATCGGGCTTCGTCAAGTTAGCCGCAAGTTTCGTAAGGCCCATCTAATAGAAAAGGCCCGCACGGATGCGGGCCTCTGATTTCATCAAACATCACAGCAGCCGATTACGCCGAGACGTTGGTCTTTTCTTCCTGACGGTCCGCATAGATGTAGAGCGGACGCGCGACACCGCTGACGACGTCGTTGGAAATGACCACTTCACGCACGCCCTCCAGCGTCGGCAGTTCGAACATGGTATCCAGCAGGATCTTTTCCATGATCGAGCGCAGGCCACGGGCACCGGTCTTGCGGGTGATCGCCTTGCGGGCGATTTCGCGCAGCGCGTCCTCGTGGAAGGTCAGCTCGACGTCTTCCATCTCGAACAGGCGCTGGTACTGCTTGACCAGAGCGTTCTTCGGCTCGGACAGGATCTGGATCAGCGCATCTTCATCCAGGTCTTCCAGCGTCGCCAGAACGGGCAGACGGCCGATGAATTCCGGAATGAGGCCGAACTTCACCAGATCTTCCGGCTCCAGCTCGCGCAGCACTTCGCCCACACGACGGTCGTCTTCCGCCTTGACGGTCGCACCGAAGCCGATCGAGGTCTTTTCGCCCCGGGCCGAGATGATCTTGTCGAGGCCGGCAAAAGCGCCGCCGCAGATGAACAGGATGTTGGTCGTATCCACCTGCAGGAACTCCTGCTGCGGATGCTTGCGGCCACCCTGCGGCGGTACGGAAGCGACCGTGCCTTCCATGATCTTCAGAAGCGCCTGCTGAACGCCCTCGCCCGATACGTCGCGCGTGATGGACGGGTTGTCCGACTTGCGGGAAATCTTGTCGACTTCGTCGATATAGACGATGCCGCGCTGGGCGCGCTCGACATTGTAATCCGCCGCCTGCAACAGCTTCAGGATGATGTTTTCCACGTCCTCGCCGACATAACCGGCTTCGGTCAGCGTCGTTGCGTCCGCCATGGTGAAGGGAACGTCGATGATGCGGGCGAGCGTCTGGGCAAGATAGGTCTTGCCGCAGCCCGTCGGGCCGACGAGCATGATGTTCGACTTTGCCAGCTCGACATCGCCATTCTTGGAGGCGTGCGCGAGGCGCTTGTAGTGGTTGTGAACGGCCACGGACAGGATTTTCTTCGCCTGCTTCTGGCCGATGACGTATTCGTCGAGGATCTTGATGATGTCCTGCGGGGTGGGTACACCCTCGCGCGACTTCACCATAGACGTCTTGTTCTCCTCGCGGATGATGTCCATGCACAATTCGACGCATTCATCGCAGATGAATACCGTCGGTCCGGCAATGAGTTTCCGGACTTCGTGCTGGCTCTTGCCGCAGAATGAACAATAGAGTGTATTCTTAGAGTCGCCGCCGTTGCTGCCGCTGACTTTGCTCATATCTCTTTCCTTCCAGCACGCCGCAGGTCCGTCAAACGGATCGCGGTCAACTTACCGCCCGCAGATACGGCCGCCCTTGGGGTGCATTGCCGTATCCGCCTCGTTTCCCGGGGTACTAACCGTATCAGATACAGGAGCTGATAACCGGCGGCAACGAATTCCCCATTAAACCAAAGGCCGCGTCATAAAAAATCAACATAGCCTTTATATATACTAATATCGCTTTCTGTTCCGGTTGAAAGCCCCGAAATTACTTTTGCGGGGTCAAACAAACGTCAAAAAGCGTCGCGCCTCAATTCGCGACGGCGCCTTCGATTTCCTGGCGCGAGGTCAGGATCTTGTCGATCACGCCCCAGTCCTTCGCCTCGTCTGCATCCATGAAATGGTCGCGATCAAGGGTTTTTTCAACCTCTTCGAGCGTGCGGCCGGTATGCTTCACGTAGACTTCATTGAGGCGGCGCTTCATCTTGATGATGTCGCGGGCGTGGCGTTCGATATCCGAAGCCTGACCCTGGAAGCCGCCCGATGGCTGGTGCACCATGATGCGTGCGTTGGGGGTGGCGAAACGCATTCCCTTTTCACCGGCAGCGAGAAGCAGCGAACCCATGGAGGCAGCCTGGCCGACGCAGAGCGTGGAGACCGCAGGGCGGATAAACTGCATCGTATCGTAGATCGCCATGCCGGCGGTCACGACGCCACCTGGCGAATTGATGTAGAGCGCAATTTCCTTCTTCGGGTTCTCGGCCTCGAGGAACAGCAGCTGCGCGCAGACGAGCGACGCCATCTGGTCTTCCACCGGGCCGGTGAGGAAAATGATGCGTTCCTTGAGAAGACGGGAAAATATGTCGTAGGAGCGTTCGCCGCGATTGGTCTGCTCAACGACCATCGGCACCAGAGCCATGGCGGTATCAACTGGATTTTTCATGTCCGTCCTTTGTCAACTCTGCCCGTTGCGGAAACCGCCCCGGAATCACTTCTAACCTTCATACTCCCTACATAGAGTGTCCCTGCCCCGTACTTCAAGACACGAAGCCGCATATCCTTAACGGCTCAACAGCGTTTGCAGGGCTTCGGAGGCCGGCCGCGGCGGGCTTTTGCACCCGTTCGTCCCGGCCGCAGCCATTTGTTTCCCCGCCATCAATTTTTTACCAAGACTGGCGAGGACCAAAAAAATGTACTTCATGCACAGATATAACTTCTAACCGGCAAGAACTCGTTAGTATTTGCTGCTGATACTGAAAAACGAATTTCGGTTCCCATCGGCGAACAGCCCTATCCGGGCGAAATGGCAGCTCAACAATTCAGCGGGAATAACGCACGTCGTGCGAGCTTCTCCGCTTTTGCCGCATGATGGCGCAGATAGGATTTTGCAATGCTGGATGCAAAGACGAGCACGCTACTATGGGCGGCGGAGACGTTCACCCTTGCCGTGCTTTTGGGAACGCTGTGGCTGCACCGCCCTTCCCGCCGGCACAATCTCTATTTCGCCGCCGGCTTTCTCGCCACCGGCTTCGGCACCGTCATGGTGGCGTTTCGCGGAGATATTTCCAGTTTCCTGTCCATTCAGGTCGGCAACGCACTGGCGCTTTCCGCCTTCGGCTTCTGGCTTGCGGGCCTCTTGTCCCTGGAGAAGCGCAAGCTCGCTGGCTGGATTGCCATTCCGGCCCTCCTGTGGATCGCCGGAATGTTCGTCCCACCCGTGCGAGAAAACATGGTGGCACGAATCCTGCTTTATCACGCCAGTGCGGCCACGGGCTATTTCATGCTCGCCGGTGTGCTTCTGGCAAATGGCGAGCGCAGGTCGCGCAGCAGAAAAGTTCTGGCGACGATTCTGATCCTGCAAGCTTTTGCCGGCGCCGTCGTCGCCTCCATTGTCATCCCGGCCAATGCGGCTGCGCCCAACGCCATTCCTCTGACATCGGCGCTCGCTTTTTCCGGCATGCTCGGCTTCACCGCCATCATCATGATCAGCGCCAAGATCATCATGGAGGATACGGAGCTTCGTCTCCACCGGCTCGCCATGACCGATCACCTGACCGGTGTCCTTAACCGGCGTGGTCTGCTGGAGGAGTTCGACCGCATCAAGAAGCGCTCACACGGCTCCAGCCGATATGTGGCGCTTGTTCTCTTCGACATCGACCATTTCAAGAAGATCAATGACAGATACGGCCACCAGTCCGGCGACGCCGTACTCGTGCATTTCTGTCAAATCGCGCAACGCGCGATCGGCGACCGCGGCCTTTTCGTGAGGATGGGCGGCGAGGAGTTCGCGCTGGTGGCGGAGGTCGAAAGCCCCTCCAGCACCGTCACGCTTGCCGAATCCATCCGTAACAATCTGCTTCTTTCGAAAATCACCTCACGCGGCGAACCCATCAAGGTGACGACCAGCGTCGGCATATCCGAAGCGATGATCAAGGACGCCGAGCTGAATGTGATGATGACCGAGGCCGACCGAGCGCTTTATGCCGCAAAGAAAGCCGGGCGCAATCGGACCGTAATCCACGTAAATTCGGCCAATGTCGTCGTGCCCGCCTCGGACCGTGACGAAAACCCTATGGATAACAATGCCGACCGGCAGGTCGCGGCGCTGAACCGGATATCCGCAATTGCCAGCCGGTGAAGGTGTAACCATTTGGTGACATATGAAGGAACGCCTGCCGCCCTTCCCAAAGCGCCAAGCGCGGAATAAACCATCAGCATGACAGCGACGTTTCCCTTTCTCAAAATCGATTCCGCCACCCGCCACGTTTCACTCGATGCGCGCGACCCGGCTTTTTACAACGATCCGAACCCCGTCTACGCCGCCCTGCACGCGCAATGTCCCACTTTCTACTGGGAAGAGCAGCGGCAATGGTTTTTCACCTCTTATGACCATGTCAGCTCGCTGCTGCGCGACCGCCGGTTTGGACGACAGATCCTGCATGTGGCAAGTCGTGAAGAGATCGGCCTGCCAGAGCCGCTTGAGCATGTGAAGCATTTCGACCTGGCCGAGCAGCACTCGCTTCTGGAACTGGAGCCGCCGGAGCATACGCGGCTGCGCACGCTGATCAACCGCGCCTTCGTGTCACGGCATGTCGACAAGATGAAGCCGGAAATAGAGGAACTCGCCAACCGGCTGATTGACGCTTTCGAAGAGAAGGGCGAGACGGAACTGCTTTCCTCCTATGCCGATATCATCCCTGTAACGATGATCGCCCGGATGATCGGCATTCCCGAGGAAATGGGGCCGCAGCTGCTGAAGTGGTCGCATGCCTATGTCGGCATGTACATGTTCAAGCGCACACCGGAAGACGAGCTTCTGGCCGACAGGGCAGCGAAGGAATTTTCGGATTATGTGCGCGGCGTGATCGCCGAGCGGCGGGCCAAGCCTGAGGACGACCTGCTGAGCCACATGATCCATACCGAGCACAAGGGTCAATATCTGACCGACGACGAGCTGGTGTCCACCACCATCGTCCTGCTCAACGCGGGCCATGAAGCGACCGTTCATCAGATCGGCAATTCCGTGCGTATCATTCTGGAGAGCGGGATATCGCCGCAGACCTTGTTCAGCGACGAGGCCGCCACGGAACGCACGGTGGAGGAAACCCTGCGGATCTGCGCGCCGGTGCACATCTTCCAGCGATGGGTTCTGGAGCCGGTCGAGATTGACGGCGTGCAGTTCAAGCGCGGCGACAAGGTGAGCCTGATCCTGGCTGCGGCCAACCTCGATCCGTCAAAATTCCCTGATCCACTGACCTTCCGGCCGGAGCGCAACGAAGGCGCCAATGTCTCCTTCGGCGCCGGCATCCATTTCTGTATCGGCGCGCCATTGGCAAGACTGGAACTGAACCTTGCCCTGCCACTGCTTTTCAAACGCCTGCCGCGCCTGAAAATTGCCGAGCCGCCCAAGGTCAAGGATGTCTATCATTTCCATGGGCTGGAGCGGCTCGATCTCAGCTGGTAGCGTGTGCAGGCCTTAAATCTGGGCCAGACCGCCATCGACCGAAAGCTCGACGCCGGTGATGTAACTGGCCTTTGAAGAGGCCAGAAACAGAACGGCCTCAGCGATCTCGTCGGGGTCGGCCATCCGGCCGATCGGCGCGGCATCCTTCAGATAAGCCTCGAAACCGGCGATCTTTTCTTCATCAAGCTTCAGGCCGTTTTCCATGATCGGCGTGCGGGTCACGCCCGGGCTAACCGTATTGACGCGGATGCCCCGCGCCTTGAGGTCGTTGGCAAAACTGCGGGCGAATGAACGAACGGCCGCCTTGGAAGCATTATAGGCGCTCAACCTCTCCAGGCCCTTGTTGCCGACGATCGACCCGGTGAGCACGATCGAGCCGCCATCGCGCAGGACCGGCAGCAATGTCTGCACGGTGTAGAAAACGCCCTTGACGTTGATGTCGAAAATCCGGTCGTACAGCGCCTCGTGGGTATCACCGAGGTCATTGTTCTCGGCGATGCCGGCATTGGCGACGAGCACGTCCACCTTCCGGCCATCTGCTTCAATGCGCGCCTTGAGCCGCTCCAGATCGGAGAGCTTGGCAACATCGGACGCGAAGCCGATCGCCCCCTGCCCGAGCCTGGCGACCGCTGCCTCGAGATTGGCGGTATTGCGGCCTGTCACGTAAACGGCGGAGGCTCCGCCTTCCAGAGCCAATCTCGCGACGGAAAAGCCGATGCCAGTCGACCCACCGGTGACGACCACGACCTGCCCACTGAATAATCCAGACATTGCAAACTCCATGAATGTCGTAATTTCCGAATAACCATAATTCGGTATTTCGGTTTTATTGAAATATTGAAGCTTGTCAGTCCGTGTGCTAGAGGCGGTCCATGGCTCAGTTTTTTCATCCCGCACGCGAAGACATTTCGCTCACGGCCGTGCTCGCCGCTCTTGGCGAACCGGCACGCATGGGCATCATCCGAAAATTATGGGGCTCCGAGACCGGACAGAATTGTGGTGCCGCAGCACCCTGCCAGGACATGCCGCGTTCAACCCTGTCCAGCCATATGCGGATCCTGCGGGAGGCAGGGTTGATTCGAACCCACAAACAGGGTGTCGAGAATATCAGCGTCGTCCGTGTCGACGATTTGGAAGCCCGCTTTCCCGGGCTCCTTCAATCCATCATCTCGTTCGACCAGCAATAGCGTGACCGAGTGGATTTCCGCCGTCACAGCCTGATGACATAGTCTTTTCGTGTTGTCTCCACGACTTCCCAGGTGCCAGTAAAGCCGGGCCGCAGCACAAGCCTGTCGCCCGGTCTGAGGTCACGCGGGGGCCCGCCATCCTCGGTCAGGATGGAATGGCCCTCGAGGATGCTGAAATATTCCCATTCGTCATAGACGACACGCCATTTTCCAGGTGTGGATTGCCAGATGCCGGCATAAATTCCGCCCTGCGCTTCCTCCAGATTCCATGTGGTGAATTTGGGGTCGCCGGAGATCAATCGCTCCGGCGCTGGCGCACCATGCTCTGCTTCGAGGGAAGCATCTTCGAATGTCAGTAGGTTGCTCATCGCGACGCCGGCCTCTCAGACTTTTGCAAGCGACTGTTCAAGATCGGCAATGATGTCGTTGACATCCTCGATTCCGACGGACAGACGCACCACATCCGGACCGGCGCCGGCCGCCGTCTGCTGCTCCGGCGTCAGCTGGGCATGGGTGGTGGAAGCCGGGTGGATGACAAGCGAGCGCGTGTCACCGATATTAGCGAGATGGGAGAATAGCTGCAGCCCTTCGACCAGTGCCTTGCCGGCCGCATAACCGCCCTTGACGCCAAATGTAAAGACCGAACCCGCGCCCTTCGGCGAGTAACGCTGCTGGAGGGCGTGATTGTCGCTTTCCTCCAGGCCGGCATAATTCACCCAGCCGACCTTGGGATGTGCCTTAAGCCATTTGGCGACGGCAAGCGCATTGTCTGAATGGCGTTGAACGCGCAGCGGCAGGGTCTCAATTCCCGTGAGAATAAGGAAGGCGTTGAAGGGCGAAATCGCCGGGCCGAGATCGCGCAGGCCAAGCACGCGGCAGGCGATGGCAAAGGCGAAATTACCGAAAGTCTGGTGGAGCACGACGCCGGAATATTCGGGCCGGGGCTGTGACAGGGCCGGAAACCGGTCAGTTGCCGACCAGTCGAAGGTTCCGCCGTCAACGATGATGCCGCCCATGGAATTACCGTGGCCACCGAGGAATTTCGTCAGCGAATGCAGTACGATGTCTGCACCGTGTTCCAGCGGTCGCAGCAGATATGGGCTTGCCATCGTGTTGTCGACGATCAGCGGCAGGCCGTGCCGATGGGCAACTTCGGCAATTGCGGCGATATCCACAAAGGTGCCGCCTGGATTTGCAAGGCTTTCTATGAAGACGGCGCGTGTGCGCTCATCGATCTGCTGTTCGAAACTGGCGGGATCGGTGGCGTCGGCCCAGCGAACCTGCCAGTCGAAACCTTTGAAGGCGTGGCCGAACTGGTTGATCGATCCGCCGTAAAGCTGACGGGCGGCGATGAAATTGTCGCCGGACTGCAGCAGCGTATGAAAAACCAGCAATTGTGCGGCGTGGCCGGAGGCGACGGCAAGCGCTGCGGTACCACCCTCAAGCGCGGCCACACGCTCTTCCAGAACCGCCTGAGTGGGGTTCATGATGCGGGTGTAGATATTGCCGAACTCTTTCAGCCCAAACAGGGCGGCGGCATGATCCGCATCACGGAAAGCGTAGGCCGTCGTCTGATAGATGGGTGTCGCCCGTGCGCCGGTCGTAGGATCAGGCTGTGCGCCCGCATGGATGGCCAGCGTTGAAAAACCGGGATTGCTGCTCGGCATGATGTTTCCTCCAATGGAATTCTGGAGGGATCATAATGCCTTGGCGCCAAATGATAAGCCCAATCCGTACCAACTATCGTGCGATATTGAGACGCGGATACTCAATTGCCGGGCAACGGTTCATCACCACGTCAATGCCATAAGCCTCGGCCTTGGCGGCGGCATTATCGTCCCGCACGGATAGCTGACCCCAGATCACCTTTGGGCGTTGCGGCAGCAAGATCGCCTCGTCGACAATCGCGGAAAGATATTCGGGCGCACGAAACACATCGATCATATCAACAGCCTCGGGAATATCGGCCAGCCGGGCATAGACCGCCTGTCCCAGTATCTCCTTGCCCGCCTGACCCGGATTGACCGGAAACACGCGATAGCCCTTGGACAGCAGGAAGCGCATGACGCCATGGCTCGGCCGATCCGGATTGGGCGAAGCTCCCAGCAGGGCGATGGTTTCGACATTCGTCAGGATTTTCCTGAGGTAATCCGCTTCGTAAGTATCATGCTGCATGTCAACTTATTCCTTTGGCATACCACCTGATCCAGAGAGGCGCAGGCGTCTGGAGCGTTGCTTCAATGCCCACCAGCCTCTCCTCTCCCGCATGGTTCCAGCGCCGGCAACCTTCACGCCGTTTCATGCGATGCCATTCTCATCTAGGACGCTCCGGTCGTCTCCGGAACCCCGAAAGCGCAAAAATCAATATCTCCGCCGGATCGGCACTCTGCAACCCCGTTTTCATCGACGCAAAATGATTTCACAAAATCGCGCACACACCGGATGTATTGAGTATTTTCATCCACTTTTCAAAAATTGCGCCGAACGGCCATCGAAACAGGGGAAACAACATTAGCGTGCATTCCATGCGCTCTTCGTCTCCTGTTTGTTTTCATTCCGTTCACCGGTTATTTAGCCGCGACTAATTTTCAAAAAGTTATTTCGTAAACCAACCATTCTATAAGTCTGCAACGTTATAGTGGAGTTTCGATGGGGATTCTGAAATTTATTTTCATTGATGATCATACGATTTTAGTCGCCCGCACGCTCATTTGAAACGCCAGGCGCAATACCAACAACTGGGATAAATGGTGTGCTCGGTCATTTTTCAAGGAAATCCGCAGCGCGAGGCAGAGCCGCAAGCCCTGCATCAGACGTTATTTTCCGGATTAAATCAGAAGCAGGAAAGCGTGTCTCATGCGCGATATCGGATCTCGTTTTTTCATGACGCATAGAAATCAAAAATTTGACGCGTGTCATAATCCATAAAAACAAAGCCCGTAGGCACCGGATTGGGGACGGCCTCGGCGAGGCGATTGAAAGCGTACACCTGCCCGTCCGGAAAATGACTTCCAGTTTCTGAGGCCAATGCTGTAGATTGCCCGAAAAGCCCGCGAGCGAGTCTCTGACTGTGACATTCGACATTCTTATTCTGGTGCTTCTGGGCGCTATGCTGCATGCCGGATGGAATGCGCTGGTCAAATCCGGTTCCGATAAATCGCTGGACGCCTCGTTGATTGCGGCGGGAGCTGCAGCCTGTTCGCTGCCGTTTCTGCCTTTCCTGCCGTTTCCCTCGCCAGTCGCCATTCCCTTCCTGATCGCCTCAGCCGTCCTGCAATTCGCTTATTTCCGCCTTGTCGCCGCCGCCTATACGATCGGCGACATCGGCCTTGTCTATCCAGTCATGCGCGGCGTGGCACCCTTGATCGTGGCGGCGACGAGCAGCCTGTTCCTGAGCGAGATTTTGAGCCCGCTGGCGATTGCGGGCATCGGCGTCATCTCCGCGGGGATCCTGACGCTTGCTTTCGAGGCAAGGCGCGGGGGCGGAAAGGCGATCATGGTCGCCCTGCTCAACGCTTTCGTGATTGCATCCTACACCTTCGTCGACGGTGTCGGCGCAAGGCTTTCCGGCAACGCCATCTCATACACGCTCTGGATGTCTCTGCTGCCACCCGTGCTGCTGTTCGGTTTCGCGTTTTACCAGCGGGGCGCTGGCCCCGTCGTCCAGCATGTCCGGCGCAACTGGTGGCGTGGCCTTATCGGTGGCGGCGGCTCCATACTCTCCTATGGGCTGGCGCTCTACGCCATGACCAAAGCGCCTGTCGCCGTGGTCGCAGCACTCCGGGAAACCTCCATTCTTTTCGCGCTGGTGATATCAGTGGTGATCCTAAAGGAACGCGCCAGCATCTGGCGTTATCTTGCCGGAGGCATCATTGCAGCAGGCGTTCTGGTGATGCGACTGGGATAAAACGGGGTCGCTCGATGGGGTAAAATAATACCACATTATCAAGCCATTGTTTTCGCTGTATTATTTTTACGACCTCCAGAATCCGTCATATTGACGCTTTCGCTCGCGCACCGTATAAGCGCGCCAGATCGGATTCCAGCCGGAATAGGGTCATTTGCGGTTGCCCCTGATGGCAACCAAACCAAGCAACAAGAAACGCCCGTATGCTCTTCATGAAGAGGATGACGGGTCCACGTTAGAAAGTGAAATTCATGTCTACTTTCGTTCAGAAGCCCGCTGAGGTGGAGAAGAAGTGGGTCATCATCGACGCCGAAGGCCTCGTTGTTGGTCGCCTCGCCACCATCGTTGCAACCCGCCTGCGCGGCAAGCACAAGGCTACCTACACCCCCCACGTTGATGATGGCGACAACGTCATCGTTATCAATGCGGAAAAGGTTGCCCTCACCGGCAAGAAGTATTTCGACAAGAAGTACTACTGGCACACGGGTCACCCGGGTGGCATCAAGGAGCGTACGGCTCGCCAGATCATCGAAGGCCGCTTCCCGGAGCGCGTCGTTGAAAAGGCCGTCGAGCGCATGATCCCGCGCGGTCCGCTCGGCCGTCGTCAGATGAAGAACCTGCGCGTTTACGCCGGTTCCAACCACCCGCACGAAGCACAGCAGCCGGTCGTTCTCGACGTTGCCGCGCTCAACAAGAAGAACGTAAGGAGCGCCTGATAATGGCCGATCTTTCCTCTCTGAAAGACCTCGCCCCGGCTTCGGAAGCTTCGGCTCCCGTGCATGTCCGCAAGGTTGATACCCTCGGCCGCTCCTACGCGACCGGCAAGCGCAAGAACGCCGTAGCCCGCGTATGGGTCAAGGCCGGTTCTGGCAAGATCATCATCAACGGCCGCGATTTCACTACGTATTTCGCACGTCCGGTTCTGCAGATGATCCTCCAGCAGCCGATCGTTGCCGCTGCCCGCACGGGTCAGTTCGACATCATCGCTACCGTTGCCGGTGGTGGTCTGTCCGGTCAGGCCGGCGCCGTTCGTCACGGTCTGTCCAAGGCCCTCACCTACTTCGAACCGGGCCTGCGCTCCGTTCTGAAGAAGGGTGGCTTCCTGACCCGCGACAGCCGCGTTGTCGAGCGTAAGAAGTACGGCAAGGCCAAGGCCCGCCGTTCGTTCCAGTTCTCGAAGCGCTAATCGCTTCCAGGAACGGTTCGTTCAGAACTTCGAAAGGCGGGGCTTCGGCTCCGCCTTTTTTCATGGCCTCCTCCCTTGTTTTTTCATCAGGAAGACAGCAACCTCGGCGCAAATCGCAATGGGGTGATCAATGCCGGCCAAAACCATCGACCATGCCTTCACCGCAATGTCCCTGACATCGGCTGCCACGGACCCGACCCATGCCGGTGTCCTCTCCTTCATGCGGCGCAAATATACCAAGAACCTCAAAGGCGTTTCGACTGCCGTGTGGGGTATTCCCTTCGACGCGGCGACCTCCAACCGTCCCGGCGCACGTTTCGGGCCCCAGGCGATCCGCCGCGCTTCGGCGATTTTCGATAATGATCCGCAATATCCTTTCGCGCGCGATCTCTTCGTCCATATGCCGACCATTGATTATGGCGACTGCCTGCTTGACTACGGCAACCACTGGAAAACGCCTGACACGATCGAAAAGGAAGCACGCAGGATCATCTCCAAGACGGATTACCTGCTGACGCTTGGCGGCGATCATTTCATCACCTGGCCATTGCTGAAAGCGCATGTGGCCAAGCACGGCCCACTCGCGCTGGTGCAGTTCGACGCGCATCAGGATACATGGTTCGACGATGGCAAGCGCATCGACCACGGCTCCTTCGTGGCCCGCGCCGTGCGCGACGGGCTGATCGATGCCGACCGCTCGATCCAGATCGGCATCCGCACCCACGCGCCTGACGATTTCGGCATCCGCATTCTTCACGGTTACGAGGTGGAGGACATGCGGGCCAGCGATATCGCGTCGCTGATCGTCAAGCACACGGGCGGTATGCCCACCTATCTCACCTTCGATATCGATTGCCTCGATCCCGCCTTCGCGCCGGGAACCGGCACACCCGTCGCCGGTGGGCCGACCAGCGCGAAAATTCTCTCCGTTTTGCGTGGACTTGGCCAACTGGATATTCGCGGCTCCGACGTCGTGGAGGTGGCACCCGCCTACGACCATGCGGATATTACCGCCATTGCCGGAGCGACCGTTGCAATGTATATGCTTGGCCTGCGTGCCGAACGGCTGGTCAAGGCTGGCTGACAAAGATGACGGCGCTTGCCAAACTGATTCCGACTACCCTCGCAACCCTCTGAAAAGTCAGGACAAGGACATGACAGCGAAGATCTTCATCGATGGCGAACACGGCACCACGGGTCTGCAGATCCGCACGCGCCTTGCCGGTCGCCGCGATATCGAGCTGCTGTCCATTCCGGAAGCCGAGCGCCGCAATGCCGCGATGCGCGAGGATATGCTCAATAGCGCCGACATTTCGATCCTCTGCCTGCCGGACGACGCGTCCCGGGAAGCGGTTTCCATGGTAGCTGGCAACAATAATGTCCGCATCATAGATACCTCCACCGCTTATCGCGTTCATCAGGACTGGGCTTACGGTTTTGCCGAAATGGATAAGGACCAGGGCGAGAAGGTTCGCTCTGCCCGCCTCGTCGCCAATCCCGGCTGCTATCCGACCGGTGCGATCGCCCTTATTCGCCCGCTGCGGGCCGCTGGCCTCCTGCCGGACGGTTATCCTGTCAGCGTCAATGCGGTCTCCGGCTATACTGGCGGCGGCAAGCAGATGATTGCGCAAATGGAAGACCAGAGCCGCGACGACGCCATCAGTGCCAATAATTTCCTTTATGGCCTGACGCTCAAGCACAAGCATGTGCCTGAAATGACCATTCACGGCCAGCTTGACCGTGCGCCGCTGTTTTCGCCCTCCGTAGGTCGCTTCCCGCAGGGCATGATCGTCCAGGTGCCGCTGTTCGCCGCCGACCTTAAGGAAGGCACTGATATCGAAACGATCCATGCGGCACTCACCGCCCATTACGCTGGACAGGATATCGTCAGCGTCGTGCCTCTGGCCGAGAGCAAGGGGTTGGCGCGTATCGATGCCGAGGAATTGGCTGGCAAGGATACGATGAAGCTCTTCGTCTTCGGCACCGAGGGCGGCGAGCATATCAACCTCGTCGCGTTGCTCGACAATCTCGGCAAGGGTGCCTCCGGTGCTGCTGTGCAGAACATGGAACTGATGCTCTCTGCATGAGACGTTGCTCATGACCATGACCACGCCCTCTTTTCCGGCCTCGTGGAATATCGAGGCCGTAAAGCAGATTGCGGATACGCCTGCCGGGGCGGTCTACGAGCTTGTGCGCGATGACGGTTCCCTTGCGGTCGCCAAGGTTCTGAAGAAGAAAGTATTGACGGACAGCCTTCGCGGCGCGGATTTCATCGAATGGCGCGCCGGGATCGGCTGCGTGGAGTTGCTTGACCGCTCCGATGATATTCTTCTGATGGAACATGCCGGCACGGAGACCCTGCGCGACGTGCTGTTCCGCGACGGTGACGACGATTCCACCACGGAAATTGCAGCGGAGGTCCTGCTTCGATATCACCAGCCGTCCGAGCAGCCGCCGCCCTCAAGTCTGCTGACGCTGCCTCTCTATTTCGAAAGCCTGTTCCGCAAGGCCGAACAGGATCGTTCCGACGGGATCGACAGCGCCTATATCGAGGCTGCCACGCTTGCGCAGGAACTGATCGGCCAGCAGCGGGATATCAAGCCGCTGCATGGCGATCTGCACCATGAGAATATCATGCGCAGCGATCGCGGCTGGATCATCATCGATCCGGCTGGCCTGATCGGCGATGCGGCGCTCGATGTCGCCAACATGTTCTCCAATCCGCTCGACCGTTTTGACCTCACCCGCAGCGAAGCGCGCATCGCCTCCATGGCGGCGATTTTTGCGAAGGCTCTCCAACGGGACGAACGGCTATTGCTGCAATATGCCTTTGCCTATGGCTGCCTTTCTGCCGCGTGGCATGAAGAGGACGAAAATGCGGAAGAACGCGACAACGAACTCGCTGTCGCGGCAACCATTAAGGCCGTCCTGAAACAGTTCTGAGCGAGTTCAGTCCCTGACTTCAACCGAAACTGGCGGCGGATATTCTCCGATGAATCCGCGCCAGTGGGCAACCGCAAAACCGAGCACGACCAGCGCCATGCCCTGATGGGCGAGCGCGACATGAATATCCACATGCATGAGCAGCGTGGTTACTCCCAGCGCCGCCTGAATGCAGAGGAGCACGAAAAACAGCACCGCGCGGCGGGCGTGCGGCGTGCCGGGCAAAGCGCGCGCCATCGATACCATATGCCACAGCGTGGCGGCAAACAGCGTATAGGCGCCCAGGCGGTGAATGAACTGCACCGTCTTGGGGTTTTCGAAGAGGTTGATCCACCAGGGCTGCTGCAGGAAGAGATCGCCCGGCACCAGCGAACCATCCATCAGCGGCCACGTATTATAGGACAGGCCGGCATTCAACCCCGCCACCAATGCGCCGAGATAGATCTGGAAGAGACAGAGCACCGTCAACAGCGCGGCAAAGCCCCTGCCCGTCTTTTCGTCGGTGGCCTCGGGGGAATGATGGGACAGGCCGCGCAAAATCCACATGCAGCCCGCAAAGATGAGGCAGGCGATGGTCAGATGTGTGGCAAGACGATATTGCGAGACATCCGTGCGGTTGACGAGGCCCGAAGAGACCATCCACCAGCCGATGAAGCCCTGGAAGCCGCCAAGCGCCAGTAGACCGACCAGTGGCAGCCGGAGGCGCTTTTCGACGCGGCCTGTCAGCCAGAAGAAGGCGAGCGGCAAAGCGAAGATGAGGCCGATGGCGCGGGCAAGCAGGCGATGCGCCCATTCCCACCAGAAGATCGTCTTGAACTCGTCGAGCGACATGCCCTTGTTGATTTCCTGATATTGCGGAATGCGCTTGTAGAGCTGGAACTCCTCTTCCCATTCCGCAACAGAAAGCGGCGGTATCGCGCCATGGATCGGTTTCCATTCGGTAATCGACAGGCCGGATTCGGTCAGGCGGGTTGCGCCACCAACGAGCACCAGACAGAAGAGTGTGAAAAGCACGAGGCGCAGCCAGACGCGCAGCAGGCGGCGGTCCTTTTCCTGCTTCTGCAGGGCAGCCTGCACCACCATTTCCGCGGAACCATTGGCCATCGTCATGCCGCTCGAACTCATCTTTCAGTCTCCTTCATACAGCCATGTTGATTAGCCCCAACCGGCACCACAAAACAAGGCCTTAGGGTTTGCGGCATCCGGTCGCGGCGCTATAGTCATGCACCTGTTCAATTACGGAAGATTTCATGCACCCTCGCCTCAGATCGCTTATCGGCACCATCGTCATCATCTGCCTCGTCGTCGTTTACGCCGTGGTGGCGACGGCCATTGCATCGGCGGCGCTGGCGCAATCGCCCTGGTGGGTGCATCTCGCTTATTTCGTGCTGACAGGAATTTTGTGGATTTTGCCGGCGATGCTGATCATCAAATGGATGGCCGGGCCAAAAAAACAGGGCTAATGCGGGACCATCGCGTGACACCTTAAGGTCGCAATTTTATAAACCGATTGTTTGCCGCTCAAAGATATAGTCCGACCGAAACAACCGGAGAGAGTGGATGGCGGCTGAGGGGCCGGTCTTTACCAGCGACGAGCAAGCGCCGACCGCCGTGCAAAACGAGCGGCGGGGCGCTGACCGTCTGTCGGTCGATCTCGTCGATGACGCTTCCACCATCCATAGCGATTGGAAGCGGCTGGAAAACGATCCGCTCAACTCCCTGCATCAGGGTTTTGGGTGGTGCTCCATCTGGGCAAAAACGCAGGACAGCGCGCTCCTGACGCTTCGCGGCCGGCAGGGCGGCAAGACGATTTTCCTGCTTCCGCTTGAAATCGTGCTGGAGGGCGGCATTCGCAAGGCGCGTTTCCCCGGCGGCCGTTTCAACAATATCAATACCGGGCTTTTCGACCCCTCCTTTGCCGCACAGGCCGGAGAGGAAATCGCGGCGGCGATTGCCCGCGAGGCGCGGAAGCTGCTGCATGGCCGGGCCGATATTCTGGCTTTGCAGAACATACCGCTGAAGTGGCGCTGCAGGACCAACCCCCTGTCGCATCTAGCTTCGGTCGAAAACCAGAATCCGGCCTTCCAGCTTCCGTTGCTCGAAAGTTTCGAGGCCACGCTCCGGCAGGTCAATGCCAAGAGACGGCGGAAGAAATTCCGGATCCAGAGCCGGAGAGCCGAGGAAATGGGCGGTTACAGCCATGTGATCGCGCATTCGCCACAGGAAAGATGTGAATTGTTGCAGGCCTTCTTCCGGCAGAAAGCCGCCCGTTTTGCATCGCAGGGCATTCCGGATGTCTTTCGCGACCAATCGGTAAAAGATTTCTTTTACGACCTGGCCAATTTTCCCGAGACGGGCACAGACAGTCTGCTGGAGCTGCATGCCATTCGCCTGCACGGCGCGAACGAGGGCGTCATCGCCGCAATAGCCGGTCTTTCGCGCAAGCAGGACCACATCATCTGCCAGTTCGGTTCGATCGATGAATCCGTTTCAGAACTCAGCCCCGGAGAATTGCTGTTCTGGCTGATGATTGAAAGGGCGTGCCACCAAAGGGCTGCGATCTTCGATTTCGGGGTCGGCGACCAGCTCTACAAGCGCAGCTGGTGCCCGCTTTTCACCGTGCAGCACGATATATTCCTGCCGATAACGGTGAAAGGTCGCGTCGCCGCAGCAGCCTATGTCGCGATCGCCCGAACGAAAAGCCTGATCAAATCCAATCCGGCTCTCTATGCGCTCATTCAGCGTTTCCGCGCCGGCCGGCCGACAGCAGCCTCGACAAGGGGTCTCGACTGAACAGCCGGTCAGGCCGCGCTCAGGTGGTCCGGCTTTCGCATGCCGGTCATCGGCAGAGCCTGCTCGTAGCCGTGAGCAACCAGTTCTCCGAGCGTTTTCTCCAGCATCTCCCCGTCCTTGCCTGGAACCGAGACGATGATTTCTGCCGGCAGATTGCGCAGCATTTTTTCGAGGCTCGAAATCTGCACCGCTCCACACTCCACAAGCACCGTGTCGTAAGCGTCGGAAAGCGCACCGAGGATCATCGTCAGGCGGTCCAGAGCACGCATCGCCTCGCGGGGCTGCGCATTGCCGCGTGGAACGATATGCGCATCTGACAGACGGTCGCCGTGAATGGTTTCACCGAAGGCGGCCGCTCCTGCCAGAAGGTCCATGACACCGGGAAGTCCGGCTTCGGGCGACATCAGCCGCGTCGGGCAGGCGGATGCCGTCATGTCGACGAGAACGACCGAACGCCCCATTTCAGACAATGCGCGCGCCAGCATGACGCTCGTGGTCGAACCGCTGTCACCGGCCGGAGATACAATGGCGGCGACGGGTTTGGCGAGCCGTGTGGACAGAATGCCCGCCACGGCGTCGATCGAAAAGTCACTGGCGGCATCGGCATCCTCATCCACCACCGCCTCTTTCGCAGCCGCGACATCTTCTGCCGCCAATGCCGGCGGCATGGCTGTGGCTGCGGGCGGCTCACGCCGTTTCTCTTCTACGGCGACGGGCTGTTGTGCCGCAACCGGCATGGCGCGGACGCCCGGCGCCACATTTTCAGCAGGTGCCGACGCCGGCTGCTCGGGCGCATCCGTCGTCTCATCCGCTTCAACCGGCCCGCGTGCAGGTGGTGGCGGATCGGAAAGCGGTGGAACCTGACTTCTTCCGACCGGTTTCAGCGCCCTACCCGTAAAGAGTTCCACCAGCATGACGACAATGCAGGACAGCAGAAATGCTGCGAGCGTGACAACGATGGTGATGGCACCGGTTTTCGGGAAATAGGGTTCGCGTGGCTCAACTGCCGTCGAAATCACACGCGCATCGGCCGGCGTGGAATCCGCAGAGCCAGCCCTCGACGTCGCCTCGCGATAGCGGGCGAGATAGGTTTCCAGAAGCTGCCTCTGCGCGGATGCTTCCCGCTCCAGGTCGTTAAGGCCCACCTGCTGCTCACCGGCACGCACGCTTTCCGATTTCAGCACGTTCAGTTGCTGCACCAGTTGCCGCTCCCGAAGGCGTGAGACATTGGCCTCATTTTCGAGACTTGCCAGCACCTTGCGGGTTTCTTCCTGAATTTGCCTTTCGATACCATCGAGCTGGTTGCGCAGCGCCCTTATGCGGGGGTGGCCTTCCAGCAGCGAAGACGAAAGATCGGAAATCTGGCTGCGGATGTTGGTTTCGTTTTCCTTCAGCCTCTGGATGGTGGGAGAAGCGACGACATCGGGAAAGGTATCGAGAGGACGACCGCTGGCAAGCGCGTTGCGCACGCCTTCTGCGCGCGCCTCCGCATTGGCGCGCTCGCCGCGGATACGGCCGAGTTCCGTGGAGATGTCGCTCAGCTGACGTGTGGCGAGCGTTTCGCCCTGCCCGGCCGACAAAAGATCGGAGGAGGCACGATAATCCGCGACCTTTTTGTCCGCCTCCCGCACCTTTTCACGCAGCGTGGCTATTTCCGGCTCAAGCCAGCGCGCTGCTTCCGTGCTGGTATCGAGCTTCGCGCCGCTTTGCAGCGCGAGGTAGGCCTTCATCATCTCGTTCGGGATGGCCGCAGCGAGCTTCGGGTCTTCTGAAGAAAACTCGACCGTGATGACACGAGAACTCTCGACCTGATAGACCTGCAATTTCTCGCGGAACGCCTTCAGAACCCGCTCTTCAGGCAGAACCTGGAGTGGATCCTTCTTGACGCCGACGGCAACCAGCAGGCTCGAAACCAGCGAAGGATGCGCCTCCGGATCGAATTCCTCGAGTTCATAGAGCTTCATGTCCCTGGCGACCTGCTTGATGAGGTCGACGGACTGCAGGATCTGCACCTGGCTGGATACTGTCAGTTCGTCCAGCACTGGCTCGGCCGGCGCGTTGGACTGCTGGGAAGCGCCAAAGGAAGCAGCACGGGATTCAATGAGCACGCGCGCCTCGCCCTTATAGGCGGGCGACATCATGCTGGAAACGACAAAGGCGGCGCCGCCGGCCAGCAGCGTTATGGCCGCGATTCTTCCCCGACGCCGCCATATGGCCGCGACGAGTTGCGCAAGATCAATATCCACATCCCTGTCGTCAATGCGATCGCCGTTCATACGGGCTCCGTAACCGAGATAAACCTCGGGCGCTCAAATAAAGATGGTCAATTTTCGCGAAGTTTAAGTCTTGCGGGTAACACAACCGTTAATCACCGAGACTCCGACGAAATAAAGCCGATATTACCGGGCCTGACGCTGCGCGTTTACCGTGCATTAACCCTAACAGAACGATAAGAATGATCAAAGTTCGACTCGGAGCCAGATGAGATGCCGCTCGCCGGATCACGACATGTCACCGCACTGACGTTTGCCGTTCTGACGGCCCTTTCCGGCTGTTCGGCCTATCAGCCTGCGCCGCGGTCATTCAATGAGGCCGCACTGCAACCCTATCACGTCGACAGCGGCGACAGACTGCGCATCAACGTGTTCGAACAGGCCGGGCTGACAAATACCTATACGGTCGATCAGGCGGGCTATGTCGCCTTCCCTCTCGTCGGCCAGGTGCCCGCGCGGGGCAAGACGCTGCCGCAGCTGGAAGCCGCGATCGCGGCCAAGCTTCGGCAGGGATATCTGCGCGATCCCGATGTCACGATCGAGATAGATCGTTATCGCCCCGTCTTCATCATGGGCGAAGTGGGCCGTCCTGGCCAATATTCCTATGTGCCGGGCATGACGGTGCAGAACGCCATCGCCATTGCCGGCGGCTTCAGCCCGCGCGCCAATCAGGCAGATGTCGACGTCACCCGCAAGATAAACGCGGAAGTGATGACGGGCCGGATCGGTATCACCGCACCCATTCTTGCGGGTGATACGGTCTATGTGCGTGAACGATTCTTCTGAAAGGGGCGCGGCGAACGTGTCGGACGACGGCCCTCCCCTGCGCATCATTCACTGTTTTCGTTCGCCGGTGGGCGGCGTTTTCCGCCATGTGCGTGATCTTATCGAAGAACATGTCAGGCAGGGCCACAAGGTTGGCATCGTCTGCGACAGTTCCACCGGCGGTGCGCATGAGGAGAGGCTTTTCGCGCAGATTGCGCCGCTGCTGGAGCTCGGCCTGACGCGCCTGCCCATCCGGCGCTCCATTACCCCGGGCGACCTGCTGGCGCTTTGGAAATCCTACAAACACATCAAAAGTTTGCGGCCGGACATTCTGCACGGGCACAGCGCCAAGGGTGGCGCTTTGGCCCGGCTGATCGGCTCATTGCTGCGGGCGAACAGGTATCGCGTAGCCCGCCTCTATTCACCGCACGGCGGAAGCCTGCATTATGCCCGCAACACCCTGAAAGGACAGCTCTTCCTGCGGCTGGAGCGGTTTCAGGAACGGTTCACCGATGCGCTCTGTTTCGTCTGCAAGTTCGAGCAGGCGGCCTATGAAGCCAAGGTTGGCAAACCGCGCACCCGTACCGCGATGATCTATAACGGCGTACAGGAAAACGAGTTCGAACCCGTCCCCGCGCAAGAGGGCGCGGCGCATTTCCTCTATATCGGCATGCTCCGTGACCTTAAGGGGCCTGACCTCTTCATCAAGGCCTTCGCGGAAATGGAGCGCGGCATCGGCCGGCCGATGTCCGGTGTCATCGTCGGCGATGGGCCGGACAGGGACAAATACGCGGCGATGATCGACAAGGCCGGTCTTTCCCGGCGCATTTCCATGCATGCCGCCATGCCCGCCAGACAGGCCTTCGCCCTGGCCACGACGGTGGTAGTCCCCTCTCGCGCGGAGGCCATGCCCTATATCGTGCTGGAGGCACTTGCAGCGGGAAAAACGGTCATCGCCTCCGATGTCGGCGGGATTCCCGAAGTCTTGGGAGAAGAAAGCGACGCGCTCGTCCCGGCCGGCGACGTCGAGGCGCTGGCGAGGGCCATGGCCAGGGATGCCGAAGATGCCGGTTGGGCGAAACGGATCATGCCCCACCCCGACAGCTTCAGGGCGAAGTTTTCGACGCCGGTCATGGCGGATGACATGATGAAGCTCTATCGCGACCTGCTGTTGCTCTAAAATCATTTCAAAAACACGATTTTTGATTGTATATTCCGTCATCCTCAAGAAACCCATCATAAACGTTTCTTAGCATGTTTCGGCTAGTTTCCAGATCGTGGAGCGCCGTGCGTCCGTCCGGATGCATCAGGCCCGCTCCACCACTTTGAAGTTGCGTATCGTCCGGTCGGAAATCGATGCCGATTTTCGCGCCGATGCGCTGGAGGGTGCGGACCAGGCAATGACCAAGGCTGACAAGGATAGACTGCAATTCGATCTGGCGTCGTTGCGCAAACAGATTTCCGAGCAAGAGGCCAACGGGCCTTCGACATCGGAAGCCGTCGTTCTCAACCCCCTCGCACGGCAGATTGCCAACCAGCTTCGCGGCGGCAATCACTCCCCGAACATGGTGATAGGCCAGTTGCGGCTTCTGGAATTCACCATGCTCGTAGTGATCGCCGCCATCATCAACGGCGTCGCCGCCGATCGGGGTATTGAGACCTTCTTGGCGGTTTTTGGCGGCGGCGTACTGGGGGCCGCGCTCTGCGTCTTTCTTCTTCAGGCCGGCGACTGTTATCAGTTGCCGACGCTACGCACGCCACTGTCGATGTTCGCTCGCATTCAGGGCGCGGTCTGCCTGTCCTTCGTTGGCACAGCCTGTTTCCTTCTGCTCTTTTTTCCCGATGCGCTGCATTCCTGGCAAGCCTTCGGCATCTGGTATGCAATTGCCGCGATCGCCATTTTCACCGGAAGACTGATCCTTGGCTTCGCCATCCGCCACTGGGGCCGCAATGGCGTCATGGAACGCCGGGCGGTCATCGTCGGCGGTGGTGATGCTGCCAAGGATCTCATTCGCTCGCTCGAGCAGCAATCCGACAACGACATCCGCATCTGCGGCATTTTCGATGACCGGCAAAGCGCGCGCTCTCCCGACGTCGTCGCGGGTTATCCCAAGCTCGGCACTTTCGCCGAACTGGTGGAATTCGCCCGCCTGACCAAACTGGATATGCTGATCATTGCCCTGCCGTTAAGCGCCGAGGCACGCATTCTCCAGCTTTTGCGCAAGCTTTGGGTGCTCCCGGTCGATATCCGCATTGCGGCGCATGCCAACAAGCTGCGCTTTCGCCCGCGTGCCTATTCCCACGTCGGCAAGGTGCCGATGCTTGACGTTTTCGACAAACCGATCCGGGACTGGGATTCCGTCGCGAAGCGGCTGTTCGACATCACCTTCAGCCTCATCGGTATCGCCCTTCTGTGGCCGGTCATGGTGGGCGCGGCAATCGCCGTCAAAACGACGTCCAAGGGGCCTATCCTCTTCAAGCAGAAGCGCCATGGCTTCAACAATGAAACCATCAACGTCTGGAAGTTCCGGTCCATGTATACGGAACTCAGCGATCCGACCGCAAAAAAGGCCGTCACCAAGAACGATCCGCGCGTAACGCCCGTTGGCCGCTTTCTGCGCAAGTCCTCGATGGACGAGCTGCCGCAGCTTTTCAACGTTCTTCATGGCGACCTGTCGCTGGTCGGGCCCCGCCCGCACGCGGTTCATGCCCAGACCGGCGACCTGAAATATACCGAAGTGGTGGAGCATTATTTCGCAAGACACAAGGTCAAGCCCGGCGTAACCGGTTGGGCCCAGATCAATGGCTGGCGCGGAGAAATCGACCATGGCGACAAGATCAAGTTCCGCACCGAATATGATCTCTATTACATCGAGAACTGGTCGCTGTTTCTCGATCTCAAGATTCTGTTCCTGACGCCGATCCGGCTGCTCAAATCGGAAAACGCCTATTGACCCACACCGGTTATCAGCACGCCCCGGATTTCGATGCGCCTTTGGCTGCCATGCGGCTCATCGGTTCGTTCTTCATTGCCTTCGGCGTGTTTCTTTCCGGCTTCGTTATCTCCGAGCCAGCGCCCTATGAGCTGATGATGGTCGGGCAAGTGGCCCTGTGGTTTCTGCTTGGCCTGCGACTTTCACGCACCGTCGTCCTGCTGCTGTGCCTGTTGCTCGCCTTCAATATCGGCGGATATCTCTCGCTCACCACCATGGCCGACCTGGATGAGGGGCCGCTTTATCTCGCCGTTTCGACATTTCTGGCGCTGACTTCGGTGTTTTACGCGGCAATCATCGAGGACCGATACCAGCGGCTGCTTTTGATTTTCCGGGCGTGGCTGGCGGCGGCGGTGATCACCTCCCTGCTCGGCATCATCGGCTATTTTCACGCCATTCCGGGCTTCGAAGTCTTCACCCTTTACGATCGCGCCAAAGGCGCCTTTCAGGATCCGAACGTCTTCGGTCCCTTTCTGGTGACACCATCGCTTTATCTCATCTACGGCCTGCTGACCGGCAAGACGATGCACGCACCCTGGCGAATCCTCGGCCTGCTGATCCTGTCGCTTGGCGTGTTCCTGTCGTTTTCGCGTGCGGCCTGGGGGCTGTTTCTGTTTGCCACCGTACTGCTCGTCTTCGTCATGATGCTGAAGGAACGTACGGCGGCGTTTCGCCTGAAAATCCTCGTGCTGTTTCTCATCGCCGCCGGACTGATGGTAGCGGCTGTCCTCATCGCGCTCCAGTTCAAACAGGTGGCCGATTTGTTCTCCAGCCGCGCCTCGGCCGTGCAATCTTATGATGGCGGCCATCTGGGACGGTTCGCCCGCCATTATCTCGGTTTCCTGCTGGCGATGGAACATCCGCTCGGTATCGGCCCGATGGTGTTCGACAATATCTTTCCAGCAGCCGAGCACAATATCTGGCTGAAAAGCCTGACGACACATGGCTGGTTCGGCTTCGTCATCTATCTCGTCCTGATCTGCTGGACCATCGCCGCCGGTTTCAGACATCTCTTGCGCCCGCGCCCGTGGCAGGCCTTCCTGATCATTTCGTGGGTGGCTTTTGTCGGGCATGTGATGATTGGTGCTGTCATCGATACCGACCACTGGCGACACTTCTTCCTGCTGCTCGGCATATTGTGGGGTTGCATGGCACTGGAAAAACGCGAAGGCCTGCGCCGGCGCGCGGTTGGCGCATAAACAGCTGACCTTACGGAACCTTCCACGATTTCATGCGTTTAGCCCCCGATTCTGATTGTCAAACGGGGAGACATCTCATGACGCAGACCAATAATCTCTATTTCATCATCGGCGCGCTGATTGTCGTCATCGCAGGCCTTGGCATTTACGTCTGGCATGAAGAAAGCAAGCCCAAGGGGATCGAGATGAATATCGGCCCGAATGGTGTTTCCGTTCAGGAAAACTGAGCCGCA
The DNA here is from genome assembly GCF_003261015.1 of Agrobacterium sp. MS2. Lineage (NCBI taxonomy): Bacteria > Pseudomonadati > Pseudomonadota > Alphaproteobacteria > Hyphomicrobiales > Rhizobiaceae > Agrobacterium > Agrobacterium sp. MS2. The sequence continues at coordinate 20,034 of NZ_QLNF01000072.1, read as the reverse complement.
AGCGTCGCGCAAAGTCCGACCATTAAACCGGGTGCGTTCCAGCTAAAAAACGGCCGGAACGCACCCGGTCTTCTTATGAAAGAGGACAAATGGCGGGAATCGCAGATTCACGCCGCGCCGGCCCGGTACGGATGATGCGTATCTGGTCCGATCATGGACATCCCGCGCAATGGTCTCCTCCATCGACCTTTCCACACGTCTCACCGCCACCAAACTGGCCCTCAAGGCCATCAGGGAACAGGAAGACAACTCCGCCGCGACTTCCACATCATCACGGACGACGCTGCTCAATTCCTATGGCATCGACACCACCACCTCCACCTCTTCCAGCAATACGCGGCTGACGCAGCTTCTGGCGCAATATGCACGAACCTCGGGCAATGAGGCGGAGAGCGGTGATACGGACAAGACGGCCGCTTCCGGGGACATCACCCAGGCGGACTTCATGAAGGATCTGAAAGCGACGCTCGAAGAACTGTCCGGGGATCCCGCCAAGGCGGCGCAGGCCAAGTCGATGCTGGAAGCATTGGCTGCCGGCACGCTGACGGTGTCCGACCCGGCGGACGGCGTAAAGATCAAAGCGTGGGATGTGACAGACGACCCCAAGACCGCCTCGAAACCCGCCACAGCGATCGCAACGGCGGGCTGGAGCGACTTCCTGAAGGATCATCTGAAACGCGATGGAGCGGCCTATGCAAAGGGCGCCAACGGGGCTTATATCGATGGCATTTCCGGCGACAACGCGTTTTTTGGCAGTGTCGGCAGCCGTTATTATTATCTCACCTGGCCGCAGGCTAAGGACGGCACACTCACCGTTTGACAGCAACGGCTGACGCAGAAGCGCTGCGACATCGATGATGCCGCAGCGTTGCTTTTATCCGTTTCAGGCAACCGGTGTAGCAGGCTGATGGCTCCCGCCCGAAAGTGCTTTCTGTAGTTCGGCTTCCTGCTCCGGCGAGAGCGATGTTTTGATAACCCTGCCGCGCAGCCCTTCCAGTTCCGCCAGAACCTTTTCCGGCTGCACCTTTCGGATCAATACGAAAAGAGCCGACGACCCGTTTGGAATGGTCTCGCCCAGGGATTTGATGAAATCGTCATCGATGCCGTAATCCGTCAGCGAGCCCGCAAGCGCGCCCGTTCCCGCGCCAATGGCACCGCCGATCGCAAATCCCGCCAGCGGGTTGAGGAACAGCAGGCCGACGAGGCCGCCCCACAGGCCACCGGACAGAAATCCGGAACTTGCACCGATCGCTGTCAGGTTGACGCTCTGCTTCAGATGAACCTTGCCATTTTCATCGCGAACCACGACAACGGCATCTTCCAGATCGACCAGATACTCCTTCTTCAGGCTCGCAAGCTTCAGAAGGACCCGGTCGGCCTCTTCCGTTCCGTCAAAACCGACAACGACAAGTTCGGACATTGTTTGTCTCCCTGAGTTTCAATTCCGCTGCGAATGAACGTTAAAGATCGCGGCAGGTTCCGGCCATGATGAAAAGATGATGTGTCAGGTGTTTGACAGCCACGCAGCCGGCAAAACGCGGTGCTCCATTGATCCCATTCCCGCAGTCCACATCCTGTGTTCGTTTTTTTTAGAAAAGGCCATTTTCCGCTTGCGCCCTAACAGGCTTCTATATAAACGGCTTTCAGGTTCGGAGCGTAGCGCAGCCCGGTAGCGCACTTGACTGGGGGTCAAGGGGTCGTGGGTTCGAATCCCGCCGCTCCGACCATTAAATCAGATAGATAGCCAGTTCCCCCAGAGCTGGCTATATTTGTTTTAGCGCTCCAGTAGCGAGCGTTATGCGCAAGTTTCAAACATCCCGTTCGGGTGTGCATTTATTCAAGCCTTGAGAACGAAGTGTGCTGAGATGGCAAAAAAAACGAAAATAGAACACTCGGAATTTTCAGGCGAGTTTGAAGACGAGGGTATCACTGTCCTTGTTGACATCTACCGGCCCGCGGGCACCCAGCAAGACTGGACCCTGGAAGTTATCAGCGAGCACGACGATGTCACCACCTGGGACGAACCTTTCGCAACCGACAAAGACGCATGGGAAGAATTCCTGGCTACCTGCGAAAAAGACGGGATTCGCAGCTTTCTGGATAGCGAGGATCCTTCGGTCCATTAACCCATCGGGCGACGCCGCGCTTGGGTTGGGTTAAAGCTCCTGTAGGACCCCAGGCTCACCGGCCCATTTTGCTTAGGTGCTCACCGGCAAATTCTACAAAAAAAAGCGGGCGCGATATGCCGTCGCCCTCCGTAAAACGACGATGTGCATTGCCGTGTTGACTCTCTGCTAAAATTAGAACATTTAGTGAACAAAAGAGAGGTCACCTACCATGTCCGACGCTAAAAAGATCACTCCCATACGGCCTGACGACATAGCGGGATACGTCATCCAGTGTCATGACGGTGATGCAAGGGCGGCCGTCGAGGCGCTACTCGGCGAAATCGAGCATTTGCAGGAGCAGCTGTCCCTTGCTGTCGCCATCATGGGAAAAGGATATACGCGCGGGTGGACGCCGGACATGGAGCGCGATTAGAAATCGCCTTATCCACAGCTGGTCTCCGATACCCATGACGCGGTCAAGTCGAACAGATTCCACGCTCCGATAAAAGCTTCCCCTGCCGACAGAGAGCCGAAGCGCGGGTGGACAATTCACAGAAGCATTACAGCCAATGGCGCTTCAGAAACGGGGCGTTATCAGTTACTTCCCGACCGGTCGAAGCCTTGCTCAATATTCATTGGAAGCGATGGCAAAGTCGTCAGTGATCGGCATATCCTCCACATTTTCCCAGGTCCGGTCCATGGCATAGGTTTGCGAGAGATAGGGAATGCCGATGTGGCCATAGCGAACCGAGAGCTGACTTTCTGCTTCCTTTTCTCCAAGACGCGCGACGCGACTGAGATAAAGCGCGGTCGCGAGGCCCGTCCTGTCCGCACCCGCCTTACAATGAATGAGAATCGGTTTCGGCGCGTCGCGCATGATCGCGACCAGCTCGTTTACCTGGCTCATGTTGAGCTCCTGGCTCGCGGACATGCCAAAATCAATATGATTCAATCCGAGTTTGCGCGAGGTCTCGACCTCATCCCGGTACCACGCCTGGGATTCGTTTGACCCGCGCAGATTGATCACAGTCCTTATTCCGTGATCCTTGGTGTAGCGAACAAGTTGCTCGCTGCTCGGTTGGTTGGAGCGATAAAGCTGCCCGGCCATCACCTCGTGGAAGTTGCCGAGGAGTTGAATGGCATAGAGATATCCGCCTGCCGCAAGCACGACGAGGCCCATGCCCCCAAAGGAGCACTTCCAAAATCTTCGCATAATAAAACGGTTCCCTGATTGGACACGGGAACCGATACAGGTGGATTCTGACAGTAGGCTGAAAGTTATGCGACAGTATTGTAAGAGTAGAAAAATTGCTTTCGATCAACGCACGAAAACGTAAACCGCATAGATGGCGATAAGTGCCGCCGCCGCCGCGGCCGTGATGGCGCCGAGGCGTTTTTCGATAAAATGGCGGACCGATTCACCGTATCTTTGCAGCAAACCGGCAAGGATGAAAAAGCGCGCGCCGCGCGTGACGACCGCCGACAGAATGAACAGGCCAAGGCTGATATTGGCCGCGCCCGACAGGATGGTAACCACCTTGATTGGCGGCAGGTGCGCAAGGCCCGATGTCACCAGCAGAAGAACGATGGTTTCATAATCCACCGAGTTCTTCAGATGCTCGAAGCTGTCGAGCTTGCCGTAAAATTCAAGAATCGGCCGGGCAATGCTCTCAAACGCATAATGACCGAGGAACCAGCCCGCTATGCCGCCCAGAACCGAGGCGACCGTGGCCACGAGCGCGTAAAACATCGCTTTTTTCGGCTTCGCCAATACCATGGGCAAAAAAAGCACGTCGGCAGGAACAACGAAAACGGAGCTTTCCACGAAAGCCACGATTGCCAGCCACCACACGGCGGTTTTGCGCGCAGCGAGCGCCATCGTCCAGGCATAGATGTTTTTCAGCATTTTCATGTCCCCGGGGAAGAATGGTCAGGAGGCAGACGGAGGCAAGACACAGGCGGAATTTCACCCGGTCAATCAACGGCAGGCGGCGGGTCCGGAAACCCTTCACGAAGCAGGATTAGAGACAACTCAAGAGAATGGCAAATGTTGGAAGATTTTTTTTGCATCGCGGAAAATGAAAAAGTCCCACGATTCCAATCCATACCGGAGACTGGTTGCTGCGATGCGAAATTTCATCTCTAGGTAGATGAACTCGCCTTTTTGCTGTAGAATAAGAGGTGGCGGGAAGAGGAGGAAGTTATCATGGACTATGTCAACTTCGTTACATCAATCAATCCGGTCATACTTGTCATTCTGCTGGTGGTTCTTCTTGCAGGTGCCTATAGCAACTGGGTTTCGCATTAGATCTTTCGGACGGCATGACCAAATGTGAAGAGGCCCGTTTCCATCTGTGATAGGCATCGGGCCGGAGGAATGGTATCAATCCCGGAGTTGAACAACTTCCGGGAAGCGGCATGTCGAACGAATTCGCATTCACTGATACGTCTGAAAAGCTCAGCACCACGCTTGAAAAGCTCATAGGAAAACTACAGGGCCAGACGATCACATTGCGCGAATTGATGGAAGCGATCGGTGAACAGGGCCTGCTGCTCATCTGTGCCATAGCCTCCCTGCCCTTTCTGATCCCGGTTTCCATTCCCGGAGTCAGCACCGTTTTCGGCGCTGCAATCATTCTCGTCAGTCTCGCGATCACTCTGAACCGCCTGCCATGGCTGCCGGCGAAAATTCTTGACCGGCAGATGGAAACGGCAAAGCTGGTCCCGGCGCTGCAAAAGGGTGTGGCGATCGTATCGAGACTGGACCGCTTTATCCGTCCACGCATTCCGGCGCTGACGACGGGCGTCATCGCCAACAGGATAAATGGCCTCGCCCTGATGACGGCGGGCGTGCTTCTGATGATGCCGCTCGGCTTCATTCCCTTTTCCAACACCCTGCCGGGCATTGCGATCCTGCTTTTCTCAGCGGGCATGATCCAGCGGGACGGCGTCACGGTGCTGGGCGGTTACCTCTTTCTGGGGCTGACGACGATTTATTTCGCTGCACTCGCCTATGCCGCCTTCTGGGCAGGCCAGGGCATCAGCAGCTCAATCGGGGCGTAGCAGGACTACTGTCGGTCCCGGTCGCGGGGCTCCCGCCGGTTCCGCCGCGATGCCCACCAGATCACCAGCCTTCTCCGCTGGCGACGAACAGCCGGCAGGTCGTGCGAAAGCACGACAAGGCCGACGGGAACCATCCAGAAACCCAGAATGGGCAAAAAGCCCAGCGTACCGCCCACGACCAGCGCCGAACCCGTTGCGATCCTGCCGACGCGCGAACGCGGCATGGCAAGGCTCCATTTTCCGAGATTGAGACGACCCGTTCTGTGGTCGATTCCGAATTTCATTCCAATCCGCCCTTCAGCATCTGGCCTGTGGATAATTTTTTCAGCGTCGATAAGCCTGGAAAATCGGGACTCCGGAGGGATAAAACAAGAGGAATGCGTTTTTTTTGAAAAAAGCGCTTGGCAAATCGGAAAAGCATTTGTATTACCCCGCTCACACCGCGCCAAGCAGCGCACGTTCCCTGGTAGCTCAGCGGTAGAGCATTCGACTGTTAATCGACAGGTCGCCGGTTCGAATCCGGCCCGGGGAGCCATTTTTCTCAAAAGCGTGTCAGCCGAGCGAAGTGCAGCTGCAATTCGCCCGACGTGAACTGGAAGTTTTCGTGACTTCCTGCTGTGCGGCCGTCAGGCCATCAGCTTTTCTTGACCGCCCGTTTTGTTGCCTTCGTGGCGTTGGTCAATGCCGGTGGATCGCTGGCCGGAAAACTCTCCTCAAGGCTTTCGGTCAGATCGTCTTCCTTGTTCTTGTCCGTGGATTTCTGCTCTTTCTCCAGCGATTTTACAGCAGGAGATTTCACCTTTGTCGAATTGGCTTTTTTCGTGGGCGACTTTTTTGCAGGCCCCTTCTCCGCTGACGCGGTGGTGGAAGCGGACTTCTTCACGCCATTTCCGCTTTTGGGTTTTGCCGGTTCCGCCTCCGCGGAGATTTCCCGTTCCGCCTCGATCCAGTGTCTTTCATGATGCCCGTCGGGTCTTCCTTCCCTCTCCCATATTGCGCGCGCTTTTTCACGGATTGCGGCTTCGCGGTCGTGGCTCATAACGGACCTCCCTCTTTGCGTTGCACCAGCTTCAATTGTGCCATTGAAAAAACAAAAAAAGCCAGAGTTAGTTCCGCATCGACCTGCGACGAATGAGCATTTTGGCGAGAAAGGGAACCGGCATCGGCTGCCGAGCGTTTGGCCTGCAGAAACCAGCAGGAGATCGCTTCATGAACACCCCGCAGAAGCCGAAAACCGAACCGCTTGATATTGAAGACGACGACGTTGCGCGTTTCGAGACAGACAGCGAGTTGAAAGACAAGGAAGGCGAGATTTATCCGGACGAGAGTATGAACCTACGTGCACGCCGGCAGGCTGCAAGGCAGCACGAGGATGCTTTCATTGTCGCCACCGATCTGGAGGATGACGACCAGCGCGAGGCAGCGCCAGGCACGAGAGAACAGCCTTAAAAGGAAAAGGCGGGTCGAGGCCCGCCTTTATCAAGGGAATGCAGGGAATTTATCGCCGAACCGAAACGATGGCCTTGCGGTTAAAATTCGAGACCTGCACCCTGCCCGATTGGTTGCCGCCCAGGATTTGTGCGGTCTTGCCGCTCATGCTCTTTAGAATACCAGCATGATATCCCCGGCCGTTGCGGATGACGACGACATCACCGGGCTTTGCCTGGCCAACCGGGACGGCATAACCGAAGGAACTCCAGGATTTCGCAAATCCGTAGGATTTGGGTGATTGCCGGCCGGCCTTGCTGGCTACGGCATGCAGGAAAAGGCCGCACCACGGCGTGCTTTTCGGATTTGCCCCGAGAATGTTCTTCAGGCTTTTGTTGTTCTTGGACTCATGCAGCCCGGTGTATTTCTCAGCCTGGTTCAGCATGCCAGCCGAGGCCGGTGCCACGACTGTAAAAGACAAGGCAACGGATAGAATTAACGCGGATACTCTCAAACGTCTCGCCCTTATGTTAGCGGGCGTTCGTGTATTGTGACAATTTAGCGACAATTTGACGAGAAATTGGCAGAAATCAGACGCCTATTCATGCGGGCTGATCTGTCATTGCTTCAGAACAGGCTGCCCTGCGCATCATCCGCACGGCTACGGCCAGCATTTTCAAGGTCCAGCATCCGCAATTTGGTAGTGGTCCCGCCCGGTGCAGAGAAGCCGCCAAGCCTGCCACCTGCGGCAAGGACCCGGTGACACGGAATGATCAGCGGCACCGGATTTTTCGCCATTGCCTGGCCGACGTCGCGTGCTCTCTCCATGCCAAGACCGAGTGTCTTCACGATGCCGCCATACGTCGTCGTGTTGCCCCAGCCGACCTGTCGCGCGACGGCATAGACGTCGAGAAAAAATCGTTCCTGCCCGGCGAGATCAAGGTCCACGGCCTTAAAATCGATTGCCTCACCGCCGAAATAACGGGTGATCATCGCAATCACCTCACGTGTCCGCGTCTCGGGAACGGCGATGGAGGCGGACGGCAGGCGCTTCTGAAGGAGCTTTTCCGTTTCGCCGGCGTCCGCTCCCGGCAATTGCAGACGCACGATACCTCGCCCCGCCCATGCGAGGCCGCAATGGCCAAGCGCCGTTGGAAAAACAATATAGCCGTAGTGGCTGCCCATCACCGTCACTCATTCGCCTTTTCGCCTGCACGATGCCATATCCCGCATTCGAAACAACCCGTTTCCTGCCGCACAACATAAAAGGCCACCCGTTTTGGGCGGGTGGCCTTTCACACGTCAGTTCCAAAATCGGCTCAGGATGCGATTTTTTCCGGCTCCTCAACGAGGCAACGCGCCTGCCGGCTGGCGGCGACGAAGGCAGTGCGGGCTATCTCTCCCGCCACATCGCCCATGAGCGAGGCGCGGCACAGGCGAAGCGCCTGTTCGTGCGCCTTGTCTCCGCGCTCGGGCCACTCATGCTGGAGAAAATCGAAGGCTTCGTAAACGCCTGTGAAAATTCGAGGGGCACCGTTTTCAAGGGAGATGGTAACGGGCTTTTCCCACTTAACGTCATTCAGCAACATTGATTGCACTTCCATGCTCTATTAACCCGCGACAAACGCCGGCTCCTCCAGTTGGTTCCCTTCACCTGCGGTTTCAAGAGCGAAAAAATAACCCTCGAGAAACCATGTATCCCATCTTTCCATTCTAGCCGATTTGCGGAACAAAGCGTTTCAACACTCGTTCAAACGGAAGTGAACCGGGCCCTCCCATGCAGACAAAAGCCTCTCCCGTCATCGTGTGGTTCCGCAAGGACCTGCGCCTTTCGGACAACCTCGCTTTGCTTGCGGCGGCCGACCATAAAGGTCCCGTCATCCCCGTCTATATCAGGGAAAAATGTTGCGGCGCGCTGGGGCGTGCGCAGGAATGGTGGCTTCACCACTCGCTCACTGCGCTTCATGCCGCGCTCAAGAAAACAGGCAGCCGCCTCGTGCTTGCCGGCGGCGACGCCGAGGAGGTTTTGCGCAGGCTGATCGCGGAAACCGGCGCAGACACCGTATTCTGGAACCGCCGCTATGATCCTGAAGGTATTTCGACCGACAAGACCCTAAAACGCGCGCTCCGGGATAAAGGCCTGACGGTACGAAGCTTTTCCGGACATCTGCTGCATGAGCCATCGAAGCTGCAGACGAAATCCGGCGGTCCCTACCGGGTCTATACACCGTTCTGGCGCGCTCTGGAGGGCGGCGAAGAGCCCCACGCGCCTGCGGATGCACCAGACAGACTCAACGCGCCCAGGAACTGGCCAAGATCGGAAACGCTCGACGAATGGCAGCTGCGGCCCAAAAGGCCTGACTGGGCAAGGGAGTTTAGCGATATCTGGTCGCCTGGCGAAGACGGGGCCCGGGAGAACCTCTCCGATTTCATTGACGGCGCACTGAAAGGTTATGAAGAGGGCCGCGACCTGCCGGCGAAGGACGCGACTTCCCGACTTTCACCGCACCTCGCATTAGGAGAAATCTCACCCGCCACCGTCTGGCATGCGACGAAGGGACTTTCCCGCCACATCGCCTCAAACGATATCAGCCGTTTTCGCAAGGAAATCGTCTGGCGGGAATTCTGCTATCACCTCCTGTTTCATTTTCCCGAGCTGGACGAAAAGAACTGGAACGACAGTTTCGACGCCTTCAACTGGCGGGACGATGACAAATCCTTCATGGCCTGGACGCGCGGCATGACCGGCTATCCGATCGTGGATGCCGGGATGCGGCAACTATGGCGCCACGGCACGATGCATAACCGCGTCCGCATGATCGTGGCGTCCTTCCTCATCAAGCATCTGCTGATCGATTGGCGCAAGGGTGAGAAATGGTTCCGCGATACGCTCGTGGACGCCGATCCGGCCTCCAATGCCGCCAACTGGCAGTGGGTGGCGGGTTCGGGAGCAGATGCCTCGCCATTTTTCCGCATCTTCAACCCTATCCTGCAAGGCGAAAAATTCGATGGGGACGGCGATTATGTCCGCCGTTTCGTACCGGAGCTTGCAAGGCTAGAGCGCAAATATATTCACAAACCATTCGAGGCCCCGAAAGAGGTGCTGACCAAAGCGGGCATCACGCTCGGGGAAACCTACCCGAACCCCATTGTCGACCATGGCAGGGCGCGGGAGAGAGCACTTGCTGCCTATGCCAGAGTGAAGAAGAAGACATAAAACTGGGTATCGGCAAAATTTTGCGTGGCGAAGCCGAAGCCGGGAAGATAATTTCTTGCCTTGAAGCGGTTGTAACGGGACATAACGGCACCTAATTTCCGCTCAGACAAGAAGGCTCAATCATGACCATTCACCCCTCTGCGCTCAGTGCCATCGGCAATACGCCGCTCATCCGTCTGAAAGCTGCTTCTGAAGCGACGGGGTGCGAAATCCTCGGCAAGGCGGAATTCCTCAATCCTGGCCAGTCCGTAAAGGATCGCGCCGCGCTCTACATCATCCGCGACGCCGAAAGGCGCGGACAATTGCGCCGGGGCGGCACCATCGTGGAAGGCACGGCGGGCAATACCGGCATCGGCCTTTCGCTGGTCGCCAATGCGCTCGGTTACAGGACGGTCATCGTCATTCCCGAAACGCAGAGCCAGGAAAAGAAGGACGCGCTGAAGCTTCTCGGCGCAAAGCTGGTCGAAGTCCCGGCAGCTCCCTACTCCAACCCGAACAATTACGTGAAAGTCTCCGGCCGGCTAGCGAGACAGCTTGCGGCGACGGATGAGAACGGCGCGATCTGGGCTAACCAGTTCGACAATATCGCCAACAGACAGGCTCATATCGAGACCACTGCTCCCGAAATATGGGACCAGACGGATGGCAAGGTCGACGGTTTCATCTGCGCGGTCGGCTCCGGTGGAACGCTGGCGGGTGTGGCGGACGGCCTTCGCGATTTCAATCCCGACATCAAGATCGGCCTTGCCGATCCCGAGGGAGCGGCCCTCTACGAATTCTATAAGAATGGCGTCCTGAAATCGGAAGGCACCTCCATCACGGAAGGCATCGGGCAAGGGCGCATCACCGCCAATCTCGAGGGTTTCACACCGGATTTCTCCTATCGCATTCCGGATGCGGAAGCGTTGCCCATCCTTTTCGATCTGGTAACGAAGGAAGGCCTGTGCCTCGGCGGCTCCACCGGAATCAATATCGCCGGCGCAATCCGGCTTGCCCGTGAGCTTGGTCCGGGGCATACAATCGTGACGATACTTTGCGACTACGGCAATCGTTATCAGTCGAAGCTCTTCAATCCAGAGTTCCTGCGGTCCAAGGGCCTTCCCGTTCCGCAGTGGCTGGCGACGAAAACCGATATTTCGGTTCCGTACGAAACCGTTTGAGGACATGCCGAAATGCCTGTGAATGCCCTGTTCCGTGACGATTTTTATCTTTCCACCGCAGAAGCGATCGTCACGGCGGTGCATGAGGACGGCGGCATCGAGTTCGACCAGACCTGTTTTTATGCCACCTCGGGCGGCCAGCCTGGCGATACCGGCTTTCTCGAGCGCGTTGATGGTTCGCGCATCGCGCTCGGCATTACAAAGCATGGCGCCGACAAGAGCGTCATCATCCATGTCCCGCTTGAGGATCAGCCGCCTCCTGAAGTCGGGGAAAAGCTGACGCTGCATGTGGACTGGCCGCGTCGTTACAAGTTGATGCGCATGCACACGGCCTGCCATCTGCTCTCCGTCGTCTGCCAATGGCCGATCACGGGAGCAGCCGTTGGTGAGGACGAGTCGCGTGTCGATTTCGACATGTCGGAGACCATTGACAAAGACGACGTAACCGCCAGGCTGATGGAACTGGTGAGAGCCAATCATCCCGTTTTCCTGCAATGGATCACGGACGAGGAGCTTCAGGCCAATCCCGGCATTGTCAAATCCAAGAATGTGCGTCCGCCAATGGGGCTCGGTCGGGTCAGCCTCGTCTGCATCGGCGAAAATTCCAGCATAGACAGCCAGCCCTGCGGCGGCACCCATGTATCCGAAACGCAGGAAGTGGGCGATATTCACATTGCCAAGATAGAAAAGAAGGGCAAGGAGAACAGGCGGTTCCGCATTCGTTTCGGCGCGCCTGAAGCTGTTGCCTGAGATCGGGAGAGACATCGTGAGCACGGATAAGAGCCGTTTCGTCGTTTCGGCGGACTGGGTTGAGAAACAGCTTGGCACGCCCGGGTTTCGCATCGTCGATGCCTCCTGGTATCTGCCGGCGCATAAGCGCAACGGCGCAGAAGAATATGCGGCAGGTCACCTTCCTGGCGCCGTGTTCTTCGATCAGGATAAAATCGCCGATCACACGACCGGCCTGCCGCACTCCCTGCCCTCGCCTGAATTTTTCGCGGAACAGGCCGGCGCGCTCGGCCTCAGCGAGACCGATACGATCGTGGTCTATGATGGTCCGGGCTTCTTTTCCGCACCCCGCGTCTGGTGGATGCTGCGGGTAATGGGCGTGCACAAGGCCTATGTGCTGGATGGCGGCCTGGACGGCTGGAAGCGCGAAGGCCGGCCGCTGGAAACCGGCGCGCCGGAAATTGAGCCCACAACCTTCACACCCGATTTCAACGAAAAACGTGTGACCTCGCTTGGCACCATGCGCGGTATTGTCGACAGCGGCGAAAAGCAGATTGCAGATGCCCGCGGTGCCGGCCGCTTTACCGGCGAGGAGGCCGAGCCGCGTGCGGGCATGCGTTCGGGCCATATGCCCGGTGCACGCAGCCTGCCGGCGACAGCCTTTTCCGAAAACGGCCACTTCAAGGACCTTACGGCAATCCGCAAAATGGTGACCGATGCCGGCATCGATCTTACGAAGCCCGTCGTAACGAGCTGCGGTTCGGGTGTGACGGCAGCCGTCATTACCCTGGCGCTGGAATCGCTCGGTCATCAGGACAATTCTCTCTATGACGGCTCATGGTCGGAATGGGGCGGATTACAGGACACGCCGGTGGTTACCGGTCCGGCGGATGCGATCCCCACGCTGTCGCACGGCCCATTGAAGGCGCACGTGACGCAGCTCGAAATGACGGCACCGCCGAAGGTCAGCCTGCCGATCCCCGTCAACATCCAGACGGCGCTGATGCGGGTCAACAATATTCCCCTGCACTTTTACCGCTATCTGTACTGGCGGGTTGGAAAGCGATGGCATTGGCAAAAGCGCATGCGCATGAGCGATGCTGAACTTTCCGCCATCCTACGCGATCCGAAAAACAGCGTTACGGTTCTTTATATGAACGGTGCACCCGCCGGTTTCTTCGAGCTGAACAAGACAAGCGACGAGGTGACAGAGCTTTCTTATTTCGGGCTGCTCGAAGAAGCGATCGGCGCTGGTGTCGGCAAGTGGTTCCTGTTGCAGGCGCTTTACGCCGCCTGGCAGGACAATCCGCAGCGGGTGACGGTGACGACCAACACGCTCGACCATCCGCGCGCCTTGCAGCTCTACCAGATGATGGGCTTTTCGCCCGTGGGCACCTATGAGGCCTGGGTGGAGCCGTTGGCCGATACGGAGCTCCTGGAGATATCGCTACGCAATTGAGGGGTAGCGGTTTACGCGCCTTATCATCCCGTGTCGTTCACGGGAGGGATGGTAAAAAGGGACGCGGCCCTCACGCTTTGTCGATAATTAGATGTGTCGCGCCCTCGCCCGCCACCGCTCCCGTGCAGCGGTAACCGAGGGCGGGCAAATCCATGCCTTCGAATAATTGCTCGCCGCGCCCGAGAAAAACCGGCGCCAGCGCCAGATGCAGCTCATCTATCAGGCGCGCCGTCATATATTGCCGGATAGTGGAAACCCCGCCGCCGATGCGGACATCCCTGCCATTTGCCGCCGCCAGCGCCATGTCGAGCGCCGCCTCGATGCCGTCGGTCACGAAATGGAAGACAGTACCGCCCTGCATCGTGAAGGACGGTCGCGCGTGATGCGTCAGGACGAAGACTGGAACATGATAAGGCGGCTCGTCGCCCCACCAGCCTTTCCAGTTTTCATCCGGCCATGCGCCGCGCACCGGCCCGAACATGTTGCGGCCTAAAATCCATGCTCCGATATTTTCAAAGCTCTTTTCGGAAAAATCCTCGTCGGTGCCGGTCGAGCCGCCGTCTTTACCGAACATGCGGTGAAAGGTGCGGGTCTTGAAGGCCCATTGGTGCAACTCTTCACCCTTCACACCCAGCGGGTTCTGCAGACTTTGATCTGGTCCTGCCCCATATCCGTCAAGCGAGATGGCGAAATTGCGAACGACAACCTTCGGCACGGCACTCTCCTCCATCATGAGGAGGCCAGGCTATCCGCGACTGCAACCCTGGCCTCAGATTTCCCGTTCCAGATTAACCGCGGCAGTCGGGATCTGCCCGCCGGCTGCGCCCTTGTCTTCGGTGACCGTGTTCAATAGATGATCGGCAATGAGTTCCGCCTGGAACTTGCCGAGTTCATAACAATAGGTGATCTCGCGCTTTTCCGCCGACCAGTAGACATCCGGGCGACCGCAGGACTTGGCCGTCAGCTTCACGTCCCCTTTCAGGCCATAACCGCCAAAGCTGCGGCTGATGAGATCGAGGACCTTCGATTCCTTGATCATGATGGCATAGGGTTCAAGTTCCGGATCGCGCGGCGGCATGTAGCTGACGGAGAATCTGGAAGGCGTCTGACTGCGGTGGGGCGCGAGAAAATTCTCCCAGGCCGAAGCGACCGCCGGATAGGCCGCGGCGCATTTGTCAAATTCGGCATTGGGAAGCCCCATCATGGCGGCGAGGTCGCCATAACCGTCCTTGTCGCGGCCCACCATCAGGCAGGCCATGTTGCGGTCGCGGCTCCTGTCGGGCACCAGCGCGGAGAAGACAGGGGCTTCGTGCTCAGGAAGCGTCTCCGCCTCACGTGCGAGATACCAGCTGTCGGTGGCGTTCACGAGCGCGGTGTCAAGCCATTCTTCATTGGCCTGCAGGATCAGCGTTCCTGCCAGTTGGTCGGCCGGGGCCTGTACACTTTCCGTGTCCGCCGTCCCAAAATCCGAGATCAGCATGCGCGCGCCCTCGTGATAGAGCGAAAAAATCGCGTTGCCGATGACGAAATTGACCGCCTGCTGGAGCTGATCGTCGGACAGGCCGTCGAGACCGGAGGCGACCTGCGCCTCGGCATCAATCGGAGCCGTCAACGATACGAAAGCCAGCGGAACGGCGGCCAGAAAACGACGGAACATAAAATCAGACCTTCCGGGAACGAGGAGCGTCACTGATTCCCGAACCTAACGAGTCACGCAATGGGCTGGTTGCATCAGCTGTCAAGAATCGGGTGGATAGCAGCGCGTTTCGGGACCATAGCTGCAAAGAAGCAACGCCGATCCCAGCCAGAAGAGGCCGCCATGACCAATATCGTTTTCACCGCAATGCCGGCTAAGGACGCCGAGGATTTCCGCGCGGGCGCCGCCGATGCCTATGGCAATCGACCGGAAACAGCCGTTTCTCCCGGCGGCATGCCGTGTCGCCACTGCCTCGACCAGATCGGCGCGGGTGAAGCCATGCTCGTACTCGCCTACCGGCCGTTTCCCTCGCTGCAGCCCTACGCCGAGACGGGGCCGGTCTTCCTGCATGCCGAAGCCTGCGATCGTTATCCACTGACAGATCTCCTTCCGCCGATGCTGGACAGCCCCGACTATATCGTGCGCGGATATGGCGACGATGACCGTATTGTCTATGGCACGGGTGCGGTAACGGCCACCGGCGAGATCGTCTCGCGGGCGCGGGCACTTCTGGGGCGCGAAGACGTCGCCTATGTCCACGTCCGTTCCGCACGAAACAATTGTTACCAATGCCGTATCGCCAAAGCATAATCACAGCATTGTCTAGAATTTTAACCGAACGGCTAAACGGGTTTCAAACTTTTACAGGTTAATCTGCACCCATCGGAAACAATTGATTTGAGTAGCAAAATGACAAACAACCTCAATATGGCGACCCGGACCGCGCCTCGCAGCAAGACAAGGATCTTTGCGACTGTGCATTATTTCAGCCAGTCGACCAGAGGACGTGTCGTCGATCTGTCGGCAACCGGAATGGCGCTCGAGCTGGACGGGCCTTTCGCTGCCGCCAAGGGTAGCCGGGTCAAGGTGCAGAGTGAGGATCTGGGCTTCATCGAGGGCGTCGTGCAGTGGCAGCACATGAACCGTCTTGGCCTGCAGCTCAAGCTTTCCACCAACACGCTGGCGCAGCTCTCTTCCTATTTCCGTTTCTTCCACGAAGACGTGAAACCGACACTGGCCCGCTGATCCGGAGCATTACAATGCGCGGAACAAATGACGCGCATTTTCCAGTGCGGCGGGACCTGCGCCGCACGTCACTGACAAAAAATTTATCAAACGGTTGAAAACCGGCCCATCTGTCATGGGCCTGTCATTTTGGTGATGGACTCCTCTGCGATTGCTTCTACCCTGTCGTCTTTAAAGACAGAGCAAGCTTCATCCGAAGGAGTTCCCATGTCGTCGCTTCTCGCCCTACACCCCATTACCCGGCGCTCACTTCTGGGTGGCATTGCAGCCACTTCGGCGCTCGTGATGTTGCACCCTTTTGCTGCGCGTGCGGCGGCCAACCAGGCGCATCTGCGCATCATGGAAACGACCGACATCCATGTTCACGTCTTTCCCTATGATTATTACGCCGACAAACCGAACGACACGATGGGTCTGGCGCGCACCGCCTCGATCATAGACACCATCCGCGCCGAAGCCGGGAACTCGATGCTGGTGGATAACGGCGACTTCCTGCAGGGCAACCCGCTCGGCGACTATATCGCCTATGAGCGCGGCATGAAGGCCGGCGACAAGCACCCTGTCATCAATGCCATGAACGTCTTGGGCTACGATTGCGGCACGCTCGGCAACCATGAATTCAACTATGGCCTCGACTATATGTCGAACACGCTGGCGGGCGCCGGCTTCCCTTATGTGTGCGCGAACCTCACCAAGGGGCAGCTGGCTTCCGATCCGAAGAACGACGACCTGTTCTTCAAGCCCTATGTCATTCTGGAAAAACAGATCCGCGATGGCGGCGGCGTCACCAGCCCGGTCAAGGTCGGCATCATCGGTTTCGTGCCGCCTCAGATCATGATGTGGGATTCCAAGAACCTCGAGGGCAAGGCGCAGACGCGTGACATCGTCGAGGCGGCGAAAGCCTGGGTGCCTGTCATGAAGGAGGAAGGCGCGGATATCATCATCGCCCTTTCCCATTCCGGCATCGACGGCAAGGGCCAGACCGAGCGCATGGAAAACGCATCGCTGTATCTCGCAGCCGTTGAAGGCATCGACGCGATCTTCACCGGCCACCAGCACCTTGTTTTCCCCGGTCCGAAGACCTGGGACGGCATCGAGGGTGCTGATGCGGTCAAGGGTACGCTGATGGGCAAGCCGGCGGTCATGGCCGGCTTCTGGGGCTCCCATATGGGCCTTATCGACCTGCTGCTTGAAAAGGATGGCAAGAGCTGGAAGATCGTCGACTTCACCTCAGAAGCCCGCCCGATCTACCATCGCGATGAAAATCGCAAGGTCGTTGCTGACTATACCGACAAGCCGGAGGTTCTCGCCGCAGCCAAGGTGGATCACGAAGCGGCCCTTGCCTATGTGCGCCGCCCGGTCGGCAAGACATCCGCGCCGCTCTATTCCTATTTCGCGCTGGTGGCAGACGATCCGTCCGTGCAGATCGTCTCCAACGCCCAGACCTGGTACATCAAGGACATGCTGAAGGAAGGGCAGTATAAGGATCTGCCCGTGCTTTCGGCAGCGGCCCCCTTCAAATCGGGCGGTCGTGGCGGCGCGGATTATTACACCGATGTCCCCGCCGGTGACATCGCCATCAAGAACGTCGCCGATCTCTATCTTTATCCCAACACGGTGCAGGCAGTGCTGATCAACGGGGCGCAGGTGAAGAACTGGCTGGAAATGTCCGCCGGCATGTTCAATACGGTTGAGGCCGGTGCCAAGGATGCGCCACTGCTCAACCCAGACTTCCCGTCCTATAATTTCGACGTGATCGATGGCGTGACTTATCAGATCGACATTTCCAAACCGGCGAAATTTGACAAGGACGGCAAGGCGGTCAACCCGGACAGCAACCGCATCGTCAATCTGCAGTTCAATGGCAAGCCGATCGATCCCGAAAAGAAATTCGTGGTTGCGACCAATAATTACCGTGCAAGCGGCGGCGGCAAATTCCCCGATATCGCCGGCGACAAGGTGATCTTCGTCGCGCCCGATACAAACCGCGACGTGATCGTGCGCTATATCATCGATCAGGGCACCATCAACCCGTCCGCGGATGCCAACTGGTCCTTTGCACCGGTGGAAAACACCACCGCCGTCTTCGAGACCGGGCCCAAGGGACGCCATTACGCAGCCGACATCAAGGGCGCCAGGATCGAGGATGCCGGCGACGGCGCGGAAGGTTTCGCGAAGTTCCGCCTGATTCTTTAACGACCGTGCCCTCCCGGCGACCTGTCGCCGGGAGGTATTTTCCTAGTCGCGCCCAGCCAACGCGCGTAACAGCATCGGCAGTTCCTGCGGCGGCTTCTGTTCGACACGCCGATAGTCGCTGCCGTCACGGTTACGGCGGATGAGTCTCAGGCCAACCATGTCGCGCCTCAGCATGGCCGCATCCCCGAACAGGTGCAGGCTATCCAGAAAGCTGCTGAATTCTCGCTCGGAAAAACTCTGCCCGGCGGGAATTTTTGCCCAGAGATACCAGAGGCACAGTTCCTGATGCGACCGGCGGGCCGGCCATTGCATCAGCCGGCCGGCGGCGTCAAAGACACGAACGGTCTTCAGCACCCTGCCCTCATTGACGGCTGGCAGCAGCTCAGGCTGAGCGGTTGCGCTTTCGGCGGAAGAGATGCGGTCAGCGCGCAGATGCTGGAAATTTCGAAAACCGGCGGCCCGGCTCAGAAGATTGAGCATCTCCACATGGCTCGGCTGGCGGTCCAGCCTGCCGATCTGCGCGCGCACGGATTTGGCAAAGGTCGAGAGATCGGCAATATCAATGGAAAGGATCGAACGTGGCATGACTTACCCTCAAGTGCCATTCCGAAAAGGTGTCGCTGATCGCCGGCTTCCGACAAGGCACGGGATAAGTGCTGTCAAACCATAAATATGCAGGTTTAGCTTCCCATGCGGGACGGCGATGCCTCGGTGAACTGCAGACCGTGATTAGGTATAGGCAGGCGATCCGCCCACGTCAATTGGCCTCTGCGGCATAGCGCCGAGGTTGCCGCGCGTTTCCTCTCCCAGCCGGGGCGAAGAAGCAGGCCCGGCCGGTCCACATATAATTAGCCAATATCACTCAGCGGCGACAGCAATGGACCTCTGTTTGCTGGCAGCAAGCATACCATTGAAATCCTTATGATTCGGGCAGGCGGACAGGCGCTGCTGAAAAGCCTCGGCGAGCCATTGCCCCGCCGGGCCCGCAGGCGAATCCACCCGTCGCAGTGCAAACAGCGGATATTCCCCCTGCTCATAGGCCTCGAGTTCGAGCGCCTTGAGGCTGCCATTGGTAAGATCGTTGCGGACGATCGATGCGGGCAGACCGCCCCAGCCGAGACCGCCCTTGATGAGCTGGTATTTGGTGGCGATGTCGCTGACCCGCCATGTCTTGTAGGAGAGAACATTGAAATCGCGGCCCTTGGTCAGGCCGGAGGCATCGGTGACGACAAGCTGAACCTCCTCGCGCACGTCGGCGAGAACCAGCGGGCGTTCGATCTGCGCCAGCGGGTGATCCGACGCGACGACCGGCAGCATGAAGGAATGGCCCACCTTTTCGACGACGAGCTCATCATCCTGGCGCAGCATCGCCCCGCCAATGCCGATGCCTGCCTTGCGGGAGAGCACCATGTCCATGACCATGCCCAGCTCGCCAACATTGAGGCTGAGGGCTACGGTTGGGAATTGCGTGCGAAAATCCCGCAGCACAGCCACCACGGCCTCCGCCGGCACCATGGTGCTGATAGCTACGGAAAGTTCCGCTTCCAGCCCCTGTTTCAGCCCCTTGGCGCGGGCACGCATTTCCTGCAGACCAGCGACGATGCGCCTTGCATCCTCCAGCATGGCGCGCCCTTCGTCCGTCAGCTTCGGCTGGCGCACCCCGTTGCGCTCGAAAAGCGTAACCTCAAGCTGCGCTTCGAGATTGGCGATGGTGTAACTGACCACCGACTGCGCACGATTGAGCGCCCGCGATGCGGCGGAAAAACTGCCGGTCTCGGCAACCGTCAAGAATACCTGCAATTGATCGAGCGTTGGGTTCGCGTCCATGTCCCATCCATTTCATCGATAGATTGCTTCCACATTATCACAGTTTTCTTGATGGCAGTAATTTTTCATATAGAGCGCAAAGGCAGGGCATCGTGCTCTCCCGCCCTCCCAAGGCGCCCGTCAAT
>NZ_QLNF01000071.1:43260-51703 GCF_003261015.1 Agrobacterium sp. MS2 | reverse complement strand
ATGTCTTCAATCAGGGTTCTTTCTGCTCGCCGCCGGGCTATGGCACGGCCGGCAAGGCCGATGCGTTCGATCGTATCGATCGCCGGCAGAAGAGCGCCGCGTTCGCGAAGCGCGGCGACAATCGAACTGGCTATCGCAGCACCGTCGTCGGACATGGTCGCCGCTTGAACTGCTGCCAATAGCGCGACGCGGCGATCTTGCAGAGTCGCGCTTCTCGTATTCAGATAGACCATTAGCCGCGCCATATGATCCCGACGGGTTTCTTCACGACGTGCATAGAGGGCAAATTCGTCTGGAGCGGCGCCGATCTGATCAGCAACATACTTCAGCATGGCGCGAGGCGGAGTTTCTTCTGCTCCAAGCACTCGACCCGGGTATCGCATTAGACATAGCTGGATGGCGAAGCCGAGCCGATTGTGATTACGTCTCCGCAGTTCAATCTCCAGGCGATCCGCCAATGACAACGAATAGTGTCGGATTAGGTTATCCTCGTCGACTGGTATGTCGACAAGCTTCCGGCGATCTTGATCTTTAAGAAGCTTGCGCTTTGCCATCGCCCGACTCCATTGATGAGCAATCTGCTCGAAGCGTTGTCGAGTCGGGCCGGACAGAGAAATCAAAATTGGCGCATGTCGGTGGCAATCCACAGAGATCGGATGTTGCATATCGGATCTACGGCATCGTTCCGGTTTCGTTCGACCTTAGCGTACGATTTCGGACTGCTCTTGTTCCGACCCCAAATAATCTTGAGCAAGATTTGTTCACAAAAATCAATTCCGACCGCGATGTCTGAAAATAGTTGCGATCTGGCGGCCTATATCTGAAGGATTCATGCGTCCTGGCCTATACCAATTTGAAACATTGTTTAGTAGCGTCAGTAGAAGCAACCGATAGATGCCGCGATCATATTCGGCCTCTAGCGGAAGTTCTGCGATCAAGTCGCGAAATACGAGTTCGAATCTGTCACGCTTGTCGACCAAGCGATCTCGGATTTCAGCCGGCGCAGAAATGAAATCATTCATTAGGGGCATCGTCAATGAGGCGGGATCCAGTTGAATCTCCATCATGGTGATGCATGCCATCTCCAAGCGTTCCCATGGATCCGTTATCGGCTCGATCGCGGAGCGAACGCGATCTTCAGCAATCTGCAGGGCGATATCGTGGATGCGGACGAACAGTGCCTCTTTCGACTTGATGTAATGGTATAGAGAGCCGCCAAGGAGTCCAACGCGTTCGCCGATATCACGAACTGAAGTCGCAGCGTAACCTCGCTCGGCAAACAGCGCTGCAGCGGCTTCCAGGATCTCACAGTGGCGGTCGGTTATGCCCGTATCCCGCAACGCCACAGCCAGTAAACCGCTGACGTCTTTCGTGCTTCTAGGACCGTTTCCTGCCGTCATCGCCTCACCGGTTTCATTCATATTTCCTTTGCTAATAGCGCAGAGCTGTCATTTTCCCAAACTCTGGCTTCGTTACGAGACGAAAAGCGTCCGCCAGATTCCTCTTGCCAATTGTAACAATCGTTTGATACCACATCTCTCGTTCAGCTGAAGGAGGTAAAGTTGAGCGAAACAACCAGAGAGGCCATGGACTTCGACGTGGTGATCGTTGGCGCGGGACCGGCCGGTCTTGCCACCGCGATCCGCCTGAAGCAGCGCGCGGCCGAGGCAGGCGCGGAAATCTCCGTCGTCGTCGTGGAAAAGGGTTCGGAAGTCGGCGCGCATATCCTGTCGGGCGCGGTGATCGATCCTTCCGGCCTCGATGCGCTCCTGCCCGACTGGCGGGAAGATCCCGACCGACCGCTCACCACCGAAGTCACCGACGACCGCTTCCATGTGCTGACCGCCAGCCGTTCGCTGCGGCTTCCCAATGCGCTGATGCCGCCGCTGATGAACAATCACGACAACTTCATCGGCTCGCTCGGCAATGTCGCCCGCTATCTCGGGGCACAGGCCGAGGCGCTCGGCGTCGAGATCTATCCGGGCTTTGCGGCAACCGAAGTTCTCTATGACGACAACGGCGCGGTCACAGGCATCGCCACCGGCGACATGGGTATTGGCCGCGACGGCGAGCCGAAGGATGATTTCACCCCTGGCATGGAGCTTCGGGCGAAATACACCGTGTTTTCCGAGGGTGCTCGCGGCAGCCTGACCAAGCAGCTTCTCGCCCGCTTCAACCTGACCGAGGGACGCTCGGTGCAGAAATTCGGCATCGGCATCAAGGAACTCTGGCAGGTGAAGCCGGAGAAGTTCAGCAAGGGGCTGGTGCAGCATTCGTTCGGCTGGCCGCTCGACATGAAGACCGGCGGCGGCTCGTTCCTCTACCATTTCGACGATCATCTGGTGACCGTCGGCTTCGTGCTGCATCTCGATTACAAGAACCCGACGCTCTCACCCTTCGACGAATTCCAGCGTTTCAAGACGCATCCGCTGATCCGCGACACCTTCGAGGGGGGCAAGCGCATCGCCTATGGCGCCCGCGCGCTAACCGAAGGCGGCTACCAGTCGGTGCCTCAGCTTGCCTTTCCGGGCGGGGTGCTGGCCGGCTGCGCGGCTGGCTTCATGAACGTGCCGCGCATCAAGGGTTCGCACAACGCCATCCATTCCGGCATGCAGGCGGCGGATGCCGTGTTCGACGGGCTTGCGGGCGGTCGCGCCAACGATACGCTCGAAGCCTATGAGGCCGGCTGGCGCAGCTCGGCCATCGGGCGGGACCTGAAACCGGTCCGCAACGTCAAGCCGCTGTGGTCGCGGTTCGGCACCGTGCTCGGCGTCGGCCTCGGCGGCATCGACATGTGGCTGCAGACGCTTTTCGGCGTCTCTCCCTTCGGCACGATCAAGCACAAAAAGGCCGATTTCCAGAGCCTGAAGCCGCTTTCGGAAGTCACGCCGATCCAGTATCCGAAGCCGGACGGGAAGCTTACCTTCGACAAGCCGTCCTCGGTCTTCCTGTCGAACACCAATCATATCGAGGACCAGCCTGTTCATCTGAGGCTTGCCGATCCCGCCATCCCGGTCGAACGCAACCTGCCGCTCTATGGCGAACCGGCGCGGCTCTACTGTCCCGCCGGGGTCTACGAGGTCGTCTATGACGACGAACAGGCGAAGACCGGCCCCCGTTTCGTGATCAACGCGCAGAACTGCGTGCACTGCAAGACCTGCGACATCAAGGATCCCTCGCAGAACATCACCTGGGTGCCCCCCGAAGGCGGCGGCGGCCCGAACTATCCCAACATGTGACGCCCGTTCCATCCCTTTGTTTCTACGCATTATCCGACGCCAACCGCTTCGCAGCTTTGCCGGAAATGCTTCCAGACAGGAAGAAGAAGACCATGACCGCAATCTATATCGTCGACACTTTGCGCAGCCCGTTTACGCCCGCCTATCGCGGCGCGCTGGCCGGCGTTCGCCCGGATGATCTCGTAGCCGGCGTCATCAAGGTGCTGGTCGGCCGCTCCGGCATCGACCCTGCCGAACTTGAGGACGTGAACCTCGGTTGCGCCTTCGCCGAGGGCGAACAGGGCCTCAATATCGCCCGCTGTGCGGCACTGATCGCCGGACTTCCTCAATCTGTCTGCGGTTCCACGGTCAACCGCTGGTGCGGCTCCTCCATGCAGGCGATCCAGATGGCCGCTGGCGCCATCGCCATGGGCGCGGGTGACGCCTTCGTCGCGGGCGGCGTGGAAAGCATGAGCCGCGTGCCGATGATGGGCTTCAACCCCATGCCGAACCCGGCCTGGAGCGACGCCCAGCGCATCGCCTTCCTCAACATGGGACTGACCGCCGAAAACCTCGCCGACCGCTACGGTATCTCGCGCGAGGAACAGGACGCCTATTCGCTGGAGAGCCAGAAGAAGGCGCTCGCCGCCCGCGCCGATGGCCGGCTGGCCACCGAGATCGCCCCTATCGGCGATGTCGCCGCCGATGGCTGCCCGCGTGAGACGGACGCCGAAAAGCTCGCGGGCCTCAAGACCGCCTTCAAGGCCGGCGGTTCGGTCACGGCCGGCAACTCCTCGCCGCTCACCGACGGCGCATCCGCGACGCTGGTCTGCTCGGAAGACTTCGTCAAGCGCCATAACCTTAAGCCCCTCGCCCGTATCTCGGGATATGCCATTTCCGGCTGCGCGCCCGAGATCATGGGCATCGGCCCGGTCGAGGCCAGCCGCAAGGCGCTGAAGCGCGCCGGTATTTCCGCAGGCGATCTCGACGTGATCGAGATGAACGAGGCCTTCGCCGTGCAGGTTCTCTCCTGCTGCCGCGACCTAGACATCGATCCGACCCGCCTCAACCGCGACGGCGGCGCGATCGCGCTCGGCCATCCGCTGGGCGCGACCGGCGCCCGCCTCGTCGGCAAGGCGTCGCTGCTCCTGAAGCGCGACGGCGGACGTCACGCGCTCGCCACCCAGTGCATCGGCGGCGGTCAGGGCATCGCCATGGTTCTGGAGGCCGCTTGATCATGGCTACGATCAAAAAAGCCACCGTCATCGGCGCGGGCGTCATGGGTTCGGGCATCGCCGCCCATCTCGCCAATGCAGGGCTGGACGTGGTGCTGCTCGACATGGAGAAGAAGTTTGCCGATGGCGGCGTCGCCCGCCAGCTCAAGGCCAACGGCTTCATGGACCCGGCATTCGCGAGCCGCATCGCCACCGGCTCGACCAAGGACGACCTGGCGCTGATCGCCGACGCCGACTGGATCGTCGAGGCTGTCGCGGAAAAGCTGGAGATAAAGCAGACGCTCTACCGCGCCATCGACGGTGTCAGGAAGAAGGGCTCCATCGTCTCTTCCAACACTTCGACCATTCCGCTGCATTCGCTGGTCGAGAAACTGCCGGAGGGTTTCGCCGCCGACTTCCTCATCACCCATTTCTTCAATCCGCCGCGCATCATGCGGTTGCTGGAACTCGTCTCCGGCAAGGCGACCAAGCCCGAAGTGACCGCGACCATCCGTGATTTCGCGGATCGCGGCCTCGGCAAGAGCGTGGTCGTCTGCAAGGACACGCCCGGCTTCATCGGCAACCGCATCGGCAATTACTGGATGGTGGTGGCGCAGAACGAGGCCATAGAACTCGGCCTCGATGTCGAGGAAGCAGACGCCATCATCGGCAAGCCCTTCGGCATTCCCTCCACCGGCATCTTCGGCCTGCTGGATCTCGTCGGCATCGACCTGATGCCGACCATCCTGCGCAGCCTGCAGAACGCGACGCCGGAAGGCGATGCGGTGAAGGACTACGACGCCGAACCGGCGCTGATCGCCCGCATGATCGCGGAAAACCGTCTCGGCCGCAAAAGCGGTGCGGGCTTCGTGCGCCTTTCGCCCGACCGCAAGTCGCGCGACGTGACCGACCTGAAGACCGGCGAATACCGGCCGCAGAAGGCGGTTTCCTCCGAAAGCCTCGATGCCTCGGGCGGCGATCCGCGCGCGCTGATGGAGCATGCCGGCCTCGGCGGCCGCTATGCTGCGATCGTCATGGAAAAGGCACTTGCCTATGCCGCGTCGCTGGTGCCGGACATCGCCGACACGCCGGACGCCGTGGACGAGGCCATGCGCACCGGCTACGGCTGGAAGCAGGGTCCGTTCGAGCTGATCGACCGGCTCGGCGCCGGCTGGCTGAAGGCCCGGCTCGAAGCGCGCGGCGTTGCCGTGCCCGCCTATCTCTCGCTCGCAGCAGAAAAGGGCGGCTTCTATTCGGTCGTCGACGGCAAGCGCGCCAACCTGCTGCCTGACGGCACGGTCGAACCGATTGCCAGGGGTGACGGCGTGCTGCTTCTTTCCGACCTCAAGCTCGCCGGCAAGCCGGTCGAGGACTGGGGCGCGGCAAGCCTGTGGGATCTTGGCGACGGCGTCGCCTGCCTCGAATTCCGAACCAAGATGAACACCTACAATCCCGCCTTGCTCGACGCCATCAACAAGGCTGTCGAACGCACGGCGAAGGATTTCAAGGCACTGGTGATCGGCAGCGATGCCGCCGTGTTCAGCGCGGGCGCCGACCTGCGCGTCTTCCTCGATACGGTGGAAAAGGGCGGTCGCGAGGCGCTGGGCGCCTTCATCGACCATGGCCATCGCACCTTCAAGGCGGTGAAATACGCCCCCTTCCCGGTGGTCGGTGCCGCAGCCGGGCTGGCGCTCGGCGGCGGCTGCGAGATCCTTCTGCATTGCGACGCGATCCAGGCCCATGCGGAGCTTTCCATCGGCCTCGTCGAAACCCGCATCGGCGTCGTGCCGGGCTGGGGCGGCTGCAAGGAAATGATGCTGCGCTTCTCGGCATCGACCGCCGCGCTGCGCGGGCCGGTCGCGCCTGCGATTGCCGCCTTCAACCTGATCGCACCCGCCAGGGTTTCGGCCAGCGCCTTCGACGCCCGTAGCCTCGGCTATCTCAAGGCCACCGACGGCATCACCATGAACCGCAGCCGGCTGATCGCCGACGCCAAGGCAA
Organism: Agrobacterium sp. MS2; assembly: GCF_003261015.1. Lineage (NCBI taxonomy): Bacteria > Pseudomonadati > Pseudomonadota > Alphaproteobacteria > Hyphomicrobiales > Rhizobiaceae > Agrobacterium > Agrobacterium sp. MS2. Next base: position 45,270 of record NZ_QLNF01000071.1, on the reverse strand, counting down.
AGGCGCTTTCGCTGGCGGAAGGCTATGTCGCGCCGGAACCGCCTGTCATCGCCATGGCCGGGCCGTCAGGGGCTTCCGCGATCCACAACATCATCGAAGGCGAAGCGCTCGCCGGTCGGGCCACCGCGCATGACAGGGTGGTCGGGCGCGCGCTTGCCAATGTTCTGACCGGCGGTCCCTCCGCCGATCCGCTGAAACCGCTCTCGGAAGACGATGTGATCGCGCTGGAACGCGAGGCCTTTGTCGACCTGCTCGCAACACCTGCAACCGTGGACCGCGTCAAGCACATGCTGGCGACCGGCAAGCCGCTGCGCAACTGAACAAGAAGAGGCAAGGAACTCCCATGGCAGGCTATATCCCTCCCGTCGACGACATCTCCTTCCTGCTCGGCGAGGTCTTCGACTTCGACGCGCAGATGGCCACCCTTCCCGGCTTTGAAGAGGTCAATACGGAACTCGCAACGAGCGTCATGGAGGAAGGCGGCAAGTTCTGCGCCGAGATCCTCGAACCGCTCAACCGTCCCGGTGACGAGGAAGGCTGCAAGCTGGAAAACGGGCTGGTGACGACGCCGAAGGGCGTGTCCGACGCCTACAGGGCTTTCGTCGAGGCCGGTTGGGGCGGTTTGTCAGGCGATCCGGAATTCGGCGGACAGGGCCTGCCGCGCGCGCTGCAGATCCTGCTGGACGAAATGCTATCTTCCGCCAATCTCTCCTTCGGCCTGTTTCCGGGTCTGACCCGCGGTGCCGTCGAGGCAATCGCCCACCATGCAAGCGACGAGCTGAAGCAGACATATCTGCCGAAGATGATCTCGGGCGAATGGACGGGCGCGATGGCGCTCACCGAATCCTCCGCCGGCACCGACCTCGGCCTGCTCACCACTCGCGCAGAGCCGGTGGGCGACGGTTCCTATTCCATCAAGGGCACGAAGATCTTCATCTCCTCTGGCGATCATGATTTCGGCGGCAACATCGTGCATCTGGTGCTGGCCCGCCTGCCCGACGCGCCGAAGGGCGTGAAGGGCATCAGTCTTTTCCTGTCGCCCAAGTTCCTCGTCAAGGAAGACGGTTCGCTCGGAGACCGCAACCGCATGTCGGTCGGCTCGCTGGAGCACAAGATGGGCATTCACGCCCAGCCGACCTGCGTGATGAACTATGACGGCGCCATCGGCTGGCTGGTCGGCGAACCCGGCCGCGGCCTCAACGCCATGTTCACGATGATGAATGCCGAGCGCCTGTTCGTCGGCATTCAGGGACTGGGCATCGGCGAGGCCGCCAACCAGAAGGCCGTGACTTACGCCCGCGAGCGCCTGCAGGGCCGTTCCGCCGACGGTGCGCGTGGCCCCGTATCGATCATCGAACATGCCGACGTGCGCAAGATGCTGCTGACAGGTCGGTCGCTGACCGAGGCCGGTCGCGCACTCGCCATCTGGACTGCGTTGCAGATGGATATCGCCACCCGTCATCCCGATCAGGACACCCGCCGCAAGGCCGATGGCTTCGTCGCGCTGCTGACGCCGGTGGTGAAGGCCGCCTTCACCGATTTCGGCTTCGAGATCGCCGTCCAGTCGCAGCAGGTGTTCGGCGGCCACGGCTATATCCGCGAATGGGGCATGGAGCAGTATGTGCGCGATGCCCGCATCGCCCAGATCTACGAGGGCACCAACGGCGTGCAGGCCATGGACCTCGTCGGCCGCAAGCTGCCGATGGAAAACGGCGACGTGGCGCGCGGCTTCTTCGCGCTGGTGCGCGATGACCTTTCGACCACGAAGGGTCCGGCCGAACTGGAAACGGTTAAGGCCTCGGTCATCGAGGCTCTTGCCCGGCTGGAGAAACTGACGGAAGAATTGCTGGCCAAGGGTGCCGATCCGGTGGAGGCCGGAGCAAGCGCCACCGACTACCTGCGCTTCTTCGCGCTGGTGAGCTTCGGCTGGCTCTGGGTGCGCATGGCCGAAAAAGCCTCGGCCGATGCGACGACGCCGCTGAAGCAGCGCAAGCTCGCGCTTGCCCGCTT
>NZ_QLNF01000071.1:0-43250 GCF_003261015.1 Agrobacterium sp. MS2 | reverse complement strand
ATCCGCGCCGGCGCTGCCGATATCATGGCGCTCGACGCCGACCTGTTCTGATTGAAGTCAGAGCATTTCCGGCGAGAACGGAGTCGCCGGAAATGCTCTATCCCTTTGTTTTCATGTAATTCCGGACGCAAAGCCGTTTCACACTTTTGCTGGAATTACTCTTGCCCGGGAGGAGAAGACCATGCTTGGCATGATGATGAATGCACCGCTGCTCGTGTCGTCGATCCTGCGTCACGCAGCGACCTATCACGGCAGCACGGAAGTGGTTTCGAAGACCGTTGAAGGCCCCATCCATCGCTACACCTATGCGGATCTTTCGAAGCGCAGCCAGAAGCTCGCCAACGCCTTGCAGAAGCTCGGCCTTGAGCATGGCGACCGGGTGGGCACGCTCGCCTGGAACGGCTACCGCCACATGGAGCTTTACTACGGCGTGTCAGGCTCGGGCTTCGTGTGCCACACGATCAACCCGCGCCTCTTCCGCGAGCAGATCGGCTACATCATCGAACATGCCGGCGACAGCGTGCTGTTCTCCGACCTCACCTTCCTGCCGATCCTCGAAGCGCTGGCCGACCGGCTGGCACCGCTGAAGGCCGTGGTCATCCTGACCGACGAGGCGCATATGCCGAAGTCGGAGGTTCTGCCGAACCTCGTCTGCTACGAAACGCTGATCGCGGACGAGTCGGACGAATTCGAATGGCCGGTATTCGACGAGAACACCGCGTCCGGCCTGTGCTACACCTCAGGCACCACCGGCGACCCGAAGGGCGTGCTCTACAGCCACCGGTCCAGCGTGCTGCATGCCATGGCGATCAGCTTCATGGATGTGCTCAGCCTTTCGGCCAATGACGCGGTGGTGCCTGTTGTGCCGATGTTCCACGTCAATGCCTGGGGCCTGCCGTTCGCCGCGCCGATGGTCGGGGCGAAGCTCGTGATGCCCGGTCCCAACCTTGACGGCGCCAGCCTGCACTCGCTGTTCGAAAGCGAAGGCGTGACGGCAACCGCCGGCGTGCCGACGGTCTGGCTCGGCCTGCTCGACTGGATGGATGCCCATGGCCAGAAGTTCACGAGCCTGAAGCGTGTCGCCATCGGCGGCTCGGCCACGCCGCCGATCATGATCAGCCGCTTCCACAACATGGGCGTCACGGTTCGCCATGCCTGGGGCATGACGGAAACGAGCCCGATCGGACTTGCGGCGACGCTTCTTCCCAAGCACGAGAAGCTTTCGGCGGAAGAAAGGCTCATGCTCGAATCCAAGCAGGGCCGCCCGCTGTTCGGCATGGAATTCCGCATCGACGGCAGCGACGGAAAGCCGGTGGCCCGCGACGGCAAGGCCTTCGGCGCCATGCTGGTGCGCGGCCCCTGGGTCGCGGCCGGTTACTACAACACGGAAAAGAGCCCGGCGCATGCCGTCGAAGGCTGGTTCGACACGGGCGATGTCGTCACCATGGACGAGGACGGCTTCGTGCAGATCGTCGACCGCACCAAGGACGTGGTGAAATCCGGCGGCGAATGGATCAGCTCGATCGAACTGGAAAACATCGCGCAGGCCCATCCGGCGATCAAGGAAGCGGCCGTGGTCGCCGCCCCAGACGCCCGCTGGGGCGAGCGTCCCGTTCTCGTCGTAGTGGTCAAGCCCGGCCAGACGTTCACGCGCCACGACATGCTCGATGTCTATACCGGCAAGATCTCCAGGTGGAGCATTCCCGACGACGTCATCATCGTCGAGGAACTGCCGCACACGGCAACCGGCAAGCTGCTCAAGACCGCGATCCGCCAGATCGTTCTCGACGAATACGAAAAGCGCTCGCCGGACGCGACGCTGGCTGGCTGAGGGAGACGCGACATGACCGAAGATGCGCAGGCAGTGAAGCTCTATCTCGACGACCTCACAGTCGGGCAGCGCTTCACCAGCCCTTCCCATGTGATGGAACTCGATGAAATCCGGGAATTCGCAGGGCGCTACGATCCGCAGTTTTTCCACCTCGACGAGGAACTGGCGCGCGACAGCCTGTTCGGCAAGCTCGCCGCCAGCGGCTGGCACACGGCGGCGGCCACCATGCGGTTGCTCGTACAGAGCCTGCCGCTGGCCGGCGGGCTGATCGGCGCGGGCGGGGAAATCGCCTGGCCCCGCGCTACATGGCCGGGTGATCGCATCCATGTGGAAAGCGAGATCGTCACGATTGCGCCATCACGCTCGAAACCCGAACGCGGCCTCGTCACCTTCCGAAGCGAGACGATCAATCAGGACGGCGAGATCGTTCAGGTGTTCACGCCGAAAATCATTGCTTGGTGGCGATCGTCGTGAAATCTTGGAGCTACGCGGCGAGACGCTATGGTACTGAGCGCTCATAGACACCAGATTTCCAGACACCCTCTTTCCCATTAATGGCAAAGGGGCCTCATCAGCAAATCAGATTTCAGCGAATTCACCTTGCAGCGGGCGCTGTCAGGCCTTCAACATGAAGCGCTTTTTTCGGTGGGGGCGGATCTTCTTCGGATCCATTCCAGTCGGCAATGCTATTTTCTTAGAATCATTCAGGCGTATTCGCGCCGGCGACCGCAATAGGCTCTATCGAAAACGATCAACTTGCTCAAAGCCGGGACGGAATAGTCATTGTATTTATCAATCTTTCAGCTCCGTAGCCATTCCGGCTCGGATTTCGTCTATTTGGCCGGCTGCGGTGGAAAAGTGCAAACCGTCTTCATTACTTTCTGTTACTTTCGCGAGCAGTAACATCAGCCATGCGAGATTCGAAAGGAATTGCCTTGGAAAATGAAAAAAGCCGCGATCGCTATTTTCTTTTTCGAGAACCGGATGGTTCCTGGTCGATTGTGGATAGACACATCGTTGGAAGCGAACGGGAACACCGCCTCATCGTCGGTCTTGACGAGCAGCAGGGAACCGAATTGGTAGAAAAGCTGAATTCTCTTCCTGCATAAGCCCCCTCCAAGGATATGGCAATCTCGCAACTGTGTGTATACTGGTGAGGGGATCGAGACAAAGATCGCGGATAGTCCGGGGATAATAGAACTTCCGGCAGGGCACTGTATTCGGAACCTGAACGAAGGAGCCGATTTTGATCCTTACTAAAATCTGCGGTCTGATTGAAGGACTTGATAAGGTTCGGGCGAACAGAGGCAATTGGGGCAGGTAAAGCGCTGGTAAATGGAAAATTCGAAGGGAAACAGAAGGCATCAACCATACCGTCGATGACGCAGACACATTGACGGTCGCCGCCTGGGTGCCGGCGCGTTGCGTTTGTCAAGGCCAGAGGGTTGAGCGCTGGCTTTTCGCGCCACCGGTACAGCCGCCATGTCGTCTGTTGTAAATGAAATTTCATGGATACTGGAGGCTGGTCTTGTTACCGTCCCGCTTGCTCTTTCTGTGTCGTAGCTCACCCAGCGGAAAAACAGGTAGATTGGGGCAAAGACAGCCACAAGCGTAAGAATAGACTCGAATATTTGCATGACGACTCGACATAACCGAACAAACTCTCGAAGCGGTGAATTACATGCATCGGAAGCGTTCGTCATCCTATTGGTGACATTTTGTTAACCAGAGCGCGAAGTATCGCCACGTCAGAATGCAAGATATCGATGCAGATCGGCTGTTCGGCCATAAGTGCGAACATCGGCGCCTTATAGCAAGGCGAACAATGATCACGTCCGACAGGATGCGCCGAACAGCCGCGTGTTTTGTCAATCTGTGAAGCACATAAGACGTCCCATAACCCGCGAACAGCCCTTATGTTCGAGGTTGTTGGATACGCGGACGCAATACCTGCCGCGCAGGCTCATGTTAGCCTGTGCGATGGTTAATATTTTGCTATCGGACGCCGGTTGCGAGCGTGAGCAACGGGTTCCTCTCACCACGATGCCTAAGGAGTACGGTCGGCTCCCGGCTGCTCGTTCGGCTGTGTTGGGGATGGCAGATGATCCGACCAAACCCAATCCCTGATTTCCGGTAGGTCGTCGAAATGCTGGCGGATATAGGTCTCATGCTCGCGAAGCATTCCGGTGCAATGTGCGGCGAGATCGGCATTGTTTTCTAGCATGCCCGGGACATAGCGCATAACGTCGAGGCAGAGATGCAGCCGACTGATCTTGTTGAGCACTACCATGTCGAAGGGCGTCGTCGTCGTGCCTTCTTCCTGATAGCCGCGCACATGGAAGCGATCATGCGCCTGCCGCCCATGCAACAGATCGTGGATGACACCGGGATAGCCGTGGAAGGCAAAGATGACCGGCGCGGTGGTTGTAAAGATCTCGGTGAACTCGGTATCGCTCATGCCATGCGGATGGCGATCGGCCGGGCAAAGCCGCATCAGGTCGACGATATTTACCACGCGGACTTTCAGATCCGGCGCGAGTTCGCGCAGAATCCAGGCGGCAGCGATGGTCTCTTGCGTCGGGATATCCCCTGCGCAGGCCAAGACCACGTCCGGCTCCCCCGGTTGGTTACTGTACATGTCCCAGACGCCGGCGCCCTTGGCGCAATGCGCCTTCGCTTCCTCCATCGTCAGCCACTGTAACTGCGGCTGCTTGTCGATGACGATCAGATTGAGATAATTATGACTGCGGAAGCAGTGATCGGCGACCGAGAGCAGGCAATTGGCATCCGGCGGCAGATAAACGCGGGCGACCGCTGGCTTTCGATGGATCACGGTGTCGATGAAACCCGGCCCCTGGTGGCTGAAACCATTATGGTCGTTTCTCCAGCAGGTCGATGTCAGCAGATAGTTCAGGGAGGGAATGTCGGCCCGCCACGGCACATGCTTGGCATGCTCCATCCACTTGCCGTGCTGCATCGACATGGAATCCACCACCATGGCAAATGCCTCATAGGTAGCGAACAGGCCATGCCGACCGGTCAAGGTATAGCCTTCCAGCCATCCATGGCAGCAATGCTCGCTCAGCACCTCCATCACCCGGCCTTCCGCCGAGATATGATCGTCGTTGGGCAGAATATCGCTGACCAGGCAGCGGTCGGAGACCTCGAAGACGGCGCCGAGGCGATTGGAGTTTGTCTCGTCAGGGCAAAACAGCCGAAAATTATCGGGATTGCTTTTGTAGATGTCGCGGAGATATTCGCCCAGACGCGCTGTGGAGCCAGTCCGTTGGGTTGCGCGCTGGTCGAATTTGAACGCATAGTCTTCGAAATGCGGCAGGTTCAACGGAACGGATAACTTTCCCCCGTTTGCGTGGGGGGTTGCCCCCATGCGCCGATCGCCTGCGGGAGAAAGCGCGGCATACTCAGCGCGGAACGCGCCGTTGTCGTCAAACAGCTCTTCCGGCTTGTAACTGCGCATCCAGTCCTCGAGAATGCGCAGATGGTCCGGCTTTGTCAGGACTTCGGAAACCGGAACTTGATGAGCGCGGAACGTCCCCTCGACTGGCACCCCGTCAACGATCTTCGGCCCGGTCCAGCCCTTCGGTGTGCGCAGCACGATCATCGGCCAGCGCGGTCGCCCGCTGGTCTGACCCGAGCGCGCAGATGTCTGGATCTCTCGGATCCTAACCACGGCCGCTTCCAGTGTTGTCGCGAACGTCTGATGCACGATGTCCGGCACATCGCCCTCGACGAAATGCGGCTCGTACCCCTGGCCTTCGAAGAATTTGGCGAGATCCTCGTCACTATGCCGAGCAAACACCGTCGGGCCGGCAATCTTATAGCCATTGAGATGCAGGATCGGCAGCACGGCGCCGTCGCGGGTCGGATTGATGAAGTCGATGCTTTTCCAGCTGCCGGCCAGCGGCCCGGTCTCTGCCTCACCGTCGCCGACAACCGCGGTGACGAGAAGATCCGGGTTATCCATGACGGCGCCGAAGGCATGGACGAGCACATAGCCAAGTTCGCCGCCCTCATGGATCGAACCGGGTGTCGGGACGCTGACATGGCTGGGTATCCCGCCCGGCGTCGAAAACTGTCGGAAGAGACGAAGCAAGCCGGCTTCGTCCTGGGTCACCTCCGGATAGAATTCCGTGTAGGTGCCTTCGAGATAGACGTTGGCGACGAGAGCAGGTCCGCCGTGTCCGGGGCCGGCCATGTATAACGTGTTGAGATCGTATTTCTTGATCAGCCGGTTCATATGGGCATAAATCAGGTTCAGGCCCGGCGACGTACCCCAATGCCCGAGCAGGCGCGGCTTGATATGATCGACCGCCAACTTTTCGCGCAGCAGCGGATTCGCCGATAGGTAGATCTGTCCGACGTTCAAATAGTTGGCAGCTCGCCACCATGCATCGATCGTGCGGAGCTCTTCGTGATCGAGGTGCTGGACGGTTTTTCCTGAAATATTGGTCATGATCTTCCTCTCATCAATTGCAATAATCACTTGGTCGACGCGGGCAACATTATGCGCCGTCGCATTTGAGTGTCGCTGTTTAACCGTACTCCATGAGATGGCCGGAAATGTTGTGATATTCAGTCACGTTTCGAGGTGGTGAGCGCGAGCGCTTCGTTCGCGATGACTTGTTCCTCATCCGTCGGCACGACGAGAACCTTCACACGGCTTGACGGAGTGCTTATCTCTTGCCCTCCTTCAACATTATGGTTTTGATCGAGCTCAACACCGAGCCAATTCAAGTGAGCGCAGATCGCTGCACGGACCGGCGGTTGATGCTCGCCGATCCCGGCGGTGAAAACGAGAGCGTCAACGCCGCCCAGCGTATTGGCTATCCTGGCTGCCTCACCTGCAATCCTGAAGGTGAATAGGTCGAGCGCTTCTCTCGCCTGTGGCGCGTGGCTCGCCAGAAGCTCACGGGTGTCCCCGCTGATGCCGGATACCCCCATCAGGCCGCTGCGATGGTAGAGAAGGTCTTCCACATCCTCAAAGGATTGGTGGTGTTCTCCAAACAAATGAAGAAGGACCCCCACGTCGAGTGCGCCGGGACGCGTTGCCATTGGTACGCCGTCGAGGGTCGAAAATCCCATGCTGGTGTCGCGGCTCACGCCCTCGCTCATGCCACAAAGGCTGCAACCACTGCCCAGATGCGCGATGATAACCTTCTTGTCGGCGATGGTGGGCGCGATTCGTCGAAGTTCGCCTGCTATGAAGGAATAAGACAGGCCATGGAATCCGTAACGCTTGACGCCGTGGTCGTGAAGCTCTCGTGGCAGTGCAAAACGCCGGACCAGATCGGAATTTGTCGCATGAAAGGCTGTATCGAATGAAGCGGTCTGAATAACGTTCGGACGAAGATTCCTGATCGCACGGATCAGCCGCAGGCTCTGTGGCTGATGTAGTGGGGCCAGAGGAACCAGGTTTTCGATACGGTCAATAACATCGTCGTCGATCAGCGTCGGGTCGACAAAAAGATCCCCGCCGTGGACGATGCGATGACCAACCGCCTTCACATCTGAAAGATCGAAATGACGGGATATCCAACCTAAGATCTCGTCCACAACCTCGTGAAGATCTTCAGAAAGCTCCGCTTTGAGATCGGCGTCGAATATCTCAGACCCTTCCTGGAGATGAAAACTAGGGGGATGCTGTCGGAAATCAATCAGGCCCTTTCCAATGCGGCGGGGCTTCTCGTGTTCGATGGTGAAGACACCGAACTTGATTGTCGAAGAGCCGGTGTTAAACGTCAAAAGGAGGGAATTGCCCATCGATCAAGGTTCCCGATTTTCTCTCATCACGGAATCTGACCCGCGTGGGCTATTCTTTCTCTGGTCAACGTTCCTCGTGAAAGGAAGGCATCCGGTTTCGATCGGTAAAATTGCGTCGGCCTCCATTCTTTCCCCCTCGCCACACCTGTCGATAAATATTTCTACCCCGCCAGCACTTTTCGAAAACGAACCAGCACAACTGCTAATGCCACGACGGCCATGGCGGCAATAGCGGCCATCTCGCCGGCAACGAGATCGAAACTGCTGCCTCGATAAAGTACCGATTGGGTGAACCGGACAAAATGCGGAGCAGGGCTGATCGTATTCATGGCCAGTTGCAGCCACCGAGGCATGGATTCCATCGGCGTCATACCGCCCGAGAGCAGGATCATAACGATAATGACCGGGATGGCCAGCAGGCCGAACTGCCCCATGGACCGCGTGAAGCTTGATAGCAGCAGGCCCAGACTTGCGACCGCGATCACGTAGAGCGCGGTTCCGACAGTGTAGAGGAACAATGAGCCTGATAGGGGAACGCCGATCAGCAAATTGACGACCAGGACCAGGCTGAGCATTGCTGAAGCGAGGATGACTGCCCCGGTTGCAAAAAGCTTTGAGAGGACGATTTCGTAGGGTTTGACGGGCATAACCAGGACGTGCTCGATTGTACCGCGCTCCCGCTCGCGTATCATCGACGACCCGGACAGGATGAGCGTGATGATGGTGATCGAATTCATCAACTGCATAACCGCTGAGAACCAGTTGGACGTCAAATTGGGGTTGAACTGGTTTCGGACGACGACATTGACCAGGTCGCTGACACTTGCTGGTGCAAAGTAGCTCTGCGCCTCGATAGCAATCAACTGTTGCAGGTCATTGACGCCGTTGCCGGCGTGGGCAACCGCTGTCGCATCGGTTTCGATCAGCAATGTTGCGGAGCGGCCGGCGCGAAGATCGCGTTCGAAGCCAGGTGGAATGGTGATCGACAAGACATAGTGTCCGTGCCGAAGCCCGTCCTCGGCCTTGAGGGGGGGCACAAGAGCGGGCGTACGAAAAAGGGGAGGCTGGATTGCGCCTGTCAGGCGGGATGACAAAACTCCGCGATCCTCATCAACGACAGCAACGGAAAGAACTTTTATTTCCGTCGAGATCGCATCCGCGACGATATAGGTCGCTACGGTAAAGACATAGAAGATCAGGAAAAGCATCACCCGATCGCTACGAATAGATCGCAGTTCCTTGATCGTCAGATTGATTATGGCACTCAGACCTTGCATCGCTAACGCTCCTGCTTGCGCAGAAATGCGATCGACAGGCCGAGATAAGCAAGAGAAAAGCCGACAAGGGCGATGGCATCAAGGTATAGATCGTTCCACGTCAGGCCTTTCAGAAAACTGCCAACCACAACGTCCTGGTACCAGGTGCCAGGGAATATCACTCCCGTCAGATATCCGGCCGGCTTCAGAGAGGAAACCGGAACGATCAGGCCGGAAAAATTGACAGCTGGAATGATGGTGATGATTGCGGCGGCGAAAACTGCAGCCACCTGCGTTTTTGTGAAAGTGGAAATGAACTGCCCAAGGCCGGTCGTTGCCACCACATAAACTAGCGAGACGACAGCGAGCAGTGCGAAATCGCCCGAGAAAGGCACACGGAACAGCATTCGCCCCAGCACGAACAGAACGCAGAAACTGAAAAAGGCAATCACGATATAGGGCAGCTGTTTGCCAACAAGAAACTCGGTCCGGGTCACCGGTGTCGACCGAAAATTCGCGATCGTTCCCATCTCCTTCTCACGGACGACGCCAACGGCCGCCATGACGGCCGGGATCAGCATCAACACGAGCATAATAACCGAGGGGACCATGGCATTGGTACTTTTGAATGCCTGGTTGAACAAAAAACGCGTCTCGATGGAAAGTTTGCTTGACGAGCTCCCGCCGAGTTCTCGGGCGGCCTCACTCCGGAACGAGTTCAGCACGCCGACTGCATAACCCCGTGTCGTTTCGGCTCTGAACGGCATCGAGCCGTCGATCGACATCGACACATCAGGCGTGTCGCCCGCCCGCAGCTTGCGGCCGAAGCCGTCTGGTATTTCCAGAGCAAGCGTCACATCGCCCTGTCGCATTCTCGCGGCAAGATCATCGGCGTTGCTGATCTCGGGTAGTTCGGTGAATTGCCGGATCGATGTGAACTGTTCCGTCAAAAGCCTGCTCTCGGCAGACCTGTCCTGATCGAACACCGCAAGCCGGATATTGTCGACATCAAAGGATATCCCGAAGCCAACCGTCAACAGGAGAACAATCGGGCCAAGGATTGCAAAGAATAGGCGGATTGGGTCTCGCATCAATTCCAGCGTCTCTCGCCATGCATAGGCGAGCAGCGGCCTGCTGGGTCGCGTACGGCCCGTGGCCTTTTGCGAGGTCATCGAGAAAGATTTACTGGGGTCCTGTTGCGGCGTTTGTTCTTGTAGAAGCGCGACGAAGGCATCCTCGAGGGATGCGGCCTGATGTTGGCTCACCAGCTCGGCCGGCGTGCCGACCGCCAGTACCCGGCCCGCATGCATGAGAGAAATTCTGTCACACCGTTCGGCCTCATTCATGAAATGCGTCGATATGAAGATCGTCACGCCCTTGTCACGCGAGAGCGAGATCAATTTTCGCCAGAAAACGTCTCGCGCGATCGGATCCACACCTGACGTCGGCTCGTCAAGAATAAGGATGCGGGGTTCATGAATTGTGGCCACCGCGAGTTGCAGACGCTGGCGGATGCCGAGCGGCAGACTATCCGGCTCCTGATCGGCAAAGTCTTTCAGTTCGAATTCGTCGAGAGCAAGGGCGACCCGACCTTCGGGAACATGGTAGAGCCTGGCGTGCAGCGCAAGGTTCTGTCGAACACTCAGTTCTGAATAGAGCGAAAAACCTTGCGACATATAGCCGATCCGTCTTCGCGCCTCCATGTCGGAATTTCTCAGCGCTTGTCCAAACAGGCGTGTCTCGCCTTCGGAAGGGTCGAGAAGACCGGTCAACATCTTCATCGTCGTCGTCTTGCCGCATCCATTCGACCCAAGGAAGCCGAAGATCTCTCCCTCACCGATCTCGAAGCTGACATCGTTAACAGCAACGAATTTGTCGAAGCGCTTGGTAAGATGGCTTGCCGAAATAGCAGGAACGCGGGAGGTTTCGGGATGATAGGCGGGTATATGGACGCCGATGCCTTTCGCTCCAGCCTGCGGTAACAATCCGATAAATGCGTCTTCCAGCGATGCAGCGGTCCCCTTTATTTCCGCCGGGCTCCCCGATGCCAGAATCTTCCCTTCATTCATGGCCGCCAGCCAGTCGAACCGATCGGCTTCCTCCATGTAGGCCGTAGCGGCAATCACGCTCATATGCGGCATGCGCTCCCTGATCGTCTCGATCAGATCCCAAAACTGGCGGCGGGAGAGAGGGTCGACCCCTGTTGTCGGTTCGTCAAGGATCAGAAGATCGGGATCGTGAATCAGTGCGCAGCAGAGCGCGAGCTTTTGCTTCATGCCGCCTGAGAGCTTTCCCGCCGGTCGGTCCGGAAACGGAGTAAGACCGGTTGCTTCCAGCAACATGCTTGTGCGTTGTTGCCTTTCTTCCAAATCCTGCCCGAACAGCCGCCCGAAAAACTCGAGATTTTCACGGACCGACAAAGTAGGGTAGAGGTTTCTTCCCAGCCCCTGCGGCATGTAAGCGATGCGTGGGGCGAGGGCGGCTCTCACCTTCGGCGTCGAGATGTCCTGTCCTAGAACGGAGATGTTTCCGCCCTGGCGTTTGCGAACCCCGGCAATCAGGGCGAGAAGCGTTGACTTACCCACCCCATCGGGCCCGATCACGCCCACCATGCACGCCGAGGGGATAGCAATCGAAACGTTGTCGAGTGCAGTCTTTCCGTAGCGGTGGGTGACGCCGTGCAATTCCGCGACAAAGCTCATGGTTCACCCGTCACTGCGGCAGTTTCACCTGAAGTTGGGAGGGCCACTGCGTTGCCGGATCAGTGCGAACGAACCCGACGCCACGTATACCGGCCTTCACGCGATCTTCGAATTTGACAAGAAGGTCGCGAGGAATGGTCAGCTTGACCCGAAACACCAGCTGTGACCTTTCTTCCTGAGTTTCGACGCTTTTGGGAGAGAACTGCGCTTCGGGCGCAATAAACATCACACGGGCGGGAATGACGTATTGTGGCACTGGATCCAGGATCAGCCGAGCCTCGTCACCAGAAGCGAGTTTACCGACGGTGTCTGCCCCCAGATAGAGGTTCATGTAAACGTCGGTCAGGTCGAGCAAAGTGACAACTGGCGTTCCGCCGGCAACAACCTCACCGGGCTCACGGAGCCTGTACTGTACACGTCCCCGGATCGGCGAACGGACGACGAGATCTTCGATCGCGACATTGATCTCCGCAACCTTGGCCTCTGCCACTGAAATCAGCGCTTCGCTGCTTGTTACCTGTGCCCTGGCCGTCGCCAGCGAGGCTTCTGCGACGGCCAATGCATTGCGCGCATCGTCAAGCGAAGCGTCCGAAGCGACGTGTCCAGCGTTGAGCTTGGTGATGCGATCGAAGTTCGTACCGGCGACAGAAAGCGTGCTTTGGGCTTGTGTTACCGCCGCTAGAGTCTGCTCTCTTGCTGCCTTTGCCTGAAGAACGGAGGCCTTCGCACCGAGTAATTGCGTCTGGAGGTCGCGGTCATCGATCCGCGCAATGATATCGTTGGGGCCGACCAGATCGCCTTCATGGACGAGGACCTCAATGAGGCGACCGGCATATTTGCCCGCGACGTCGACACTTTGAGCCTCTATCCGCCCGTTGGAGTTCGCAAATCGGTTGTCATCGGTACTGCCGCGCAAACGCGAAATCAGTGATTCAAAGGCATTATCCGCCTGTGCAGTCGGGACAGCCGAAGCCACACCGATACCAATTGCGATGACTGCAACGAGTTTACTCACTCTGTATCCAGGCATTTTCCCTCCAGCTTTTTTGCCGATCCCTGGTTCTTCTTCGGACGCGATATCGTCCGGTTTGAGCAATCTTCGGCATTTTTGCATCGATATCGGATATCATGTGATATGTGAACCACTTTCATGGCGATTTGTCTATCTGCGATCATCTCGCCAACATCAGTCGCCGATTGAACGGGTCGTAAATCATGACGTCTAAAAACACTCCAAACTCGCCATCGCCCGATACCACGGGAACCTCCGACATCGGCTTCTTTGACCAAATGAGGCAGTTCTGGAAATCGCTTCACACATCTCAAGCTCACAGATCTCTGTCATTGTTTTCGGCAATGATGATGACCATTATTCTGACAACGACATACATGCAGGTTACGCTGAACCGATGGAACGCACCCTTCTATCAGGCAATCCAAGATCGTGACCTCGATAGCTTCATCGGACAGTTGATCATATTCGCCTATATTGCAGCGGCTCTCACAATCCTAAACGTGACGCAAACCTTTGTCAGCAAGCGCTTGTCAATCAGCATCAGAAGAGGTCTCGTCAGCGATCTTCTGGAAAAATGGTTAATTGACAATGGCGGCCGCGAGCTACATTTGCTTGGCAGTCCGCTTGCCGAGCACGCCGATCAACGCATCCACTCCGATGTCCGGTCTCTGGCCGAGACCACGACCGGTCTGGCCGTCGGACTGGTGCAGTCCGTCATTCTTCTGGCAAGCTTCGTGACGATCTTGTGGACCCTTTCGCCGGAGTTTCAATTTAACGTCTTGAACTACGATTTCATCTTGCCAGGATATCTCGTTTGGGCAGCGCTTTTCTACGCCGGCCTGACCTCAGGTTTGAATCGCCTTGTAGGCCGTCATCTGGTGGAACTCAATTCCTTGCGGGAAGCGCGCGAGGCGGAGTTTCGCACCAGTCTTGTTCAAGCAGACATGGCTGAGAGCGGCGGTGGAAAAGTCGGCCACGGTAGCGGCGGAATAGTCCGTCCGCGGGCGGAGTAAAATCCGGCCACCTATTTCCTTTCTGCAATGATCGCAGGAGGGACAGGGGATCTACACCGTGGAACTTTATTTGAGGGTTCGCCTGGCTGTTTCCGAAGGGATGACGCAGCGTCAGGCAGCAAAGCATTTCAACGTATCGCGCGACAGCGTGGCCAAGATGCTGTCGTATTCGACACCGCCCGGCTATCAGCGACGTTCGCCGATCCGGCGTCCGAAGCTGGATGCATTCGTTTCGACGATCGAGCAGTGGCTGGAAGCTGACATGGTGATGCCGCGCAAGCAGCGGCATACTGCCAAACGGGTGTTCGACCGGCTTCGTGACGAGTGCGGCTTCACCGGCGGCTACACGATCATCAAGGATTATATGCGCGAGCGGGATCAACGCCGCCAGGAGGTGTTTGTGCCGCTGTCGCATCCACCGGGCCATGCGCAGGCCGATTTCGGCGAGGCGACGGTGGTGATCGGCGGCGTCGAGCAGAAAGCTCGCTTCTTTGTGCTGGATCTTCCTCATAGCGACGGATGTTATGTGCGTGCCTATCCGGCGGCAGTGGCCGAAGCCTGGGTGGATGGTCATGTCCACGCCTTTGCGTTCTTCGGGGCCGTGCCGCAGTCGATCGTCTATGACAACGACCGTTGCCTTGTCGCAAAGATCCTGCCCGACGGCACACGCAAGCGGGCAGCGCTGTTCAGCGGCTTCCTGTCCCACTACCTGATCCGGGATCGCTATGGGCGGCCGGGAAAGGGCAACGACAAGGGGAATGTCGAGGGTCTTGTCGGATATGCCCGACGCAACTTCATGGTGCCGATCCCGCGGTTTGCGACATGGGATGCGTTCAATGCTTTTCTGGAAGAGCAGTGCCGCAAACGCCAGCGCGACAAGCTGCGGGGCGAGAGCGAGACGATTGGCGAACGGCTGCAGCGCGATCTTGCGGCCATGCGTCCCTTGCCGGCGTCGCCGTTTGATGCCTGCGACCAGGCCAGCGCTGTTGTGACAGCCCAGTCGCTGGTGCGCTACAAGACGAACGACTATTCCGTACCGGTCGCCTACGGCCATCAGGACGTCTGGGTCCGGGGCTATGTCGATCAGGTGGTGATCGGCTGCCGCGGCGAGATCATCGCGCGTCATCCGCGATGCTGGGAACGGGAAGACGTCGTCTTCGATCCCGTCCATTACCTGCCGCTGATCGAGCGGAAGATCAATTCTCTGGATCAGGCGGCTCCATTGCAGGGCTGGGATCTGCCAGACGAGTTCGCGACGCTGCGCCGGCTGATGGAAGGCCGCATGGCCAAACATGGGCGGCGAGAATACGTGCAGGTTCTGCGCCTGCTGGAAAGCTTCGACCTTGCCGATCTACATGCAGCGGTGAAGCAGGCGATACAGCTCGGCGCGATCGGCTTCGATGCGGTCAAGCATCTGATCCTGTGCCGGGTCGAGCGCCGGCCGCCGCGGTTGGATCTGGCGATCTATCCCTACCTGCCGACGGCGACTGTCGAGAAGACGTCAGCAAAGGCGTATATGCGCCTCCTGTCATCTGATGCGGGAGAAGCGGCATGAGCAGCGACGCGCCAGAGATCCTGCTTGGCCACTATCTCAAAACCCTCAAGCTGCCGACCTTCCAGCGCGAGCACCAGAAGCTGGCCCGGCTATGCGCCACCGAAGGCGTCGATCATGTCGGCTACCTGTTCCGGCTTGCTGAACGGGAGATGATCGAGCGGGACCGCCGCAAGGTCGAACGTCGGATCAAGGCGGCCAAGTTCCCGGTCGTCAAAAGCCTCGACAGCTTCGACTTCACAGCCATCCCCAAGCTGAACAAGATGCAGGTGCTAGAGCTTTCCCGTTGCGAATGGATCGAGCGCCGCGAGAACGTCATTGCGCTGGGCCCGAGCGGCACGGGAAAGACGCATGTCGCACTCGGTCTCGGCCTGGCCGCCTGCCAGAAGGGCCTGTCCGTCGGCTTCACCACGGCGGCGGCCCTGGTCAGCGAGATGATGGAGGCGCGTGACGAGCGGCGTCTGCTCCGGTTCCAGAAGCAGATGGCCGCCTACAAGCTGCTGATCATCGATGAGCTGGGATTTGTGCCACTATCAAAGACCGGGGCGGAATTGCTGTTCGAGCTGATCTCGCAACGCTACGAGCGTGGTGCCACCCTGATCACCAGCAATCTGCCTTTCGACGAATGGACGGAAACACTGGGGTCCGAACGTCTCACCGGCGCACTGCTCGATCGCATCACCCACCACGTCAACATCCTCGAGATGAACGGCGAAAGCTATCGTCTCGCTCAAAGTCGCGCCCGAAAGGCCTGCTAAAACTCCCCTCAAAAAATCGCCGCGCCGGCCTAAGACCCCCGCTCGGGCTACGCCCTCCCGGCCGTCTCAGGCCGGCGCCATAGTGGCCGACTTTTGCTCCGCCCCATGGCCGGTTTTTACTCCGCCGTTGACAGCTATTTCCATATCGATATTGCCGAGGTGCAGACCGCCGAAGGCAAGCTCTACCTCTTCGTCGCAATCGACCGCACCTCCAAGTTCGCCTTCGTTCAGCTGGTTGAGAAGGCAACCCGCGTCACCGCGTCCGCCTTCCTCGTCGCTCTGATCGAGGCGGTGCCTTATAAGATCTACACCGTGCTCACCGACAACGGCATCCAGTTCCGCTTTCCGCCGCGCCACGCCAACGGGCCGACAGCGCGATACATGACCCACATGTTCGACATGCGATGCCACGAGAACGGCATCGAGCACAGGTTCACCAAGATCAACCATCCGTGGACGAACGGACAAGTGGAGCGCATGAACCGCACCATCAAAGATGCCACCGTCAAGCGCTTCCACTACGACAGCCACGATCAGCTCCGCCGGCATCTCCAGGACTTCATCGACGCTTACAATTTCGGTCGCCGTCTGAAGACACTCAAGGGCCTCACGCCATACGAGTTTATCTGCAAACGGTGGACTTCAGAGCCGGATCAATTCATCATCAATCCGATCCATCAAATGCCGGGACTGAACACCTAGATAGAGCCGCGCGCAGTCGCGGCCGTGCCGCTAGCGCTCGTGCGTAAAGATCGCTGTACGGCCGGAAGCACACGGCAGGAACGGACATCAGATCAGGCTCGGCAGGGAGCTCGGTGCCAATAAAGCGCTATGAGCAACCAAGCACCTAGACGAGACGGCGGAACAATCTTCGCTTGAGCCTCCGCACTTCACCGGAGGCATCAAGGATTGCCCTGGGAGGCTCTGCATTAGACATGCAGCGTTTCAGCAGACTCATGGAGAAGCTCAATACTTCAAGTGGTGAGAGTGAGAGGATTAGAACCTACGCCACCCAGTCCCGATGTGGCGTGCTTTACAAGATCCCCCACGCCCGAAACCTCCCCCTCCCCGTCATCTCTCTCAGCCCGAGCTCCAAAACGATCCGCCGCGCCCCTTGCGGCGTCACGTCGAGCGTTTTCGCCACCATCCCGGCCGACACCAGCGGACGCGCCATCACCAGCTCGACTAGCTCCGGCAGTTTTGACGACGCACGGCGTCCCGCCAATTTGCGTTCCATCATTTGCCGAGCGAGCGCCAGCCGGTCGTGCTCCTTGAGGCCGATCTCGGCGGTCGCCAAAAACCCGTGGGCGATGGCGAGCAGCCGGGTCTCGCGGTGTCGATGGCGGCGGCGATCGACGGGGATGGTTTTCAGGCCGAGATTGATGGCCGCGAGGTGACCACCTGATGTGACTCCGCCCTGGCGCAGGAGGGAGGCGGCGAGCAGCCGGCCCATCCAGCCGGCATGCTGCAGCACGCCGATCTCGTTCCAGGCATCGAGCGCGACGATCGCCTGCAGCACCGCCGGAAATTCTTGCGCCTGACGCAGCACGGCACGCCATTCCTCCAGCCGTTCATCCTCGTCCCAGTCGAGATCATAAACCATCGGATCTTTTTCGGCCGCCCGGCCCGGCGCCGGGGCCGGAGCCCGGCCGGGCTTTCTGGCATGCTCGATCGCCGCCTCCGAACGCGCCAGCAGGGCATCGATGGCGGCGAGCTCAGCAACCAATGCGCTATCTTGGTCCTCACCGCCGTTCTGATCATCGCGCTCGGGGCCTTCCCCTCCCCCATCAGCCACTTCACCCGCGGTGGGCTGGTCGGCCACGCCGGCGCCTCCCTCTCCCAAAGATGCTGCAGGCCACGCCTGCCGCAGGCCGCGCAGGCCTTCTTCAGACAGAGCCCAGCCAGGTGGATGGTCAGCGATGCGTCGGCGGGTTCGTAAAACGTCGCGAGCGATGGTGAGTTCGTGGGTGGGTGTGCGGATGTCTCGGAGAGCGTCGTGGAGGACGAGGTCTTCGAGGTGGACGAGTTCGCCATCGATCCAAAGGGAGGCGCAGGCGTCGGTAAAGTTTTTCCGTTCGAGCCATCCGCCGCCGACGGGGGAGCGGGCGATGCGCTCGTCGAGACGAGAGAGGGCGCTGCTGGTGTCGCTTTTACTTTGCGATTTCAAACCGCAAAACGTCATACGTCTGTTAGAGTTAGCGCGCAGAAATAGCCCAGATTATCGCTAACGATTTCGATGGGGCTGTGTATGCCAAAGCCATTTCAAAATCGTGGAGGCTGCTACGGCCCTTCCGATGAGGACTGGTTGAAGGCGCGCAGGACCGCGCGAGAGCTTGATCGGGTGCTTGATGCTGGGCGGTCTAAGAAAGACGCGATTGCCAGGGCGGCGGCTGAACTTCACCTGACAGCTCGACAAATCTATAATCTTCTCGCCCGATACAAAGCTGAGCGAACAATAACAGCACTGCTGCCCCGGGTGCCTTCCGGGCGACGCAAGCGGCTATCGGCGAAGGCAGAAGATATCATCCGCACGACGTTGCGCGACCAGTGGATGATACTTGAAGCACCGCCTCTTGCGCCAGTCGTTGCCGAGATCCGCGCCCGATGTGAGGAGGCGGGGCTTATAGCTCCTTCCTATGTGACGATTTCCCGGCGCATTCCGTCGTTGTTTTCGGCCGAAGAGATCGCCAAAAAGCGATCGGCCAATCCAAAGCATCTGATGCGGTTAAAGCCACGGCCGGGTTATATTCACGCGCCTAACCCACTCGATGTCTGCCAGATCGACCATACCCCAACCGACATTAATTTCGTGGAGGTGGTCGACAACCGTGGCGTATTTGTCGGCCGCCCGTATCTGACGATTATAACGGATGTCGCGACGCGCGCCATTTTCGGCTTCTGCCTTACCTTGGAAAAGCCCTCGGTGTTGTCTGTTGCGCTCTGTCTGGCGCAGGCGATCTGCCGAAAAGACGAATGGCTCGTTTCTCGTTCCATTGACCATGCTTGGCCGATGTTCGGCCGTCCGAAACTTCTGCTCACAGACTCTGCGATGGAGTTCAAGGGCAATGCATTTCAGCTGGGTTGCGATGATTACGGCATTCGTATTCGCCATCGGGACCGCGGCAGAGTTCATCAAGGCGGTGTCGTTGAGCGGCTTTTGGGAAAGCTCAACGGGGTGCTGTCCACCTATCCCGGTTCGTCAGGGCGTTCTGTGGCTGATCGCGACGGATATCCGTCGGAACGGAGCGCATGCCTAAGTTTTCTCGAATTGGAGCGCTGTATAGTGCTGGCGATCATCGATCATAACCGACAAGAAAATTCCAAAACGCTGAAAGTGCCGATCACGGAGTGGCGAAACCATAGCCCGGGCTTGCCCGAGCGACCAGACGACCCCGATCGAGTGCTTTTGTCGTTTCTCCCCAGTGCGACACGGCTGTTGTCCCCTCAGGGTCTCAGTATGTTTGCCTTACATTACTATGCGCCTTGGCTCGGCTCCCTCGTCCCAGAGCGCGACCGGCTGGGGAAACTTGAGGTTCGATACGATCCCCGTGATATCAGCCATATCTATGTTCGTGATCCGGAAACGCGATCGTTTCGATCTATCGAACGACGTGATGGCTGCCTCGAACCGATGACACTCTGGGAACATGAAGCTTATCGCACGCAGTTGCGAGCTACCAATCACCGCTCGAGCATAGAGAAGGTGGCTCTGCGCCGTGAGATTTCTGCCATAGCCGATGCTGCTAAGCTGTCCAAAAGGGAGAGACGCGACGCGGTCCGCAGGGCACATGCTGTTTCAGCCGAAAAGCCTTACGCCAGAAGCGATTCCGAGAAGAATTCTGCTCAAGAAAATCACCCGGTACGGCAGAAAAAACGTCTACCGGTGGAAGATTGGTGAGCGGTGTGGCCGATCATTTATTTGAGCACGCGCGTCGCTTTCTCAATTTGGGAGACGAAGAGCGCATAGCCTATATTCGGGCTCCAAGATGGATCGGCCATCAGGTCGCACAGGGCAGCCATCAACGGTTGACTGAGCTGCTGAACCGCCCAGCGTCTTTGCGAACCCAAGGGCTAATGCTTGTCGGGCCTTATGCAAATGGGAAGACAATGATCGCGGAGCGGTTCGCGGTTGAACACTTGCGCGGATCCTCGAACCAAAGGGTGTGGATCGTTCAAACTCGCGAGGGAGCAGGACTCGGCCATTTCTACGCCAGTATCCTTCAGGCCTTACATGCGCCTGGTGGCGACATATGGAATGTCAGCCGGAAGGCGGAGCAGTTGGATCACTTGCTGGCAAGCATCAAACCCAGGGTGTTGATATTTGACGAATTCCACAATGCTCTACGCGGACGGTCTCGCGACGTCGAAGGGGTGTTTGCCTTTCTCCGTCGGATCGGCCGGCAATACGATATCTCTCCGGTTCTTGTCGGCGAGGTCGCCATCTACGATTTCGTCAACGCCACGAGTGAGATGGCAACTCGCTTCGAGCTGGTCCCTATCCCGAGATGGCAATATGACGAAAGCTATCTGATGCTCCTGGACAGCCTCGAAGCGGCACTACCTCTCGCGAAAGCGTCCGATCTGTCGGATGAAACATTGGCTCGGCGAATTTTCAGCCTATCGGAAGGTTTGATTGGAGAGATTGTCTCCGTTGTGACCAAAGCTGCCGTGATGGCGCTCCGCTCGGGGGCAGAACGCATTACCGAAACCTGTATTGACGAACTTGGCTACATCTCCATTTCACATCGACGTAACGCGTCGTTGCGAAAGCAACTGATTTGACGGCGAGAGAAACCCACGCTCCGTTCATCGACATCCGCGAGCGCTATCGAGATGTAATTTCCGCACGCTGGCCCATCACGGTTATGCCACAGCGCGACGAGCTATTGTCGAGTTGGCTACACAGGCTTGCCTACGCCAACGGCGTGCCAGGGCGTGCTTTCTCCCGGGTACTTGGCCTCACACCTGGAATGTGGTCGGCCAGACTTGATTTGAAGCGTACGATCACCCTGGCAGATCAGCTGCGGCAGTACGCAGAAATTACGTCAGAGCAACTCGCCGCTATGACGATGCCGGATGGTCTACCAAAACAGCTTTTTCTACCCCTTCGAAAACTCCACCGACGGTCGGGATCGACATGGCTACAATTCTGCCCACGATGCCTCGCCGCGGATGACCATCCATACTTTCGGAGAGAGTGGCGGCTAGCAACGCGACTTACTTGCGAAAAGCACGAAAGCAGGCTGCGAGATCGATGCACTTCCTGCAATCATCCCGTGGCAGCCTTTGATCAGGGCGAGCTCAGGCCGCACCATTATTGTTCCCGCTGTGCTTACGACCTCCGTCGCGCATCGACCATCTACCTGTGCCCTGCAGTGAGGAAGCTTGACCAATGCGTCCATGAAATCTTCGGCTCCGATTTGATTGCGGGATTGCCGATCGACAGTCTGCTGGTTCGGCGGTTTTTGGAGATTCCTCAGCTTACGGCAATCCGTCAGCGAGAACTTTTGACGGGTTTGTCCACGTCATTTCGGGCCCGATGCTACGAGAAACTTGTGTGCCGCCCGAACGAACGCGACGTAGGCCGGTGGCATGTTGATAGAACTGGTGGGGCACCCACAACTCAGGTCACGAAAGAGAGCGGCCGCGATCTTCTAATCCGCATGCTTTCAGATGCGCTCAAACCTAAACAAGGGCGTCCTACAGCAGGCAGTAACAGGCCAATTTCCGATCTCACGCACTTCCTTATGACCGCTCAGCAGATGAGCCTGATTTCGACGGGGCCGAAGTCCCGCAGGAGGGACGCAACTTCGATCGTCTGTTGCCAATGTTGAGAACTCACGTAAGTCCTACGGCTCGGGAGCATCCTTGAAGGGGGCGATCGAGTCGATCTCGGCAATCTTCTGGAATTCCCCAAGATATTCTTGGCGGTGATTTTCTAACCACCGGGTAATACGGCCATTGGCAAGCAGTTTGGTGACGTATCCCCGCGCGACGGTGAGGTGGAGATTATCTATTCCGTAGGTTTCTTCAACGCTCTTAACTTGTGTTTGCAGTGCCGCGAGCTCCCGCTCCATCCGCGCGATCTGCTGACCGGACGGTGTGCCGGCACCTCGACCTGAACCATTCCTGCGGGCAACAAGTTGGCTGTCGGGTGTGGCAGCGCGTATCGCTCTGGCAAACATGATGGAAAAGTTGTGTTGTCCGATCATCAAGTCTGCGGCCTCAATTTGCCGAACTGGCGACATCTGTCTCAACACATCCAAGACAGTCATAGAGCATGGCGTATCTTTCAACATTTCCGCAGCTTCCGGACTAATGCCTTCAAGCAGTCGAAACCTACGGATGACCGACTCCACCTGAAGCCCGAGAGCATCTGCTATATCGGCGGAGGACACGCCGCGCTCGATCGCACGCGCAATCATCCGATGCTCCTGGATCGGGGCGAGGCGATTTACCCGCTTATTGTATGTGTAGGTATCGTCGTCGGTTGCGATCAAACACTCGACCTCGATGGTGCCAAGCTCCTTCAAAGCCTCTAATCGTAGATGGCCGTCGAGCAGAAACCAGAGACCAGGGTTTTTGTTGTCCGCGATGACTACCGGCGCCTCGACCAATCCAATCGCCTTTATCGAACTTAAAACCTGCCCGAATTTCCTGCTTTCGCGGGCGCCTTCAGGCAGAGATTTCAGCGGTACGATCGCAGAAATGGCTATTGTTTTTATATCTCGATCAAATGCGAAGTGAATTCGGCCATCACCGTTGTCATCATCATCGTCATGCCCATCGCTCATCATGCCCTCCTGAAATTCGGCTGGAGAGTGCTTTTGGCATGGTTGCCAATCCCTCCGCTCTCAACAGATTGAGGAAACTTTCATCCGCGATCAGATCCTTCATGGCCTCTACAATGAAGAGAAGCCGGGTCTGTGCAAAATCTGATTTCTTGATCAAGAGCCGCTGTTTTTCGGCCTCCCTCTGATAAACCTGCATGAGATCATGAGCCGTCATCCGCTTTCCGGTAGCTTTGCGGCCGAAACGCCCTTGTTGTATTCCTTTTCCCTGAGCTCGCATGCGAACATCGAGAAGCCGCCTGACGGCCGCAAGTTTTTTCCCTCGAAGCTGACCAGCCTCATAGGCATCCAGGAGCAAGCTTTGCGCCTCCTCGGTCTCAGCTCGAGATATTTCCATCGCAAGGGTAATCGGGATGAGGCCGGTTTCAACGGCTGCGACAAGGCGTTCTTCGCCCTTTTCGAGAAGTGCGGCGATCATGTAAACCCATTGTGCGCCGACACCAATCCTTTTGGCGATTGCAGCGTCGGTGTAGCCTCGTGCTCGCAAGGCACCAATCTCACGCATGAGATCGATTGGTCGCGGGGTGCGTCGAGCAATATTTTCGACCAAGCTCATGACAAGGCATTTGTCCTCGCTGGCCTCGATGACGACCGCCGGGATCTCGCTCTGTCCGAGCATTTGAAAGGCTTCCAGACGGCCTTCCCCGCAAACCAGATCGTACCGTGGCCCGCCTGGGCCATTGTGGCGGCTGACAGTGATCGGGCGCTTGAGACCAACGGCTTCGATATTGTTCACGATATCCCGATGCTGTCGTTTGTTGCGCGCGCGCGGATTGAGCACTGAGATGCGTGAAATCGGGATCATTTCTATATGACTTGAATGAAGAGCAGACATTACGCAGCCTCCGACAGGTTAACGGGCGCAGCAATCTGATAGAGAATAGCGAGGTCATCGAACCGATAGGCATCGAGCTGTAGGGCATTGTCTTCTGCCATCCTCAATCGCTCGGCGAGAAGATCTAGCCTTGGAAAGAGGTAGTAGTCGAATGGCTTCTGGTTGGCCGAATCCATGCGGACAACAACAGTGATATCGGGAGCAAGTGAGGTGTCGAAACGTAGGTTCCAACGTAGGAGTCCCGTGGGTGTCTGGGCGCAGCGAGCGATTACGATCGACAGCGTGAATTCCTCGTTGACCGTCACTCGATCGGTTTCGCTGTCCTGCCACGCCTCACTGCCAGAGGATTTCAAGGCACCTATCACTTGCTCAAGGACTTCGGGATGGAGTTTGCGGAGTTCTCGATTGATTTCGACGTAACTATAGTCTCGATCGGGATTGAAGCCCACGAGGCTGTAGGCTCGAAGCAGGCTACCGAACCGCGAGCTATACGCGCTGCTTGATGGCATGCCGTCGCATTCATCGATGACGATACCCGATAAACTTCCCGTTCGCTGGTACAGGTCTCGTAGAGACTGCAGCATCTCTTCATCGCTCAGCCGGAACGACCGGGCGTTGATAACAGTTCGAGCTGCCTCGAAGAGGAATCGCTCGATGACAGCGTCGAACACACCGTTAGCCCTGACCCACATGTCGGGATCATTACGGACATGCCGTTTCTTTAATTTGAAAGACTGTCGGTTCCACACATTGTCGCCGGCATATTTCTCATTGATCAGGATTTGATGGACGGTCCCTCTCGTCCAGTTGCGCCCAAGGTCGGATTTGATGCCCCGCTTATTCAGATCAGTTGCAATTTCGCTCTCACTTTCCCCGTGATGGACAAATCTGCGATATATTTCGCGAACCAGCTCCACCTCTTCAACCGGCCCCAAAGTGAGGATCACACGGTCAGTCTGAATGCTTTTGTGCTCACCGCGCTGTAGAATACCTTTCACCTGGCCGCGTTCATCGATCAGGGTTCGTCGTAAGCCGAAACCAGCTGGTCCGCCTTGCCGGTACCCCTTTTCGATCAGCCGGCCCTGCCCCGCGAAAACCTTCGCCGACAACTCACGGCTATACTCTCCAGCCATAGCCCGCTTAACGCCTTTGACGATGGTGGACACCGGGCTGCCGTCATTTTCAAACTGTTCGGCGCAATACTGGACAGAGATCCCGGCACGGCGGCAGATGTATTCGTAATAAGCGCTTTCATCGGCATCTTGGAACCGGCCCCATCGACTTACGTCATAGACCAGGACCATCGTGAAATCGGTTGTGCCGATCTGCACGTCCTCGATGAGCTGGCGTAGCGCATCGCGCCCTTCGATTTTCAGGCCACTCTTTCCGGAATCCGCGTATGTCCGGACAATCTCAATACCACGCGCCCGAGCATAGTCCCGAATTGCCTCCGACTGGTTTTCGGTAGAATATCGCTGATGATCGGTCGACATACGGACATATTCGGCAGCCCGAATTGGCTGCGGCTCCGATGACATGCCGTTAAAGGTCTCCCGATCCACTTTTTGCCCCTCCTGTCGTTGATCAAAGGCGCTTGATCCTGAGGCTGGCGCGGCGCCGAGCACATCCATTTTTGCAGACATCCGCATCGCAATCCTAGCGCATGAAGGAGCGGAAGATGTTGCCGAAAAAGGGCAGTAAGTTGCCGACTTGGCCCGGCTTTCTGGGTGACCGAGAGGTCCTTGCCCTCACCGTCGCCGATCTCTTGAAGAAAGAGCATGGCGATAGTCACCGCGCAATCAAGGAGTTGATGCGCCAGACAGGCGCCAGCGAACGAACCGTAAAACACTGGCTGTCTGGTCAACATGCTCCAGAGGTTATGTTTTTCCTTCGGCTCGTGGTCTCCTCGCCGGTCGTAAGAGCGTTTGTACTTGGTATCATCGAAGGCCCGGCATCCGAGCAAACTTCTCCTGCGAACGATCGCGTCATTCGCTTTGCGACCAGAGAAGCTTACGCCACCGGCGAAGCCGCTAACACCACGCTGGCAGCAACCAGACGCCGCAATGACCCTTATCGTGTCCCTGAACGTGACCCTAAAGATGACCCTGAACCACAATCCTTCAATCAGCGACAGCTATGGTTTTTGGAGCAGATCAGAATGGGTGAGCGCTTCAGTGCGAAGGAGATCGTTCAGACTTGGCATGTCAGTTTGAAAACCGCGCGTCGGGATATCAGCGCATTGCTTCATTCCAAGTTACTGGAGTACATCGGATCGCGAAGAAAAGGTCGTTATCGAACGAACTCACGATGAGAAGGGATGTCAGTCGGCCTCATCGGCGTCATGTCCACCAGAAGCGATGTCGGCAAGATCTTTGTTGGAGGTATCGAACGTGCCTCGCCTGCTCAGAAGCCCAGCATCCTCGAGTGCCTCGATGTTGGGAAGGTCACGCAGGGTCTCAAAGCCAAAAACCGACAGAAATCGGGGTGTTGTCACATAGGTGTAGGGCGCACCGGGTGTCGGACTTCTCGGCCCTGATACGATGAGGCCCGCATCTCGCAGGCCGGCGATCGTGTCACGACTGACCTCCTTGCCGAAAATCTCTGCCAATTCGGCCCGGGTGATCGGCTGAAAATATCCCACCGCCGTCAACACCATAGACTCGGTCTCTGACAGCCGTGGTGCAATTGATCTCGCCGGAGCGGTCGAAATGCGAATTGTCTCAGCAAACCGCGCTCGGGTGCGATGCTGCCATCCGCCTGCGACCAATACCAGTTCGTATGGTCGATCTCGTAATTCGTCGATGAGGTCATCAACCAAGAGATCAATACTGCACTCTTTGCCGACCACCCGCGCCAGCATCTCGCGGCTAACCGGTTCTGACGAGGCGAATATCACCGCCTCTACCCGCAACATCCACTCACGCCACCGCAGTTCTGGAGGCAGTCCCTCGAGCTCACGATCATAAAGGACCTCCTGCTGGCGGTCTTTCGCTTGGCGTTGACTTGTTTTTGCTGCACTCGCTCCCCTCATCGTCATAACCCATAAATTCGAAAAGAAGAGCGGCCGGACAGTTCCCGCACTGCTTCGAAACTCTCCAGCCGCTCAAACAGTCGAGTGGCTGCCCATCGTGACAGATTGCACCCCGGCGCCGAGGACGGAACCGCGTCTTGATTGAGGAGCTTTTGGATAACCGCATCGCCCCCCTTGGTCCTCACCTTTGGCACTGCTGCCATTAACCGAGCGGCACGGCGATCGATGTCGGCGGCAGATTGAAGCGCCGCCTCGACACTGCTGACCAGCGCCAGACAAATTGCCTTCGGATAAGCTGGCTCACCTGGCCGCACTCGACCTCTTCCGCCGATAGTGCGGAATGCAGACCCGAACCGTGCAGGTAGCAGAAGCGGCACGGGTCGCGCCCATCTCAGCTTCTGGGCCAGTACGATGTCTGCCAAAGCCAGAGCCAGGACCTCCGCGTCCGGACGAAGCGCCATGATCGCGGATACCAGATCAGCAATCGCAATGGGGGCCGCGCGCCCGGACTGGATTGCCACATCGGCGAGATCCGCGATCGAGCACAGCTCCATGTCCCATCGGATAGACAGAAGCTCGGCCAGTTCCCTGACAAACGCAGTGCCGGGCATCGCTGTTCGACGTGCCAGCATTCGTGTGGCCAAAAACAGCTTTCCGGCCGGTCCCGGATCTCCATTCGCGGGAGTCAGCAAAACGGCGTCGCGCAGCGCATTCTCTTCTTCATTCCGATCGAGCATGCGGGCCGCGACGGCGGCTGATTTCAGGGCTAGGCGGTCGCGCCAGCAGCCGAGCCAAGGAGGGTCGGCGCGGATCAAATCGTCGAGGGATTTCAATCCGATACCGGCGGCGAAGGCGGCATCAATTTCGTCGATGTCACGGCCATATGCCAACGTCCAGCCCGGCATGTTCGCCGACCATGTCACTGATGGAATTTGCACTTTGGTGATCGAGTTCATGCTTCGCAGTATAGATCAAATGTGCGGTTTATGCTATCTATATAGATGCAAACCGCACTACATGTCAGAAATATAAAATGTCCGATAATCTTGCATTATCGGACGTTCTGCTCATTATAGAGAAATGGCCCAAATCATCGAGCAAAACACCAAAAATCACGTCGAGGAGACCTCAGCGCCGTCTCTCAGCACGGAGGCCGGGCGTGATGTTTCCGCGCCGGAGGCGTCAGGCGCAAGCCCCCTCCCCTCTCTCGCCGGCGGTGGCGAGACACCTGCTCATCTTGCCAGCCTCGCCGATCGCGCTCGTGGCTATGTCCAGGCGGCCAGTTCCGCCAACACGCGCAAGGCCTACGCGGCCGACTGGAAGCATTTTTCGGCGTGGTGCAGGCGCTCCAATCTGGCCCCCCTGCCCCCGCATCCGCAAACCGTCGGACTTTACATCACAGCCTGCGCTTCCGGCACAGCTGAACGGGGTGCAAAAGCGAACTCTGTCTCGACCATCGAACGCCGCCTCTCCTCACTCTCCTGGAACTATGCCCAGCGTGGCCTCTCGCTCGATCGCAAGGACCGGCATATCGCCACCGTGATGGCCGGCATCCGCAACAGCCACGCCAAGCCACCTGTCCAGAAGGAAGCGGTCATGGCTGAGGATATCATTGCCATGGTCGAAACGCTCGATCGCGGCTCCCTGCGCGGCCTGCGTGATCGGGCCATGTTGCTCATCGGCTTTGCTGGCGGCCTTCGGCGCTCCGAGATCGTCGGCCTCGACCTGAAGGCCGACCAGACTGAGGACGGTCGTGGTTGGATCGAGATCCTCGACAAGGGTATGATTATTACGCTGCGCGGTAAAACCGGATGGCGAGAGGTCGAGGTCGGTCGCGGCTCGGCCGATGCGACCTGCCCGGTCGCCGCAATCGAGACTTGGATCAAGTTCGCCAAGATGGCTCATGGCCCCCTTTTTCGCCGCGTGACCGGGCAAGGGAAAGCTGTCGGCTCGGAGCGGTTGAACGACAAGGAGGTTGCTCGGCTTGTGAAAAGGGCCGCAATGGCTGCCGGCGTTCGCGGTGATCTCAGTGAGATCGAACGCGCCATCAAATTCTCTGGACATTCCCTTCGCGCGGGCTTGGCCTCCTCCGCTGAAGTCGATGAGCGTTACGTCCAGAAACAGCTCGGTCATGCTTCAGCGGAGATGACACGCAGATATCAGCGCCGGCGGGACCGCTTCCGCGTGAATTTGACCAAGGCGTCAGGGCTCTAGCTATCCCCTCCCCTGCCGTTCAAGCGCTTGCAGAAAAGCCGTTGGCGCATTATAGTCACTATAGTCATTTTGGTTAAAGGTGAAGCAATGCAAACATCAACCCACGACGATATGAGTTGGACGGTCGCCGGCGCAAAGGCAAAGCTCTCGGAAGTCATGGAGCGCGCGCAATTGGCACCTCAGACGATTACACGCAACGGAAAGCCGAGCGTGGTCGTCGTTTCCGCAGAAGAGTGGCAGCGGAAAACTGGGCGCAGGGGATCGCTCGCGGAATTTCTGTTGGCATCGCCTCTACGCGGCGCGGATCTGGATCTTGAACGGCAGCACGACGAGCCACGTGACTTGTCGTTATGAGGCTGCTTCTGGATACGAACGTTCTGTCGGAAGTTACGAAACCTCGCCCGGATGAAGCTGTTCTTAAGTGGCTTCACGGGCTGGACGAAGACCGTACGTTCATCAGCATCGTGTCGATCGCTGAAATTCGTCGAGGCATTGCGTTGATGGATAGCGGGCGAAAACGCGATGCCCTGGACGAATGGCTCGCGCATGATCTGCCTCAACGCTTCGAAAGCAGGATTTTGCCGGTGGAAGGGCCTGTCGCCTTGGCCTGGGGCGATCTCATGGCGCTTGCCAAGCGAAATGGTCGGGGGCTTGCCTCGATGGACGGTCTGATTGCCGCTACGGCCGTCGCCCATCAGCTAACGCTTGCGACGCGCAACACCAAGGATTTCGAAGGCTTTGGAATAGACATCATCGACCCATGGGTGGACTGATTGGGTTCTTGTTTGTCGATTGAAAGGATTGGTCCCGGTGCTCTCCTACAGCTTGCTCAAAAATCACGCCGGCATCCTGCTCGTCGGGGACTACACGTCCCTGACCTGGCTGCATGAAGTCGTCCATGACGTGAATGAGCGCTCGCCGATAGTGAAAGACAAGGAAGGCTCGTTCCTTGGATTGGCCTACGATGTGCGCAAAGCATATGAACGGCAGCGCGAGGTTATTCAGCCGCCAAAGCATTTTGAAGAAATTGGTGTTCGATACGGTGTCCAGATCCTCTGGCCCGTCCTTCTTCTTCAGCAAAGGCTATTAAGGCAATCCCTCGCGTTCCTCAGCCATACGGCCAAAACGCAATCCATCACCTACGCCCTGGAAGCCATCATCGAAGATGCGCTGCGTGAGGATTTTGGTGCGCAAGCGGAACGCATCATTGATCACTGGCAGCGCCTTGACCCAGCTCAGCCTGAGGTATTCGACATGATCGACAGCCGCGGCGGGATCTTTTGTTCATGGACGAAAGCGCAACGGAAGGCCTGCTTTGCGCAGCTCCTTTCGAGTTTCGATCCGATGTATGACCGCTTCTACGCTATGCGATTGAAGAACGGCGAAAAGAACCTGATCTCTCCGACAGAATTCGCGGGCTGGGAAAATGCCGAATGGCCGAATCCTCGGTGGTAAATCACGGGCTCATCAATAGTGGTATCACCCGGACAGACGCCCCTCCCCTGCTCTCTGTTGAAACCGCAAGCTCGGAAACCAAGGGCTGAATTTCCGCTTATCGCTTCAATTGAAATCGGAAAGTAAAAGCCACAGGAAGCGTGTTTCGGGGGATCGGAAGGTGGGGAGCGGTCTCGCGCCGGGCGCTCGATCCGCAGTCGATCAACGCGATCCTTAAACATCGAGCGGAAATGGCTGGACTGGATCCCGGGGAGTTTTCTGCGCACGGTTTGCGGTCAGGGTATTTGACCGAGGCGGCAAACCGCGGCATCCCTCTCCCAGAGGCGATGGAGCAATCACGCCATCGATCCGTTCAGCAAGCATCCAGCTACTATAACAGTGCCACCCGCAGAAGCGGGCGAGCGGCCCGATTATTGTAGGATCGGATCTCACTGTCAGAATTGCCAAGGAGAGATCAACTCAAGGCCTGTTGTCTCGAAATCTTTAAGGTTTCGGGTTGCCAACCGGCCACCATTGATCCGCGCTATCGCCGCGATCATGCCGTCCGGAACCGACATACCCCTCCCCTTCCGCGCAGCATCTCCCATGATATCGCCATAGGCCAATGCTGCTTCTTCCGTGAAGGCAAACATCTTGTCGGAGAACCGGCGCCGCCAGCTCACAAGTCCCTCTTCCAGGCGATCAGCGCGCTGATCCGGCCTGATCTTTTGGATACCAAAAGCGATCTCAGCAACGGCAATCGTCGGCAGTGCCAATTCGGCATCGTGACGAACCAGCCATGCTATGACCGCAGAATCGGGAGCTTTCTTCAACGTCTCCGACATCACATTCGTGTCGAGAAAAATCAAAGCTCTACGCCTTTGTGAGCGCGTCTGTTTTCATTGATGATACTGTCGAAATCGATATCCGTACCCGACTGCGATGAAAGACGGTTATAGAATTTCGCAGCGGGTTCACGTCCCGCCTCTCGAGCCTCATAGGATTCGAGCGCGCGCTCGACGATGTCGGCAATCGTGCGATTTTCTCGGCGGGCGAGCTTATGGGCAAGGTCGCGCGCTTTGGAACTGCGGACAGATAGTTGCGGGGTTACCATTAAGTGCTCCTTCCTCTGGATCTAATGTAACTCAAATCGACATAGCCATCAAGATGGCATCTGCCATTTTGGTGGCTATTCGTTATTTCTGATTTGGCGGCCTGTGGTTTTGGCCAATATGCATTGCCGTCCTGCGTAGTAACCAACAGCAAAACACCTGAATAACGCGTGCGAAAATCACGGCATGCGCCATGTACCAACCAACTTTCCCCAAAACGCTTTATCGAATACGCCAGACGTCGACCAACGATCAGGTCCATGAGGTGCAGATGGGCGAATTGGCTGCTAAGCATTAATGGATAAACTAATCTCCAGAGCATCCTTCGAAGTTACAGAAAAGCGTTCCTTCTTTTTCGGCAGAGATGAGAACGATATATGGTACCGGTCCTAAACTGATGCGGGCCACGCCCAACTCGGCTAACCTATGGACGTCCCTGCTGCTCGTTGTCATCAAATTAACAGGCATTGTTGCCGCGTTACAGACTTGGCGGATCAACGCATCATCTGTCAATCCAGCAACGAAAAAGCCGTCAGCGCCGGCCGCCGCATATGCTTTCTCGCGGACAAGCGCCCCCTCGACTAAATCAGCGTGTGCGGCTCCCTGATCGGCTTTTAGGAAGACGTCTCGGGCATTGATGAATGCTGGAACACTGGTAGAATCGGCTGAATGGCG
This sequence comes from Agrobacterium sp. MS2, assembly GCF_003261015.1. Classification (NCBI taxonomy): domain Bacteria; kingdom Pseudomonadati; phylum Pseudomonadota; class Alphaproteobacteria; order Hyphomicrobiales; family Rhizobiaceae; genus Agrobacterium; species Agrobacterium sp. MS2. Next base: position 11,190 of record NZ_QLNF01000071.1, on the reverse strand, counting down.
AGCCGCGCGTATCCGAGCAGCCTGATCCTCAAAACCATAGAGGCCGGGGCCATCCACGATCTGGTCCTCAAAATTGAAGCCGACAATGCCGAGTTTTAGTAACCTTCAGACGTTCTGCCCAACAGTTTCAGGATCGGCAGCATACCCACCCTCAAAATCGACGGTGACCCGTAGTTGCACCGATTTTGAGATCCTAGTGACAACTGCAAGCATCTCCTCGAAGCGCAGCTCTTGGCCATCTGCATAACCTTGGGCAGCAGCAACGGACCAGCTGCTGGACGCAACAGCTTTCGACCCCAGCGCGCTCCACGGCAAGGGCACTCCCGGCATCCCAGATACTGTAGAGAAACAGCGGGTTCGATGGTTTGTGTAAGCTTCGAAAGTACTGGTCTTTTCGATTTGGGCTGTTATGCAGGGTAATCCTTATTTACTGTTTTAAGTTGACGTTCGATTTCGATCAGCCGCTGCTTGCGCCAGAGGCCTCCGCCATATCCCGTCGAAGATCCGTCTGCTCCGGTGACCCTGTGACAGCAATCATGAGAGCTATTAGATTGGCACCATTGTCGCGTGCAACCGCGCAAATTGCGGTGGGACGACCGATCTGACGGGCAATTTCGGAGTAGCTTCGGGTTTCACCAGATGGAATTTCTCGCAATACGCCCCACACACGTTCAGTGAAGGGCTGGCGGACATCGCAAGTGGTGTTGAAAACCTGTCGCAGCGGGCCGCAAAATACTCAGCGAGTTCTGCCATGGCCTCCTCCGCGGGAGGCATGCTGCCGATACTCTCTTTGGATGCCTGCTGTGGCTTTTTGAGCTCTGCAGGCAGACCTTTTCGATCCACGAATTCCAAAAGATGAAGATGGCTTCGACTACTCACGGCGATCATGTCGCCGAGCGACGTCGGTATCCATGTTGCCCGTTGCAACTTGTCCGATTGCAACTCAGATGGAGATTGCCGAGTAGACGCGCGAAAGCGGCGCGAAACGCGCTGGCAGATCCAAAGCTGTCCTCGTGTTGAGTCGTAACAACTTTCCCGTCAACGGCCAGTGTCTCGAATCCTTCGCGGAGCCGCCGTTGACGCGCCATTTCAAGGAATGTCATTCCGAATTGACGTCTGAAGCTCCGCCGCACGGTTGAGGAGTCATAACCGAGTTTGATCACATGGTTTTCAGACCAACGACGGTCGGTCCGCATGTCGAGAGCATGCAGGAGAGCAGCATTGTCGGATCAGCAAGGGCAGCCGCCGAAGAGGATGGCAACGCTTGCACGAGCGGTATCCAGACTCAACGCATTCGCCGATCGTGGGTGAGAACGTGCGGTTTTCGCGCTTAGCTTTTCGCGCAGGAAACGCCAGTTGAAGCGACACACACGAAGACTTGACCATCGGAACGTTTATTTCAGGCCAGTAAAGCAGCGTAGAGTATGTCAGGGTCTGGGAGATCAAATAGCATGTGGAATTCCTAGCCATTATAAAAACAACACGCCGCCGATTTTCGAGCGTCTATTCACTTTTCTGGGGTGATCGGATCAACGCCCGCGGTTCGGCGATCCAACAGCTTCAGTCCGTTTACCCAACCGGTGCCCTGCCCTACCACGCAGCTTCTCCAACGTGATATCCCATGGGTCAATTCCGCTTCTTCCGTGAAGGGAAAACATCTTGTTGGAAAACCAGCGACGCCAGCTCACAAGATCCCTCTTCCGGACGATCTGCACGCTGATCCGGTCTGATTTTTGGAATACCAAAAGCGATCACAGCAACCGCAACCGCCGGCAGTGCAAGTTCGGCTTCATAGCGAGCAAGCCACGCTATTACTGGAGATCCGGAAGCATACTTTCAAGCCTCCGAGGTCACGTTCATGTCGAGAAAAATCAAAGCTCCATGGACTTATGAGCACGTCAATTTTCATCGATGATCAAGCCCGAAATCGAATGCACACCCGACGGAGACGAAAGACGACTATAGCAACTCGCAGCAAGTTCGGTCCCCGGCTCTCGGGCCTCCTATGTTTCGAGCGCGCACTCGACGTCGTCAGTCGCGCAATTCTCTCGCCCGGTAGGCTTATGTGGCAAGGGCGCGGATTTCGAACTACGGACAAATAGTTGCGAGGGTACCGCTGAGTGCTCCTTCATTATGGGTCCAAAGTAAACTAGCGGCTACTTCTCGTTTCAAATTTTTCGTCCTGTGTTTTGCTGTCATGCAAGGCTCGGCGGGGAGACTAGCACATCCGTTCTGAACGCCATGCTTCGGCCAACTTCCTCAATAGACGGCCACCATCTGTGTGCCATGTGAGCCCAGGGGTGAACTCTCCGAACTTCTGACCGTCCAGTTCGTCGAGGCACTACGCCATTTCGTCAGCGAGGGCATTGGCGACAACACGCTGCGGGCGCTGACCTCTGATCTCGCCTACCTCGCTGTCTTGGATCTTGCTTCCAGCGGCATTCCCTACCCTGTCGGCGCCTGAGCCGCTAATGCTTAGATGGGCTGCTCACCACCGTGGGATGTCCAAAGGCGCGCCAGCGGCCCCAGCCACGGCGTGCCTGTTGACCAAGGCCGAGCACCAAAACCTTGTCAGCTGACAAGGTTTTTCGTCTGATCCGAAACGCACCACTCCGTGAAACAGTGGTACTTCGACAAGCCTCAAGCAGATTGTCACTGCGAAACGTTGTCAGCTGGCAGGGCATTCTCAACTGAAGCGATGCGAAAAGTTCGCCGGTGCTCGATTCTCTGATGGTGCACCCCGGACACGACTACCGCCGTAAACCTTGTCAGCTGACAAGGTTTTCCACCATCTGGCATGAGCCGGATCGTAACCGGGCGGGACTTCGATACTGTTTTACACTAGAGTACCAACTCTGGAAGGTTGCGGATGGTCCGCCAGGGAATGGGGCTGGTTGCCTTCAACGTTGCTACTCGGTCCTATTCCCCCCAAGACCAGGGCCAATTTCAATTTCAAGGCGCCAAGCAAGTCCCATGCTTTCGACAACAAAGCCTTGGGGTATGATCGGAAATGCACTGCCGACGAGATAATGTTCACACCGATCTTGCGCACAAAGCGTCGGAACTGCGCGATATTGCAAAGCCGTTGTTGCGGACAAGGGGAGGGGGGATCTCGTTTCATTCCCCGAATTTGGTAAAGCGCGTCAAAGCCACCACCCTGAAGATCGAGAGGTGCGATGGCCGCAGAATGGGCTGCAGTGTAGCTGAATTCTTCCGTTTTCCGGTGCCTGCGAACAGGATGGTCGGCGACTTCACGCCCGCCAGTGAGTCCTAATCCTCGTTAGAAGGCGATCACCGTTTTTGGTCGGCCGCGATGCCATGGATACAGGGAAGGAGACGGTGGCCACGGTATTGTCGGCCGTAACTTCCCCACAGAGCTTCCTCAGGAATTCGATCTTGAAGCGGTCTAGAATGATTTGATGACGCCGCTTTGGCGGAGTCAATCACGACTCAGATGACGCGGAACAGTCGACCTGATCGTCACAGCCTAGGCCGCTGGCGAGAATCGCGGCGGCGATGTCACCGGCTTCTGGAATACTGACATGGAGACCTTTAAAGGCGCCGTCTCCACGAAGTTGTATCTACCATATAACGGCATCCTTGCCTACCAATTCGACCTCCCGGATGACATTGAACACGCCCTCGTCGCGGGTGACGTCTCTGATCGCGTGCACGCTGCGGGCGGTTCCGCCGTCTTACGCCCAAGCATAGCTGGTCTATCAATGCCGAGAACCGAGCACGGTTTCGGGATCCTCTTTCCGACGGCTTTGACGGTCGTCCTGCCGTGCCTACGTACCCACCATCGCACATCATTTCGTTTGCAGAGAAATATGTGACCACCCCTCTGACGCCTGCATTCGCTTTGGACTTCGGCACAGAGATCGAAAAACCGACGCCGCCCACAGGCGTACCGGCTTCGATTACACCGTTCTTTGCACCCCTGTCGTATGCAATCCTCTCGGTTATCGGAACGAGGTTACCAGGCCAGCGACATCCTTGAGAACCCGATCTTCTTCCCCCATAAGATCATCGACGTCACCTTGACGCCGAAACCAGCAATTGGCGCGCCATCGTCGCCGGGGATTACCACAGATATGATAGCTGCTACGAGAACAGTTTTGGCCCCCTCACTGGACCTGCCGCCGCCAAGGATCAGCCAGACGACTGAATAACGGAACAGGAAAACGAAAAGAGGCTTTCTCTTAATGAACAGGAGCCATTTCGATCTTTCACCACCGTTGCTTGTGTCGCTCGAAACGAAAACCCCAAGGTTGACGCGAGAAAACACGCCCCGCAGAGCGCCTCTGACCATTGTGGGGGGTCAGGATTCGTAATGCCTGAGGATAAACTGCCAATCTCATCTCGGCTTTTTTGAAGATGAATATAGGCGCTGTTTACGAGGGCGGTAATTCCCATTGAGGATGCGACCTCGCGGAGATCACCAAACCCCTGTCTCCCGAAATTCTGAGCGAACTTAACGCGCACACCGCAGCCGCGGGCCGCATTAGAGGTCCACCGAAGACGCTGCACCTCGATGCTAACCTGATAGATATCATAGCAATCATTGAAATGCGTTGCGAAACGGGATCTGCGGTAATCTCGGTGCAAATTGTGTCTAGGTTGGATTGCTCCTAACCCTACCGCGCCTTTCTAGTGGAAGGACAACGAGCAGGACAAGATCATGCAGGTGCTCGATGCGCTCGCGTTCAATAAGGGCCGCCCTGCGACAGAGCAATTGTCGTGCCACGGGTCGGTCCGAGCATGACTGACGAGGACATCAAGAAGGAATGGGAGCTGGATTATCTCACCAGCGACAACACGAGGCCAGCTACGAGACATAACCTTTGACGCCGCGCCTAAGGCGCTATGCCAATGGCAACCCTCCGGGCCGGAATTTCATAGTAAATGCAAGCTATTCTGGCGACATGCGTAGCACGGCCATCGCTGGGGGTGACAGATCGCGTTCCGGCTGTACTTGACGTCCTGGTAGCTTTCTATCCAGCCGACGAGCTATCTGGCAAACGCGGCCTGATCGCATTCCCGTCTAACACGCGGCTGTCGATCCGCGCCCGCGGCATGGCCCCGCGACGGTACGACGGGACTTGGCAGTCCTCGTGTACGCCGCGATTGATGGTGGGGAAGGACAGCCCAATCGAGAAACGCTACGCGCGCCGTGGAAGGGCAGGGGAGGTGGAGGAAGCCTTGGGCTTTTCGCTCGCCTTACTGCTGGCATGGTCGGCTTAGATCGAGACTCTTGCCGCCCTTGCGCCTGCGAGAATAGCTACGGGTCACAAAGCAGTGCCCGGCCGTCTGCCGACGTGACATTACCAAGCTGAGTCGCCGCAGCGATCGGCTATGGGGGTCGGGGCTTGGAGCAGATTTCGCTCATGTTGAAACCAATGACGGCACGACATCCGAGCACGCCTTGTATCGACGAACTGACATTCATGGGTGTCCGCGATCGACCCATCGTGGTTAGCATCGATGCATTCTAGTCCGCGACAGAACGTGGCACTATGTGCTGGTCCCTCAAAGAGGATCCTACGCGTCAATCCTCACCTGCGATCCGGGCTCGGGGTTCACCGAGGATGTCTCCTCGACCGACGGCACTAGCACTATATCCTGCCCTCAGCATAAAATTCACGGTCCGTTCGGTCTCACTTTGCCTGGAGGAACAATTCTTGTTCTCGCACGCATCCATGAGACCCAATGTTACCCGGTGGCTTTGACGTTGTGACCGCCGGCACGCAGCAAAGCCATCAGGACCGGTCCGAGTGAAAATTCACCGCGCTTCGCCTTGCTTGTCAGATCTCTGAGATATCCGCCCGGCGAATTAATGTGACCGCCGCGCTCCAAAATGCAGGCAATCGTCACTGCCGCGTTCTCTGGACCCATTGCCTCGCAGGCCTCCTGATATGCAGACGGGCTAACCCCAAGCATGGATCTGACGACCACTGCGGCTGTCATGAGTTCACGCCAGTTCCGAATTTGGCCATCGGGCCTATAGTTTGAAATTTCAGGGCAGGCCCGCAAGACAAGTCCGATTGGGAAAGCCTTGATCGGCACATGCCGCGGCTGCTTGTCCTCACTCGGCTTCGCTCCCTGCTCTTTTTGAGAGCTAGGTTCAAGTTCATTAGGAGTGTTGGTATTTGAATTCTGTATGTGACGCTCAATATGAGCATCATTGGCGTTCATTTTTGACGAAAATTCTTCAGAATTCAGAAGTTTGACGATATCCTCGCGTAGACTGCTCATCCTGAGACCGAAGTCATCCAGTTCAGCCAAGGTGGGATTGCGCGGGATTTCTCCCACGATCGCGATATAGCGCTCCTCTATTCCCTCCCAATCGCCTGTTGCCCCTTCTTCAACAGCTGCAGTGATCAGCTTGCGGATATCCCGCCGGCAGATCGTCAGATTTTCCTTTGCTTGTCTAAAGGCGATCCGATCGGCAGCAACCTGCTGGGCGAGGCACGCAAGCTCCTCAGCTCGCATAAGAAGAGGTGATATGTCGAAGCCGTACGCGTGCTCGATCGAGCCATCGCCGCCTTTTCTGGCGTAGCGTTTGCCGTTGGCGCTATCCTTGCGGATAATCAATCCGGTATCAACGAGGGCCGCAAGATGCCGACGCAAGGTCGCGCCTGCAATGCCATGGGCGCGAATTGACAGCTGAATGTTCGAGGGAAAGACAACGAGCTGCGCGTCTTGGCGCAGTTCGTTTTCCGGATAGAAGCTCAAAAGGGCATCGAGAACCGCAAGGCTGCGATCCTGCAGACCAAGCACCTCTCGAGCTTCCGATGCGTCGCGAAAAACCTTCCACTTGTTTGCCGATTTACCTTCCTCGATCCTGCTCGTGGCGATTTGCCGCCTCACAAGCGCAAGGGTAACCTGTCGCCGCCCAAAGGGCGTCGTTACTTGTGCACCATCCATGTCCTCGCCTCTCAAAAGGCAAAAGAACAACGCTCACCAAAACGGTGCCAAAGACTCTTGACTAGGATTCATGGAAATGCGATTCTCAAGCTCTCACACAACGAGAAGGGCTTCCATGACGGCAACGTTTCGGGGGCCTTTTTCTTTTGCGCGCTTTCCTTCCTTAGTTCGTATCGAAATCCACTTCCGGCTTCGATCAGTTCTTGGACTTCTCACGACTGAAGCGCTCAGCCAGCGCCGGCAACTCCAATTCAATAAAGCTCAGGAATTCCTTCGCGGACGCTTTATGCGCTGAAATACGAACCTCGTTGGCCGTACGCACAAGCCTGCCCAGTTGCTCGCCTGCGGGTCCAGCTATCACCTCGCCAGTCTCCTTCGGGGGGGATTTCGGTTTAAGAGCATTGAATGCTGCAAGAAACTTCTGGTCCGAGCCCAGGCGCCTTTCGGCGCTGCCGGATAACACCTTGCTCAATGCATCGTGGAGATCCGGCCTTTCAGAATAGTTCTTTGCAAAGTCCGCCCATCTCGGACGACCGACCTTGCCCGCTCGCCCGATTGCTTCAATGATTTCGGTCGGTACGACACGGTAAACGGACCGCATGCGAGCGAGTTCGGGGTCATCGATAGACAGCGCAGCCTTGATATCCCGAGGCTTTACACCAGCATTATCCATGCGGCGGGCGAAGAGGGCGCGCTCGATCCAGGTCAGATCCTGGCGATCAGCATTTTCAATACCCTGTGCGATAACAAGTTCGATGTCGGAAATCTCGACCTCGATCGCCTTGACCGGAATTCCAAGGTCTCTGGCTGCCTGGAGCCGGCGGTGGCCGTAGATCACCTGATAGCGATCAGGAGACGAAGGTGATTTACGGACCTGTATGGGAACCTTCTGACCTTCGGACCGAATCGAGTTCCGGAAAGCCTCGAAATCGGACGCATCATCGTCAGGAAGGCGATCAGGAAAGGGCGAGGGGTCGATACTTAAGGGATCGAGTTCGCGGACCGTGCCTCCGCCGGCTTCGACCAGCGCCTTCAGGCGGTCGCGTTCAGATTTGATGTCGTCAATCGCCCGATGCGCCGCACCGATCACGCCTGCGCCCACTCGCGCAGTTGGCACGGGCTGGGGTGCGCGGGCCGAATTCTCGGTCGAGAGCCGGTTTTCCAACTCCGCAGAAAGCAGCCCAAAGTTCGCCACGATGGACTTACGCGATGACTTGCCCGTCATTTGCGCCCCCAACTTGTATTGATGAGTTTCACGATCGCTTCGTTCACGGCGTCAACCGCCTCGCGAGCGCGTTTATGCGTGTCACGGCCGATTTGGCCCATTTCGAGTTCATAGATGGAGCGCTTCGCAAGCCCCGCTGCTTCTACAGCCGTGCTCTCGATCAAGGTTGGCAGGAGGACATCCGTGCCAAACAGATGACGCATCATCGCGACTACCTGCGACTGCGGCGCGTCGTTCGGATCGTGGCGGGTAACCAGATAGCGAATGAAATCCTGATCGAGTTGTGCGCCGCTTTCGTTCAGCACGCTGATCAGGTCTCCCATCATCAACAGGAACTGGCTCATGGAAGCCACGTCAAGCATTGCCGGATGGACGGTGATAATCATGCTGGTGGCGGCGTAGATCGCGCTGAGGGTGAGGAACCCCAGGGAAGGGGGGGTATCGAGAATGACGACGTCGTAGTCCTGATCGACCTCGGCCAATGCCAGTTTCAAGCGCTCGAAGAAAATTGCCCCTGAACCGGATTTCTGCGCCAGAACCCTGGGCGTCTCGTGCTCATATTCCATGACCTCGAGGTTGCCCGGTATCAGGTCGATGCCGTCAAAGTACGTTTTGCGAATGATGTCGCGGATCGGCCGACGCTCTGCATCGTCATAGCGCAACGCCGCATAGATGGTCTCATTGGCGCCGACGTCAAATTCAGGTTGGGCGCCGAAGAGAGCGGAAAGTGACGCCTGCGGATCGAGGTCCAGTGCGAGGACACGATAGCCTTGCAAGGCGAGATAGTGAGCAAGGTGGACGCAGGTCGTGGTCTTGGCACTGCCACCCTTGAAGTTGGCGATTGCCACCACCTGAAGGTGTTCACCCTCGCGGCGCCGGGGCAAGAATCTCAATGCGTCGGCAGGCTTCTGGCTTGCGAAAAGCTCCCGCAATTCGTTGATCTGGGCCAGGGTGTAGACGCGATGATTGTTTTCCAGCCGCCCGGGAATCGGACCGCGCCCCTCGCTCGACAGGAGTTTGAGCGTGGAATCGGGTATGGATGTTAGCTTGGACACTTCGTTGGTCAGGAAGGGGCGTAGACTTTTCTCCGACTTCGGCGGATACATGCGTGTTCGCAGTTGCTGCAATTGCTGCGACAAAAGGCTTGCGTGACGGGCTATCTTGCCGCCCGCATCTTCCTTCTGCACAATCGCCGCTTCGATCTTATTCGCTATCGCCATATCGCCCCCTTGGCGGACAAAGTTCGGTTTGCCGCCCAAAGCCCGCCAAAGATACAACACGATTCTCGCGTCACGTCCAGAGATTAAGGGTTAACGAACTCTTAAGGACTGGCCGGGCCTGCTCTCCGAATGCCTTGATGCAATGCCTGGTTCAATCTCCAATGCGTTTCAGAACAGTCCGCATTAATCCTCGTTTGTTAGCCCAGCCCCCAAGGGTCCACCTGAACTCGTCGTCGAACGCGGAGACCGCGGTATGCTTATCGGCCGGATCGTCCAGGAGGCGTTGGGTACGCTCGGAGGCAAAAGGGTTCGGCTCGAAGCTCACATGAGGATTTCGTCGTCAAGATCAATCATCGTTTCATAGCGTGCCCCTTCGATTTCGTATCGAACCCATGGTCTGAGCCACCTTGCTTGACGCGGCACGTTTCCTTCACCGGTTCAAACTCACATACGGTCGCCGTTTTGTCCGGCAGCACCATTATCCCGCTTGCGTAGCGGCAAGGCTCAGGAGAACGGGACCAATCTAAAGCGCGGCATTTGAAGCCCGACTTCGAGGCGGTTCGCTCACCTGGATCCGCCAGGAGTGATCAGTCCTGGAAGATTTGTGTGTTCGGCAATTTTTTGGTTGTCAGGCGGTCTTCATGACAGCCCCCTCGATGAGAACACCCGCAGTGACAAATTTCCACAGTGCGATAAGGAGTTTGCGCGCCAAGGCAACTATCGCGGCTTTCTTTAAGCGTCCACCATTCGACTGAACCCGATCCACAAACCAACGGCTGAGCGCTGATGCTGGCTGATTGCGTAGCCACAGCCACGATAGTTGGATCATCGTAGTGCGCAGCCGAGGGTTCCCTGGGGCGTGTCGCAAATCTGGCGATAGGACGCGTTGAGCCGATAATCACCCAGCGTTTACGCCTTGTTAACCTTTTGAAGGCCGAAGAGGCGCGCGAGCAGATCGTTTTGATCGTTGACGGTCCAGTCGCCGGAAAAGCCGAAGCCTTTCCGCAGCCACAACATCGCTTCGAACCCGGCGATCGTCCGGCGCGCCGTTTTGAATGACTGGAAACCGCCGATCTTCGGCATGTTCTTCTTTACTCGGAAGTGGTCGCTCTCGATGCCTTGCTGCAGATGCTTGGTGACATAGTGAACAGGGTTCGGATGCAAGAGCCCATCATCGACGGCCGTCTTGATGGGCGTGTCGCAAATTCTTCTGGTTAACTTGCTATTGACCACGACGGTGGAAATTCCGCTCCCGATGTAGCGGAGCGTAGCCATGGTTCTGAACGCCATTGTCGAGAAGCTGAAGCGCCAGTCGAAGCATGATTTCAAAGGGCGACATTTCGAGGCATGGCTCATCGTTCAGGCGGTGACCTGATATCTGCGGTACCCGCTCAGCTATAGAGATCTCGAGGAGATGTTCCGTGAGCGCGGCTTCGAGGTCGACCATAGTACAATCAACCGCTGGGTCCTCGCCTATGCACCTGTCATCGAGAAGCGCCTACGCCAGTTTCGCCGACCGCATTGTGGCTCAGTCAGGATTGACGAGACCTACGTCAATATCCGGGGCAAGTGGCGATACCTGTACCGCGCCATCGACAAGCACGGAAATCCAATCGACTTTTTGCTCACCGCCAAGCGCGATCTCGACGCTGCCAAGCGCTTCTTCCGTAAGATGCTCAAGGATGAGCCGCTGCTATCGCCGGGGAAGATCGGTACCGATGGCGCCAACACCTTCCCCACAACGATCAAGACGGCCGTCGATGATGGGCTCTTGCATCCGAACCCTGTTCACTATGTCACCAAGCATCTGCAGCAAGG
>NZ_QLNF01000070.1:0-218 GCF_003261015.1 Agrobacterium sp. MS2 | reverse complement strand
CCGTTCGGCATCTGATGTTCGGCATCCCATGTGTAGATGCCGGTAAGGTTGATATGTTCCCAACTGAGCGGCGAGATGTGTTTCAATAGAGTATCAGAAATGTCTCGCCCCGCTCGTTTCAGCTGTGTGACCGCGCGATCAAGGTAAACCGTATTCCAGTGCACGATCGCACTGACGACGAGATTGAGCCCCGAGGCGCGGAAAGCTTGGCTTTCGAA
>NZ_QLNF01000069.1:0-714 GCF_003261015.1 Agrobacterium sp. MS2 | reverse complement strand
TGGGAACATATCAACCTTACCGGCATCTACACATGGGATGCCGAACATCAGATGCCGAACGGATTTCGATCGCTCCGCCTTCCGGCTAGGCTAAGGAACGCCGCGTAAGTTCTCATTCCGTTCGTCCTTAGCGTACGATTTCGGACTGCTCTTGTTCTGACCCCTGATTGGCGCATGAGAGAAACCGCAAAATTGTTACTATGTCTTCGGGGAATGTCGAGCTTGCGCGATGAGGCCTGATTTTCTTGTGATTGCCTATCCTATTAACTCTCGTTGTGCGTTCATTTTTTTGCCCTTTTACGCTGTGCATGGCTGACGTGGTGGCCACGACGGAGCCTTATTTCCCGGGGAGGAAAGCTTTATCGGACAAGACCAAACAAGCATCTCGCCAGAGCGATTTACAGATACGGTGACAGGCAGCGGCGTTATGGAAAACAACGACAGGATCGTAAAGGAAGGGGCCGCCCTTCTTAGTGCTCTCGCAAATCCAAGACGGTTGCAGGTTATGATTCTCCTCGCCGAACACACCGAACTGTCCGTCCGGGAAATGGCCGATCGGATCGATATCTCTCAGTCGGCACTGTCCCAGCATCTCAGTAAATTGCGTCATGCAAAACTCGTATCGACCCGTCGTGACGCGCATGTCCCGGATCAGCGCCCTTGAGACAGAAGTGTTTTAATTGAGAAGAGAGGATTTTCGGCTCATCGTAGCTC
>NZ_QLNF01000068.1:3840-6956 GCF_003261015.1 Agrobacterium sp. MS2 | reverse complement strand
ATTCGCATCAACCCAAGGCTAGCCGCAGGTCTAGACATAGATCCTCACATTCAGAGAACTCGTATGCCCGACATGCCCTACTCAGCATCAGCCGCGCCAGATGGGGTCTCCTTGCCGCTTACGCTCGTTGTGAAGCGTCAGCCATAGCAACGCCAGCACCGCGTCGTCGATTTTGTCCTCGTCGATCTCCATTCCGAAAGCTTACCACGCGCGACCGCGAAGATCCCTGCGGCCTACCTCGGATGGATACTATAATTAAGCGGCAACGTCAGTTCAGGTCAATCGTAAGCGTCCGGTCAGGACATTTCTGACGGACCTTGCATGTGCCACGGCAGGAGTTCGTCGATCCGGTTGATGGGGTGATCGGCGATGCGGGTAAGGACCTCCCGCAAGTAGGCTTCCGGATCGAGGCCGTTGAGCTTTGCGGTCTCGATCAACGACAGGATTGCAGCGGCGCGTTCGCCGCCTTTGTCCGATCCCGCGAACAGCCAGTTCTTGCGGCCGAGCGCAATCGGTCGGATCGCCCGTTCAGCTGTATTGTTGTCGATCTCGATGGTGCCGTCTTCAAGGAAGCGGCAAAGCGATTTCCAGCGGGAAAGTGCGTATCGGATCGCTTCCGCTGTCCCGGATTTTTGAGGAAGGCGTTTGAGATTGTCATCCAGCCATAGCCGCAAGGCTTCGACCTTGGGAGTGCTGCTATGTTGCCGCGCAGCTTTCCGCACGTCTGGCGGTTCACCACGAACGGCCTTTTCGATGTCGTAGAGTTCGCCGATCCGCCGCAGCGCCTCCTCGGCAATTGGCGCTTTGCCTGACGTCGTCAGGTCGAAGAACTTGCGCCTTGCATGCGCCCAGCAGGCGGCTTCGAGAATGGCCGGTGCGCCGCCTGGCTCGTGCGGTTCATAAAGGTCACGAAAGCCCGCATAGCCGTCGGCATGCAGCACGCCCGAGAAGGTGGCCAGATGCTGCCTGGGATGCATTCCCTTGCGATCCGGACTGAAGAAGTAGCAGACTGCAGGTGGGATCGTTTCACCATAGGGACGACCGTCGCGAACATAGGTCCACAACCGCCCGGTCCTGGTCTTGCCCTTGCCTGGCTCCAGAACCGGAACGGGCGTGTCGTCACCATGAAGTCGATGGCCAGCGAACACATAGTCCCGAAGCTTCGCCAGCAGCGGCTCCAGCAATGTGCTGGCCTTGCCGATCCAGTCGGCCATGGTCGAGCGGGACAGATCGACGCCTTCCCGCGCATAAATCTCGGATTGGCGATAAAGAGGCAGGTAATCGCAATATTTGGCGATCAGCACATGGGCTACCAGACCCGGTCCCGGCTTGCCGCGTTCGATGGGCAACGACGGCATCTCGGCCTTAATCTGCGTATCGCAGCCCTTGCAGGTGAAGCGGGGCTGGACATGGCGCACGACACGGAACGAGGCCGGGACATAGTCGAGAACCTCGCTGACGTTTTCGCCTGCACGGATGAAGTCGGAGCCTCCACAGACCGGGCATGCGCAAGTTGCCTGGTGCGTCACGTCATGGCGTGGCAGATGATCGGGCAATGGCTGGCGGCTCGGCTTGGCCTTTGCCGGGCCGGCAGTCGACGACGATGCCGGGGCCATGGCTTCCGCCTCGGCCGCCTCGATATCTTCCAGCGCAAGTTCGAGCTGTTCAATGGCGCGGTCCATCTTCTCGGAGGACGAGCCGAACCGCGCCCGTTTGAGAACCGCAAGCTGCGCCTTCAGCTTGTCGATCAGGGTGTCGCGGGATTGAAGCTTCCGAGCCTGTTCAGCCAGTTGGTCAGCCTGCGCAGCGATGATGGCTCGCAACGCATCGACGTCTTCAGGCAGGATCGAAGGGCTCGCTTCCATGCCAAACTTTATAGGCGATTTGCTCTCAGATTGCCACTTATCTATCTGTAAAGATTGGCACCTGCCTTACGCAACCCGTGTCGGCGCAGAGGTCCAGGCGGGACGCCGCCAGTCAATACCTTCCCATAGCATCGACAACTGTGCTGCGGTCAGCCGGGCCGTGCCGTCGGTCGCGGACGGCCAGGGAAAGCGGCCCTTCTCCAGGACCTTGTAGTAGAGGCAAAATCCCTGGCCATCCCAGAACAGCAGCTTGATGCGATCACCGCGACGCCCTCGAAACGCAAACACTGAACCAGACGCGGGCTTCTGGCGAAGCGACGACTGCACCAGCGCCATCAGGCCGTCGATCCCCTTGCGCATATCCGTCACACCGCAGGCGAGATAGACGCGCACATTTGCTCCTGGCGCGATCATGCGTCTTCAACCGAGCGGATCAGCGCTTTCAGGACACCTGGCGCAATGTTAGCCTCGACCTTCAACACACGGCCGCCCTTGCAGCCGATCTCGATCCTCATGGGACGTGCCGCCCGCTTTGCTGCAGGTTTGTCAGTCGGAGCAGGTTGTTCAGCTTCGTCGCACGCTCCCGTGGCGATCAGTGCGACCGGTAGAAAAGAAACCACCGGCTCAGCCCGCTCGGCTGCAAACTTCCGCCGCCAGGTATAAATCTGCTGAGGTTTGATATCGTGCCGACGCGCTATTTCGGCAATCCTGGAATCCGGGTCGGCAGCCTCTTGCAGTATCGAAAGCTTCTCCTCGTCTGACCAGTCGCGCCGACGCTCGACACCGGTCAAAATCTCCATACGGCCCATAGTTCATCCCTGATGACGTCTCTAATGACGGAATTAGGTAAGCGGTGTGCCGCTGGCACATTGAATTCGCGCCCATATCAAACATGCAATTGCGGCGCGGACATTTTACAGGATCATGCTTGATCACTTGATGGCGCGTATCTGGCTCATGCGGGTCGAATTTTGTAGAAATGAGCACGGATAGTCGCTAGATATTGCCCACAGCGCGTGCTGCGGTGCTGCGGGTTCCCCCGAAATCCACGGAGACTACGATCAACCTCTCACAAGGAGCGCGAACCCATGTCTTCGACGATGTCCAAGGGCCGCATTCAATCCACTCTCCGCCACTTTCTCGATAACGAGGCATCAGGCGGTGTCATCCTGATGTTCGTTGCTGCACTGGCAATCGCGACAGCGAATTCCCCGATAGCGGACGCGTATTTCAATATCCTTCATGTCTATG
>NZ_QLNF01000068.1:0-3830 GCF_003261015.1 Agrobacterium sp. MS2 | reverse complement strand
GGCCGCATTCAATCCACTCTCCGCCACTTTCTCGATAACGAGGCATCAGGCGGTGTCATCCTGATGTTCGTTGCCGCAATGGCAATCGCGACAGCGAATTCGCCGATGGCGGATGCGTATTTCAATATCCTTCATGTCTATATCGGGCCGCTCAGCATCCAGCACTGGATCAATGACGCACTGATGGCTGTCTTCTTCTTGCTGGTGGGACTGGAAATAAAGCGAGAGATGCTGGACGGCCAGCTATCGACCTGGAGCAGACGCATCCTGCCGGGAGCCGCCGCCGCCGGAGGTATGGTGTTTCCGGCACTGTTCTACATTTACTTTAACTGGAACGATGCGTCCGCGCTCAGGGGATGGGCCATTCCGACGGCGACCGATATCGCTTTTGCGCTCGGCGTGCTGTCGCTGTTCGGGAAACGTGTCCCGGCATCGCTGAAAATCTTTCTGGCCGCGTTGGCAATCATCGATGATCTTGGGGCAGTCATCGTAATTGCGCTGTTCTATACCGCCGACCTCAACCTGCTGGCACTTTCCGGCGCGGCTATTGTCGTCGGCAACCTCATCATCTTTAACCGGATGGGCGTAAAAGCACTCTGGCCCTACCTGGTGCTGGGTGCAGTGCTATGGGTTCTGGTGTTCTCATCCGGCGTCCATGCTACGCTGGCGGGTGTCGTACTGGCGCTTACGATTCCGTTGAAACTCACGCCGGGCACCCCGGAAGCCACTCATGCAGAATCTCCTCTGCATAAGCTGGAACACCATCTTCACAAGCCCGTGGCGTTTGCCATCGTGCCGATCTTCGGGTTTGCCAATGCGGGTGTCTCGTTTGCCGGGGTTTCCATGTCAATAATCACCGAGCCGCTGACCATGGGTGTCGCCGCAGGGCTGCTGCTCGGAAAACTGGTCGGCGTTCTTGGCACGGTTGCAGTTCTTGTAAACCTCAAACTTGCCGAACTTCCTGCACAAGCGAGCTGGGGACAGATGGCCGGGGTGGCACTCTTGTGCGGTATCGGCTTCACCATGTCTCTGTTTATCGGACTGCTGGCATTCAACGATCCGAACGTCCAGGATCACGTGAAAATTGGCATTCTGCTGGGTTCACTGACATCGGGCTTGATTGGTGCGGTTTTGCTCACAGCATTTGGCCGTCGATCCGAGACTTAAATCGGGCGCTCCACGGTAGCAGGTCATCGATCTGACTCTGCTTGTGGCCGTTGGCGATGGCGGTCAGGGTGGTGCTCATGTAGGCGAACGGATCGACAGCATTGAGCTTGCAGGTTTCGATGAGTGAGGCGATTGTCGCCCAGTTCTCCGCTCCCGCATCGTGTCCCGCGAAGAGAGCGTTCTTCCGGTTCAACGCAATTGGTCTGATGGTCCGCTCAACCGTATTGTTGTCGATCTCGATGCGGCCGTCTGTCAGGAAGAGCTTCAAACCATCCCAGTATTTGTTGATGTAGGCCAAGGCCTCGCCAAGCGGGGACTTGGTCGCGACACGGCTTTGGTGATGGGCAAGCCAGGCCTGCATGTCGGCGACGACCCGCGCTGAGCGTTCCTGTCGTCCAGCAAGACGAGCCGTTAGATCATGGCCTCGTAGCTCGGCTTCAATGCGATACAGCTCCCCGATCCGTTTGACGCCGTCCTCGGCAATGGGTGCTGATCCGTTGCGCGTGATATCTACCAGCTTGCGCCGTGCGTGGGCCCAGCAATAGGCCAGCCGAATGTCCGGCCCAACGCGCTCTGGTGCGATCAGTCTGTTGTATCCGGCATAGCCATCCACCTGCAGGATGCCGGAGAAGCCCTGCAATATCCGTTCGGCATGAATGCCCCCGCGACCGGGAGCGTAGGTGAAGGCGACGCCGGGCGGAGCACCGCCGCCCCAAGGTCGATCATCCCGCGCCAGCGCCCAGAAGTATCCGGTCTTGGTCTTACGCGAGCCGGGATCGAGAACCGGGGCACGGGTCTCGTCCATGAACAACTTGGTCGAGCGCTTCAGGTTGGCTATCAACGCATCGAAGACGGGACGCAATTCGAAAGGTGCTCGACCGACCCAATCGGCGAGCGTCGAACGGTCGAGATCGATACCCTGGCGGCTCATGATCTGTGCCTGCCGATAAAGCGGCAAGTGGTCGGCATATTTGGAAACCAGTACATGCGCGATGGTCGCTTCGGTCGGTAATCCCGCATGGATCAGTCGTGCAGGCGCTGGAGCCTGAGATATGCCATCGGTGCAGGCACGGCAGGCATATTTTGGACGACGGGTGACGATAACGCGGAACTGTGCGGGAATGACATCCAGCCGTTCGGACACGTCCTCGCCGATGCAGTGCAGGCCGCCGCCACAGTTACAGATCAGACTTTCCGGCTCGATGACCTCTTCGATACGAGGAAGGTGGGCGGGAAGAGAGCCTCGATTGGCTGCGCGTGGCTTGGGCTGCGGCTTACCCGGAGCGCTGTCGGCCTCGTCTTCGGCATGGATCGCCGCGATGGCCGTTTCCAGGTCTTCCAGTGCAAGATCGAATTGCTCAGGATCGGCCTTCTCGGATTTGCGGCCAAAGGCGGCTTGTTTGAAAGCGGCGACCAGTTTCTCCAGCCGTTCGATCCGCTCGTCTTTGCGGGCTTCACGAAGCTGGGAGGCGATCAGCATCGCCTTCAGGGCAGCAATATTGTCTGGAAGATCGACCGCATCCAACATGCTGGAAGCTTATCAATTTGGGCGGCATCACGCCGCCGGAATTTGCGAACCGAGTCATCGTGACGCACCTATTCGATTGCAGCTGGCGCTCGTACCTCAACGGACCGGACCCGACGCCAATCTAGCCCTGCAAATAGCGCCTCGAACTGGGCATGCCCCAAGGTCATCAGACCGTCCCGGATGTCTGGCCAGGTGAACGTATGCTCCTCCAATCGCTTGTAGGCCATCACCAGACCGCTGCCATCCCAGTAGATCAGCTTCAATCGGTCCGCCTTGCGTGATCGGAATACGAAAACCGTCCCCGTGAATGGGTCCTTGTGCAGTTCGTTCTTGACCAGCGCCGCCAATCCGTCGTGACCTTTACGGAAATCGACAGGCTTGGTCGCCACCATGATCCGAACCCGGTTCGAGGGAAAGATCATGCCGGAACCGCACAGGCACGTGCAACAGCGGCGATCCGGGAGGCGGACGCGCCTTCTTCCAACCGGATCGTGACAGCGCCGACGATGATCTCGGGACGGCTGGCTCTCTTGAGGGGCGGCTCCGCAACTGGTGGATCGACGACAACCGCCGCGAACTCCATCGCATCCTCGGGGGCAGGTAGAACTAGCTTGCCCTGCCGTGCCATCGTCCGCCAGGTGGATAGGTGGTTCGGCTTCAGGCCATATCGCTCTGCCACCTCATTCACCAACGCTCCGGGCCGAAGGCTTTCCGAAACGATCTGCGCCTTGACGTTGTCCGGCCAGTGCCGCTGCGGCTCACGCCCAGACTTCCTGGTCGTGAGAAACTCCAACGTACTCTCCATGGAGAAACTCCCTTTGCTCATCCTTGGAAAGCGGATCACAGATCAGGACGGACAGAACAACGTGGGAGCGGGACACCGGTTACGGAATTAGTGACGTAACTTCAGGTGTTCGGAGGAAATATCAAAGGCAGCTTCCGCGACGAATGCCTCAACGAAACACTGTTCTCGTCACTGACGCAGGCAAGGATCGAAATCACAGCATGGAAGGAGGACTACAATCGAAACAGACCACACTCTTCACTGGGCAACATCACACGTAAGCCCACGGTGAAGGCCGTCTTGCGATGACGGCCTTCTGACTGCCAGTCCTAGTGGTAACACTAGGAGTAG
>NZ_QLNF01000067.1:0-568 GCF_003261015.1 Agrobacterium sp. MS2 | reverse complement strand
TCTCGAACGTGTGGAACTTCCGGTCTTTGAGATTGCGCAGTCGCGGTGAGAACCGCTTTCCGATCAAGGCGAACAGCCCGAAGATATGATCACTGGCACCGCCCGTGTCGGTAAAGTGTTCCTGAATGTCGAGCACCGTGTCCTGGTCGAAGAGCCCATCGAGCACATAGGCCGCCTCGCTTTCGGTCGGACTGATGGGCAAAATGCCGAAGTAGCCGTACTGATCTGATAGATGGCTATAGAATTTCGTCCCGGGTTCGCTGCCGTAGTGCAAATTGATGTCGCCGCGCTTTGCGGCTCGGTCGCTCGCACGAAAGAATTGGCCATCTGACGATGACGTTGTGCCATTGCCCCAAAGGCGGGAATGCGGATGCTGGGTGTGGACATCGGTGATGCACGCTTGCGCCGCGCGGTAGGTCTCCGATCGGGCATGGAATGTGCGCATCCACCCAATCTGGTGAGCGCTGATCCCCTTGGATGCGCCCGCCATTCGCTTTGGGCCGAGGTTCGTCGCATCGGCCAGTACACCAGCGAGCATGGCAGAGACATTTTTCGGGATGTCGCCGGT
>NZ_QLNF01000007.1:95486-293858 GCF_003261015.1 Agrobacterium sp. MS2 | reverse complement strand
CGTGACCGGCGCAACTGCCTGAGTTTAACTGAAAGCGCTTCGTCCGGCCTCAGTCGAACAACGTGACAACGCCGCCGGCGGCCTTCGATATCGTTGACGGGATGGGGGTGGTGGCCGGCACAGGATCGATCGCGGTCTGCCGCAATCTCGACGGCCGCATGCTGGTCGCGGGCGGTTGGGGATGGGTGATCGGCGACGAGGGCAGCGCCTCCGGCCTGATGCGCGAGGCGGCAAGAGCTGTGGCTCTGCATCTTGATTACGGTGGCGTCAAGGAAGAACCCCTGGTTAGGCTGCTGTTCGAGGCGCTCGAGATCAAATCAGCGGCGCGCATCGGCAGCACAATTGGGCGAAGCGGCAGCGCCGCCCAACTCGGCCGGCATGCTCACGTCATTTTCGAGGCTGCGGAAGCGGGATCGGTGCTTGCCCGCCAGGTGGTGCGTGACGGCGCCAAAGAGCTCGCCGATCTGGTGGCGCGCCTCAAGCACAACGGAGCCACGGCGACATCGGTTGTTGCCGGCGGCAGCGTCATCGCCTCCCAGCCGATGCTGTGGAACGCCTTTTCCGAACAAATCACCAATCGTTTTGACGGCGGGATGACCGCTCGGCTGTTTACCGGCCCGCCTGTCGAGGGCGCCTGCCGCCTTGCAGCCCGCCTCAATTCCGCAGCGACCATCGCACCCCGCCCCGTTTCCTCTTCTTCCTGAACGCAGACTTCTTGAAAGGACCATCCATGAGCTATCGATCCACCATCGCGCGGCAGCCGGAATCGCTTGCCGACAGTTTTTCTGCAGCCAGCGCCGAGGTCCAGGGCCTCGACCTCTCGGCATTCGGCTCTGGCCTCATTGGCATTACCGGCATCGGCGCCAGCTATGCCGCGGCAACTGTGGTTGCCGGTGAATTGACGCGTCGCGGCCGCCGGGCGTTTCCGCTCCGCCAGGTTGATATGATGGGTGGCGATGCTGCCGACGCGATCATCGCGCTCTCTCACCGGGGCCGCAGCGTCGAGACCGTGGATGCGCTCAATGCTAATTCGAAGGCAGCAAAACTCGCTATCACCAAGGATCCGGAGAGCCCGCTGGCAAAGGCTGCCGGCCTGCATGCCATGATCAACAACGGCTCCGACGCCACCCCGTCGAGCACGGGTTACACCGGCACGCTCGCCGTTGCCGGTCTCGTCGTCGACAAGATCTGCGGAGGTAGCAGCGCAGATTGGAATACGATCCCAAAGCTTGCAGCACAGGTGCTTGCAGATGCGGGAAGCAAGCTGGAAAGGCTCGGCGAGCTCTTCCGCGATCGCCGCGCTATAGATTGCGTCGGTGCAGGCGCCTCGCTCGGAACCGCCGACGGCGCCTCGCTCCTCATCCGAGAAGCATCCCGGATTCCCGCCGGCCCGTCGGAAACCCGCCACAATCTCCATGGGCCGATGGAATCCATGGACAGCAAGACGGGCGTCGTCGTGTTCGGCGATGGACGGGAGCTGCAGATGGCGCGCCAGCTCGAGGAGCTCGGTTGCCCGGTACTTCTGGTCACCGCGAACCCGGAGATCCGGGATGGCTCCCTGCTCACCGTCATGCGCGTGCCGGCACAAGAAAACCTGATCGCGCGGGCGATCCTCGATATCCTGACTGCGCAGCTTCTCGCGGCGCAGTTGTCGGATGCTGCAGGGCTAACCGATACCAAGTTCCGCTATCCGCAGACGGATACCAGTATTGGCTGTAGAGTGGAATTGAACCATTGGCCCACTTGATTGTAGTCGCTCAGCTCCGCGGCAGATATTCTGGCCACTCCTGCGCGCCATGGAGTACGCGAAGAATTCGAACTGTCGTTTCGGTAATGGCGTAGGCGGCGATATAAGGCGTACCGTTGATGACGAGTTCGCGCGTCCCGGCAATCCTACCCATTCGCCCGCTGGCAGGGAAGTCGAGCAAGCGACGGACGGCGGCGACTATCCGTTCGTCGACCAGAGCGGCGGCTGCAGGGTTATCTGCCTCGATATATGTGAAGATGGCGTCGCGATCCGACAACGCGTACGCAGACCAAGTAAGCTTCACGATTCTGCCGCACCAGCTTTAAGGCGGGCCGCTATTCGGCGTTTGGCAAAATGCGCCTCGGCCTCGTCGTCCGATAAATCCGGCCGAGTATCGGTCAACGCTTCGAGCACCTTGGTCCGAAACCAAGCGTCATGCGCTTCGCTCCCAGAAAGAAGTTCAAGAGGCAGCGCCCCCTCGTTCGCGGTTCGGGTGAGCATGATACGAACCGCATCAGATACTGTGAGGCCCATGCTTTCAAGCACGGCAGAAGCACGATCCCGAACTTCGGCATCAATACGTGTTTGGACGAGTGCGTTGGCTGCCATGACTATCTCCATACCAAGACGATATGGTAATGCAATTGAATGACAATTTCCAGGATAATTTACGCCGCCAGTGTCTATTCGCGGCCCTCAAGCTCTTGATGTAATTTTCCCCCTCGACCTTTGATGAAACATCATGGTGGAAGGTTGAAACCTCCGGCCAATGCCGGCTAGCTTTCGCCCGGCCGGTCTATATTAGAATGATAGGCGATTGCCTGAACCATCGTCTCAGCAAATGAAAACGAGTGGCCTGTCATGAACGGGCACTCCATCTTGCGTCAGGCGTAGCTGCTGATCTCGCGAGGCAGATAGGTGCCGACACCCTTATCGGCCGAGAGTTTTCCTTCGCAGACGACGACTTTGCCGCGCACCATAGTCAAGATTGGCCAGCCGGTTAGCTCAAGCCCTTCATAGGGGGTGTAATCAGAACCGTCGTCCAGCATCGAATGAGTGAGCACCTGTCTGATCTCCGGATCCCAGATCGCGATATCGGCGTCGGCTCCAATAGCTATCGTGCCCTTACGCGGATAGAGGCCATAGGCCTTGGCATGGTTGGTTGAGGTAACAGCCACGAATCTGTTTATATCGATACGCCCCTTCATGACACCTTCCGAAAACAGGATCGGCAGACGCGCACCGACGCCCGGAATGCCGTTCGGGACCCAGCGGAAGCTGGTTCGCCCCTTTGGCGTGAGTTTGCCCTGCGAGTCATCGTAACGAAAAGGGCAATGGTCGGATGAAAATACCGAAAACACATCCTGCTGCAGCCCTTCCCAACACGCCTCCTGACTGTCGACATCGCGCGGCGGTGGCGAGCAGACATATTTCGCGCCCTCCATGTTAAGGCCGTCGAGATCGTTTTCGGTCAGTACCAGATATTGCGGGCAGGTCTCACCGTAGATTCGCAGTCCGCGCTGTCGAGCACGCCGGATTTCCTCCATCGTCTCGCGGTTGGAAACATGCACGACCATAAGAGGGACGTCCGACAGTTCAGCCAGCGAGATGGCACGGTAAGTTGCCTCACGCTCGGCGATCTTCGGCCGAGAAGAAGCGTGATATTTCGGCGCCGTCTTGCCTTCGGTCTCGAATTGTTCGGTCAGATAGCGGATGATGTCGTAATTTTCTGCGTGGATCATCACCAAGGCACGGGTATCTTTGGCAACCGCCATGACCCGCAGGATATCGAGGTCGCCGAGCGCAAGACCGTCATAGGTCATGAAGATTTTGAAGGATGTATAGCCGTCGCGTACCAGCGCCGGTAGTTCCTGACCGAGAACCTGAGGGCTCGGATCTGAAATGATCATATGAAAGGATACGTCGGTATAGCACTGTCCTTCAGCCTTGGCATGGTAGTTCTCGATCGCCGTGCGTAGAGACTGTCCGCTCTCCTGCAGGCAAAACGGCAGGATTGTGGTGTTGCCGCCCATTGCGGCGGAACGCGTCGCACTTTCGAAATCATCGGCCATGACGATGCCTTCGCCCGAAGGCTGGGAGATATGGACGTGGCTGTCTATGCCGCCGGGAAGGACCCAGCGACCGCCGGCATCAATCACATCTCGGGCCTCTCCAAGATCCGTGCCAAGGGCGACGATCTTCCCATCGCGGATAGCAATGTCACAGGTAAAGACATCGGATGCCGTAGCGACACGGCCTCCCTTGATGATGGTGTCATACATGATCAGGCTTGCTCCGTTTCGATGGGATTGGGGGATCGCCTTGCGCCAGTGCGGCGCTTTTTCGCGGTCGCTGATGCCGTTTCGAGTTTCCTGCTTGCAACGACGGCAAGCATTGCCTCGCCGGTCAGGCGGCTGTGCGATTCCAGCCGCTCGGCAAGATCTAGGGGTGTGCGCGCCTTAAGTGCAGTCAAAATGCGCTCATGTTCGGCGAAGGATTGCTGCAGTCTTCTGTCGTGCTCGTTGACCAGAAAGCGGTAGCGCCAAATCTTCTGCTGGACTGTTTCATAATTCTGGATCAGCAAAAGATTGCGAGTGGCCTGGGCGAGGCCGCGGTGGAATTTGTAGTTGAGATGCGTGTACTCGTCGTGCCTACCGGCACTGAGTGCTTCATTGAGCTGAAGATGAATCGCTTCCAGCGCTACGATCTCCTCGTCTGTCGCACGCTCGGCCGCCGTCAGCCCGATCAGCCGCTCCAATGCCCCCTTGAACTCAAAGAGCGGCCCGACCTCTTCCGGGTCGATCGGCGCTACAATCGCACCTCGATTGGGTCGCAGTATGACAAATCCCTCTGCAGCCATCACCTTCAGCGCTTCGCGGAGAGGTGTGCGTGAGACGCCGAAACGCTGGCATAATTCTGCCTCTGGTATACGAGATCCATCCGGCAACTCACTCGCCATGAACATGGCCCGCAGCCCCGTCAGCAAATTGTCGTGCAACGTTGATGGGCTGCCAGACGTGGCATCATCCAGCGTCTCGTCGCGTTGGAGCGGAGCGGTTTGTTTGTCTGCATTCATTGATGGTTTCCGGTATTTCGCAAATTATTGCGGCGCATGAAGCCGCATCAGACCGTAAACATCCTGCCGAATTTGGAAAGCGCCGTCATCGGCACGCCTGTCTCTTCAAGGCACCCCCAAAGGGTGAAGGCCACCGAATCGAGTACCGGAATACCGAGTTCCTGCTCAAGTTCTGCCGCGATCATCGGGCCGCGCATATTGGTGCAAAGGATCACGATTGCATCTGGTTTTGACTTTGCGACATCCCGGCACATTTCGGCGATTTGCTCCTCGGTGACCTGTGCGAAGGCGAAGTTTTCCGAAAGGCCCGAATGGCTTTCGGCCACGGTTTCGACGCCGATATCGCGATAATTGTCTATGATCCTCTGCTGCACGTCATCAGTATAGGGACTTACAAGTCCAAGCCGCTTCACGCCCAGCTTATCGATCAGCCGATTGAGGCTGAGAATCGCACTCGTAGCCTTGACGTTGAAACGCTCGCGAAAGGTGGCGCAGAGTTTCGCGTCCGTATCAAAGCCGAGCCAACTTGCAGACGTACCGTTCCAGGCAATCACATCCGGATTGGCGTCCATTAAAAGCTCGGCTGCCTGATAGATGGGATCGAGCTTGAATTGCTGGTTGGAATCGCTGTCCAGCGCAATGCGTACAACGCGGAAACGGCCGAAATGCACACTTACTTGCGGAAATAGCGGCTGCGCCAGCGCACATGTGAAGGGCTCGACGACCGTATTCGATGAGGGAGTCAGCATCGCGATAATCGTTCGCTGGATATCAATACCACTATTTTGCATTCAAAATCTCACTATTCCAACATTCATTGTGTGCGCCCGAATTTCGCACCCTCATCGAACCAAGTACAGGTCGAGCGCCAAATCTCTTTCTTTTATCGCCGAATTCCATCATGAAACGCAAGTGAAAACCATACGCATCAATGCCCATAAAACCCGCAATTCCTGGGCTTTTTGCATAAAATTCCAACTTCAATGCCGAATATTTAGCCACAACACTTATTGGTCTATTTTTTCTGCATTCAAATCCGATTTGCAGTTGGCTACACATTTTTTATCTGCAACACTCGCGTCATAAATGAATTCAAAAAAGGGGTTCTCGATGCGCAATATTCTTCTCGCTTCATCGCTGGCGGCCAGCCTGATTGCTTCTGTCACGACTGCGACAGCTCAGACGCCGATGCGAGTGGCCGGCAATTTCTCCCAAAACAACAAACAGGTTGATATCGAGCGCTCCTTCTTCGAGGGCTTGCCCGCGGCCTCCGGTGTCGATCTTACGGTCAATTACAATCCGATGGATGTCGTCGGAGTGAAGGCGCCTGATGCTCTGCGCATGCTGCGAGGCGGCTCCTTCGACGTGATGTCGGTACAAATCGGTATGGCTTCCCGCGACGATCCGTTCTTCGAGGGTGTCGACCTTATCGGCGTTGCCACCGACATGCCGGCTCTCCGTAAGGTCGTCGATGCCTATCGCGACGCCTTTGACCAGCGCTTGCAACAGAAGTTCAATGCCAAGGTTCTGACCCTGTGGCCCTTCGGGCCTCAGGTTTTCTACTGCAACCAGGAGATCAAGGAACTTGCTGACCTGAAGGGCCTGAAGGTCCGATCCTTCACGCCATCGATGTCTGCCATGCTCGAAAGCTTTGGTGCGACACCGGTTACGCTGCAGTTCTCGGAAGTTTATCCAGCCCTCCAGCGCGGCGTCGCCTCCTGCGGTGTCACCTCGCCAACTTCAGGCAATACAGGCAATTGGCCGGAAGTAACGTCCTATCTGCTACCCCTTTCCGTTTCGGGTTCGGTACAGGGCCACTTCATGAATCTCGACACATGGAAAAAGCTGTCAGCAGAGCAACAGACCGCCCTCATGACTCAGTTCAAGGCGCTGGAAGACAAGCTGTGGGACCTCGCAACCACCGCCAACGATGATGCCGTCGCATGCAATACAGGCGAAGCAAGCTGCGCCAACCATAAAAAATTCAGCATGAAGCTGGTTTCAATCAGCGACAGCGATCGTCAGAAAATCAAGGACGTGGCGGAAAAGACCGTACTGCCGATCTGGAAGGAAACCTGCAACAAGATCGATGCGGCTTGCTCGGAAACCTGGAACAAGACGGCTGGCGCAGCCGCCGGCCTGACGATCAAGTAACCCGATGCGCGAAGGGCTGTTCACCTGGACAGCCCTTCTCCTCATTCCGGCCATTCACCACGGATCGCTTGACATGATCACCAACGACAACCCAATGACGCGGTCGCTTCTGCCTATCGCACGTCTGATGGCACTGATCGCCGGCTACATGCTGCTTGGCCTGACACTTCTGATTACAGCCGAGGTGGTGATGCGCTCCGCCTTCAATTTTTCGCTGCAAGGTTCGGACGAATATGGCGGCTATGTGCTGGCGATACTTGCGGCCTTCGGCTTTTCCTATGCGCTTATGGAACGGGCCCACACCCGTGTTGAGATCATTGTGGAGCGCGTCGGCACCGGCCCCCAAGTTATCCTGAACCTGATATCGTGCTGGTGTGTCGCACTGATGGCTGCATTCATCGCCTGGCGCAGTTGGGCTGCACTGTCGGAAAGCCTCGAATTCGGTTCGCTCTCGGGCACGCCGCTGATGACACCGCTCTGGATGCCGCAACTGGCCTGGGTCGCTGGTCTCGTGGTCTTCGGTATTACCGCGACGCTGATTGCCCTGCATGCCACGCTGCTGGCGGTGAAGAACCGCCGCCAGCTCAACCGTTTCTACGGCATCAAGACGCTTGATGAGATTATCGAAGAGGAACGCGTTGAGATTGGCAATAATTCGGAGGCTTTCCGCTGATGATCGGTATTTTTGGAGCCTCGATAGG
Source organism: Agrobacterium sp. MS2 (assembly GCF_003261015.1). Taxonomy (NCBI): domain Bacteria; kingdom Pseudomonadati; phylum Pseudomonadota; class Alphaproteobacteria; order Hyphomicrobiales; family Rhizobiaceae; genus Agrobacterium; species Agrobacterium sp. MS2. Next base: position 286,180 of record NZ_QLNF01000007.1, on the reverse strand, counting down.
CTTTCTCGTCATGCTCGGGCTGATGCTGATCGGCTTGCCGGTGGCAGTCGCGCTTTTCCTCACCGCCTTTGTCGGCGCTTGGGCCTTTCTCGGCTGGCCGACCCTGCTCGGGTTCGGTAATCAGATGTGGAGCGGCCAGAACGATTTCATTCTGACCGCCATCCCTCTCTTCGTCTTCCTTGGCGAAATTCTCGTGCGATCGGGTGTCGCGGACGGCCTCTATCGCTGCCTGTCTGACTGGATGCGCAAGCTGCCAGGCGGACTTCTGCATTCGAATATTGGCGCAAGCGCCGTATTCGCAGCAGTTTCAGGTTCTTCGGTCGCGACCGCCGCCACCATCGGTACGGTTGCGCTCCCGATCCTAAAGGAACGGAAGTATGACGACCGTCTGACGACCGGCTCGATCGCGGCCGGCGCCACACTCGGCATCCTCATACCGCCATCGATCAACATGATCATCTATGGATCGATGACGAACACTTCGATCGGCCAACTGTTTGCCGCAGGCATTGTACCAGGCCTGCTTCTCACAGCCTGCTTCATGATGCTGATCGCGATAATCTGCGTGTTGAAGCCTGACCTTGCAGGTCCGACTCTTCCGGATCGACCTTTCGCGGACAAGATGGCGAGCCTTCTGGATATGTTCCCACCTTTCGTCATCTTCGTCGTGGTTATGGGCTCGATCTACGCAGGGTGGGCGACGCCGACAGAATCGGCGGCAATCGGCGTCGTTTGCTCAATCCTGGTGGCGATCGCCAAGCGCCGTTTCACAATATCATTGATGCACGAATCGATGGTCGCAACGGTGCGTATTTCAGCGATGATCCTTCTGATCATGGTCGGCGCACAGTTCCTCAACTTCGTCATCGGAGTTCTCGGTATCCCACAGGCACTGACTGCATTTGTCTCACAGTTCGGCGCGGGCCCGATCGAAATCATACTGTTGCTGATCATTTTCTATCTCATCCTCGGTTGTTTCATGGAAACGCTATCGATGATGATTGCCACGTTGCCAGTCGTCTTTCCGCTCATCGTGCATCTCGGCATCGATCCGGTGTGGTTCGGCATATTCCTGGTGCTAATGATGGAGATCGGCCTGATTACTCCACCGATCGGCATGAACCTTTACGTGGTGCAAGGCGTGCGCGGCCAAGGCTCGATCGTTGACGTCATCCGAGGCGCAACGCCTTTCGTGCTTCTCATGCTTGCTTTTACCGGTGTTCTTATCGCGTGGCCCGATATGGCGCTTTGGCTGCCGCGCCAGTTGTTTTGAACATGCGCTTGCTTGAGGCAGATTTCGTTGCTGCCGGAGCAGACCCTCCGGTTGGCATCACCATTATAAAAAAGGGTGCGGTCGCCATCGAGGGCGACCAGATCGTGGATATCGGATTGGCCACGGATCTTGCCGCCCGCCACACTTCGGCAGAGCGAGAGCAATTTCCCGATGCGATCCTCATGCCGGGTTTCGTCAACGCCCACCAGCATGGTCGAGGTCTCAGCCAGATCCAGCTTGGCTATCCCGACGATCAACTTGAGCCATGGATCGCACGCAGGCGTGGTCGCGGGGCGCCGGATGCATACGCCGTAACCCGGCTCGCCGCCGAGGAGATGCTGGCAAACGGCGTTACCGCGACATTGCACGCCAATTACAGTTATGCCTCCGGTGATTACGAAGCCGAACTACGCGCATCGATCCGCGCCTATGTCGAAACCGGCCTGCGCGCGACCGTTTGCGTCGGTTATGCCGATCGCGGTGGCCTCGTCTATCCGCCTGCTGACGAGAACGTCTTCAGCGCTGGTCTTTCGGCAGACGCGCAGGCTCTGCTGCAGTCGGCACGCCCGGCCTGGCTGTCGCTGGAGGGAACCCTCGGCCTGATGGCGCGGCTTTGCGAAGAGTTTGCCGGTCATCCGACAATCACTCTGGCCTATGGCCCTGCCGGTCCTCAATGGGTCAGCGATGCGGCATGGCGGGCAATGGCAGAGGATGCGACACGTCGCTGCCTCGGATTGCACTTTCACCTGCTGGAATCGCCGGCCCAGGCGGCGTGCGTGAAAACCCTCTATCCGGAAGGTGTTCTCAACCGGCTGCAATCACTTGGCGTATTCGCAACACGCGCAAGCGCTGCCCATTTCGCTCAGGCGGCTGAAAGCGACATTGCCGACGCGGCCCGGATGGGTCTTGTCATCGTCAGCAATCCCGGCTCCAATATGCGGCTTGGCAACGGCCCTCCCGACATCGCCCGCTGGAAGGCCGCAGGACTTGACGTCGCGCTTGGCACCGACAATTGCGCACTTCAGGACAGCGAAGACTATCTTTCAGAATTACGGCTTGGCGGCCTACTGGCGCGTAGCAACCCGATGGCAGACAAATTCGATGCGGCCTCAACACTTTTGATGGGAGCCGAGGCGGGTGCCCGCGCCATGTTCGTCACGGATACCGGCCGACTTGCTCCCGGTATGAAGGCGGATCTCACGGCCTTGGACCTCTCCCGACTGCGGAGCGTCTATCTGGATGACGACACCGAGCTCCTGGACGCGCTAATTGCGCGAGGACTTGGCTCGGACGTGCTGATGACTATGGTGGATGGAGCCGAGCGCTATCGGCGTGGCAGACTGGCGGATCTACGCCGCAGTCATGCGGCAGAACTTGCCGCTAAAACCGCAGCAGCATCGCGAAGCGCAGGCAAAGATGCATCCTCGGCGGCCGCAGAGATCACCGAGGCGCTTCGCAGCCACTATGCGGGGCTCGCACAATGACGGATCGATTGCCGAGCCCTGTCGTTCTCGTCACCGGTGCCTGCGGCTTCGTCGGCTCCGCTATCTGCGAGGAACTGGTGTCGCGCGATATCACCGTCATCGGTGGCGATCGTGCATCTCCGCCTTTTCCCGACGCCGATTGGGCCGGGCGGGTGACTTTCACTTATCTCGACATCCGCGACAGCCAAAACATCGCCCAAGTCGTCCATGAAAACACCATCACCCATATCGTTCATGCGGCGGCGATAACGCCCGACGTGGAGCGGGAGCGCGGGGACGCGGATACGGTCATCGACGTGAATATCGCCGGGTCTTGCCGGCTGATGAGCGCGGCAGGCAAGATCGGAGCGGAGCGGATCGTCTATCTCTCTTCGATTTCCGCTTATGGTTCTGCTGCGCCGACTGTCGATGGCCGGTTCTGCGAAGCCAGAAGCGTACCGCAACCGGAAACCCTTTATGGCATCTCCAAACATGCCGCCGAAAGCGCCATGCACAGGCTTGCTTATCTGAATAGGCTTGATCTGCGCATCATCCGGCTAGGCCCGCTTTTCGGCCCCTGGGAGCACGCAACGGATGCGAGAGGCCTGCTAAGCCCACATCACCAGATAGCCATGCAGGCGCGTGCAGGAGAACCTTGCTTGCTGCCACGCGCTGTCCCCGCCGATTGGCTTTACTCACGCGATGCTGCAAAGCGGATCGCCGATGTGCTTCTTGCTGAAACGATAGCACCCCAACTCTTCAATCTTGGCGGTGGCGATATAACGACGTTGATCGACTGGTGTGAGGTGCTCGGGCAGCAGATCGATGGTTTCCGCTTCGGCATTGATGCTGAGCGCCCCTCAGTTCGCTACGGTTACCCCAAGGACCGGCCTGCCCTCGATAACCGACAGATCGATCAGGTTTCGGCTCACCGCCGAACCCCTCTCGAGCAGGCAGCGAATGAATTGCTGCATTGGCTCGACCGTTTCAGCCCCACCTTCAACGCTTCGGAGATAATTCCATGACACAACGCCTTGCCGGCCGGGTGGCCATTGTCACTGGCGGCTCTTCAGGCATCGGCCGCGCCATCACCCGCAAGTTTGCAAACCACGGTGCCGCTGTCATCGTTGCGGACATAACGACGGATGCCATTGAAGGCGGACGGCCTGTCTGCGACATAGTCGCGGAAGAGGGTGGAAAAGCTGCCTTCGTCCAGACGGACGTTTCCAGTGCAGGTGACGTGGACGCCATGGTGGCGGAGACCGTATCTCGCTTCGGCCGACTGGACATCCTCGTCAACAATGCCGTGCTGCGCGCCGGCAAGCCACTTGTCGAAACAGCGGAAGCCGATTGGGATCGGGTGATGGATGTCAGCTTGAAGGGCGCCTATCTCTGCGCTCGCGCCGCTGTCCGGCAGATGCTGAAACAGGAAGTCGTCGGCGAGGTTCGCGGGCGTCTGGTTCACATCTCTTCCCAGCATGGCCACATCAGCGCACCGGAAGACTTCGCCTATGGCGTCAGCAAGGCTGGCGTCGCTTATATGACAAGGCAGATAGCTGCCGACTATGCGAAAGACCTCATCGTCTCGAATGCCGTCGCCCCCGGCAAGATATTGACGGGTAAGGGCGGCCGGGCGGTCGAGCCGAAATGGATGGATTATTCCAATGCCCGGACGCCTTGGCCACGCTTGGGTACTCCGGACGACGTAGCCAATGCTGCCCTTTTCCTAGCGAGTGACGAGGCGACCTATATCACCGGCCACAATCTATTCGTCGACGGCGGGTGGATGGCATCCTGAGTTCCCAGATTGAAAAGGAAATGCTCATGGTCTTGATGGGGATCGAACCGTAGCCCCTCCCCCGCGCAAACGCAGTCATCAGCTTAGCGGCAAAAGGTTTGGCCACCCCTGCGCGTCATGGAGTACGCGAAGAATTCGATCGTCGTCTCGGTAGTGGCGTAGATGGCGAAATAACACGTCGAGAATGCGGCACGATAACGCCAGCCGGAAGTCGTGATTGCTCGCTGAGCGTAATGACGGCCGCGTCTCCATTTTCGCCCGACATCGGCATTGGGGTTGAAATGCAGTTTGCTGGTCCAGTAATAGCTGAAAGCGGCGCCTAAGTCGGGACGGACGGTTTCCGCGCTGAAGCCGCTGTGTTTCCTTTGCAAACGCCGAGCGAGCTTAGCGACGCCCTCTAGGTCAAGCAATTCTTTTTGTTCCATTTTCAGTACATTCTTGCGCTCTGGATCAAATTATTGCTACCTGAACTCTTATTGCGCGATCGGCTTCGGTGCGCTCGCAGACAGGTTCAAACATTCATAACGCTCACACCCCGATGGCCATGAACGGCCGCAGTCCTTCGACCACCCAAATATTCAGAGTCACGACATGCACCGAAAGACATCCGTATTGACTGGCAGCCGAATGCTCGGCCTTGGTCGGACTGCTGGCAGCGATCGTGTTTTTCGTCGCAAGCGCAGCATTGTCTTTCTTCACCGTTCAAAACATTAGGGACAACAGCGCTCGCGTTACGCAAACGCACTCCCTGATCGTTGCTCTCGACCTGCTTCTGATCGACCTGCAGGACGCAGAGACCGGCCTAAGAGGGTATCTGCTGACCGGAGACGATGAATATCTCGAGCCCTATAATCGCGCATGATATGTATCTAAAAGTCCGAATTTCATGCCTATTTGTCCAAGTTTGTGCGGCGCACAACGCAGGCGCGTGCGTTGACGCAGGGATGTGTCCGGGGGTCGTGTGCCTTCCTGCCCGGGAAATCTTTGCGGGCGGGCAACCTTTCAAACCGCCATCCGTTTAGCCGTCCATGACCGATGCTGACGCAAATTCGAAACGAGCCGATGGCACCGGCAAGAATGGTGCAGGGAAAGTACATGTCGAGAATGCAGCCGATGAACCGCTGCCGCCGGAGGAAATCGAACCTGCTGAGGGCCTGACGCCCGAGGAAGCCGAAAAGGCCCGCAAAAAATATCTGCTGAAACGCTTCTGGATCAGCGCGCGCGGCTTCTGGAGCCGCCGCGGCGACGGGCTGGCATGGCCCTTCTCCATCGGCCTGTTGGTGATGATCGGCATCAATGTCGCTTTCCAATACGGTGTCAACGTCTGGAATCGTGGCATCTTCGACGCGATTGAAAAACGGGATGCGTCCACGGTCTATTTTCTCGCTTCCATTTTCCCGCCGCTGGTTCTGGGCAGCGTCCTGATCGTAACATCGCAGGTCTATGTCAGGATGCGGATCCAGCGGCGCTGGCGGTCCTGGTTGACGAAGGTGCTGGTCTCCCGGTGGATTGCAAATGGCCGCTATTACCAGCTTAACCTGATTGACGGCGACCATCAAAATCCGGAGGCGAGGCTGTCGGAGGACATGAGGATCGCCACTGAAGCGCCGGTGGATTTCGTCGCAGGGGTCATTGCCGCCTTCGTATCGGCATCCACCTTCATCGTCGTCCTGTGGACGATCGGCGGCGCGCTGACGTTGCCGATCGGCGGCGTTTGGATAACGATACCCGGCTTTCTGGTGGTGGCAGCGGTAATTTACGCGCTTATAACCTCAAGCTCGATTGCGTGGATCGGCCGGAACTTCGTCAAAGTCTCGGAAGTCAAGAACCAGCTCGAGGCGGAATTCCGCTATACGCTGACCCGTGTGAGGGAAAATGGCGAGAGCATTGCGCTGCTGGGTGGCGAAGAAGAAGAGCGAAGCGATCTCGACAGCAGGTTCCGCAATGTCCGGCATCAGTGGAAGCGAATGGCGCAGCAATATATGCGTACCACCGTCGTGTCGCATGGATCGATGCTGATTGCGCCCGTCGTTCCGGTCCTGCTGTGCGCGCCGAAGTTCCTCGACGGAAGCATGTCGCTGGGCCAGGTCATGCAGGCGGCATCGGCTTTCACCATCGTTCAGTCCGCCTTCGGCTGGCTGGTCGATAACTATCCCCGGCTGGCGGACTGGAATGCCTGCGCAAGGCGCGTCGCATCGCTGATGATGTCGCTTGACGGCCTCGAGCGGGCTGAACAGAGCAATACGCTCGGCCGGATCGTGCGCGGTGAAACGGAGGGTGAGACGATGCTGAGCCTCAAGGATGTATCCGTTTCGCTGGGCGATGGTACTGCTGTCGTCAAGGAAACCGATGTCGAAATCGGACCCGGCGAGCGGGTGCTCGTCGCAGGTGAATCCGGATCCGGAAAAAGCACGCTCGTGCGGGCAATCGCCGGCCTGTGGCCATGGGGCGGCGGCAGCGTTAGTTTTCGTGCCGGCAGCCGGCTGTTCATGTTGCCGCAGCGGCCATATATCCCGTCCGGAACGCTTCGTCGGGCGGTCTGTTATCCGCAGGCAGCGGAGAGCTGGACTGCCGACGAGATCGGCGCAGCTCTCGACAAGGTCGGTCTCGGCCACCTCAAGGACAAGGTGGAAGAAGAGGCGCCGTGGGACCAGACGCTCTCCGGTGGTGAAAAACAGCGGCTCACCTTTGCCCGCCTGCTGCTGAACGATCCCGATATCATCGTCATGGACGAAGCGACCGCCGCCCTGGATGAAAAAAGCCAGGACAGGATGATGCAGACGGTCATCGACGAATTGCCAGATGCTACGATCATCAGCGTGGCACATCGCGCCGAGCTGGAGGCCTTCCACAGCCGCAAGATTACGCTGGAACGCCGGGAAGGTGGCGCGAAGCTGGTCAGCGATATCCACCTCATTCCGAGGAAGGCCCGGTCCGGCTCGTTGCTCCGCCGCATGGTCAAACGCAGGTAAGAAGCGGGCAATCGCGGACGGAAGTCGCGCAGCACCTCCACCCCTTACATAATGCGAATGAGTATCGCTCTTTCGGTGCTTCTGTGTTTTCCACGTCACCCGTATGAACGGTGGACGGTCAATCGGTGACGTCGTAATCTGGCCGCCAGATGAGGCAACGACATACTCTCGGGAGGAAACAATGCCTATCTTCATGGACCGGCATGAGCTCGCCGGAGTTTCTGCGGCCGATATTGCCGCCGCTCTCACCCGAAACTGTTCAGACAAACCGAGCCATCTCTAAGCGTATTTGTTGTCCTAGCAATGGAAGGTCATTACCTTTATGCCTGGACGAAAATATCGTTATCTCACCTAAAGACGTGTGTACTGGAAGAAGAATGGACAGCGATCAGCTAGAGGTAAAACTAAGAGGGAAGCATCCGACCGAGGACCTGATCTATGATCGGCTTGTCGACGCAATCATCGACAAACATCTGCGCGCGGGGGAACACTTAAATGAGGTCAAGCTGGCTGAAGCCTACGCTGTTCCCCGATCACGTGTCCGCCGGGTCCTGGAACGTTTGCGAGACGAAGACGTAGTTGTGTTCAAACTCAACCGCGGAGCTTTCATAAGCCGACCCACCGTCGAAGATGCGCGCCACGTTTATGAGGCCCGACGAGAACTTGAGATTGTTGTTGTAAAGCTGGCATGTCAACGTGCAACACCTGCGGATATCGCCCGCTTACGCGATCAACTTCGGTACGAACGTGAAGCGTTCGATAAACAGGATTCCGGTGTCAACCGAATTGCGAGCGAGTTTCACCACTTAATCGCAAAGATCGGGGGGAACCCTGTCTTCGAAAAGATGCTCGCTGTTCTGATTCGCCGCGGCGTCCTCATTCAATCCGTTTATGAACGAAAAAGTGGCATTCTATGCCTAACGCATGAGCATGAGAGGCTAGTAGATCTCATCGCGCAGGGACGACCGGAAGAAGCGGCGCACGAGATGATCCATCATTTCGACCATATCCTTTCAAGCTTGGATCTAAGTGACACTAGGCGCCTTGAAGCTGACATCTACGAATTTTTGCAGAACTGAAGCACGCAGCGCCTTGGCTCTGTAGACCTAGCATCCCGTTTGGCACGCCACTTGCATCGCTCTAATTATTGCACGCAATCCTGCAGGCAATAATTAGAGATGAGTGGCTGCGATGGGAAATTCAGAACCGACCCGGGACTTAGTCGGCTACGGCCAAACACGCCCGACCGGAACATGGCCGAACGGCGCACGGCTCGCGATCAACGTGGTTGTCAACTACGAAGAGGGGTCGGAGCGATCCTTCGCCATGGGTGATCCCGATCAAGAGGCGATGACGGAGTGGGGGAGTTATCCCTTTCCGAAGGACATCCGGAACCTGGCGATGGAGTCGATGTACGAGTACGGCTCGCGCGTCGGGATCTGGCGCATCCTCGATGCGCTCAAGGATTCGCATGTCCCCGCTACTTTCTTCGCCTGCGCCGTTGCCTTTGAGCAAAATCCCGCTGTTGCACGCATTGCAGTCGATGACGGCCATGAGATCTGCAGCCACGGCTACCGCTGGGAAGAGGTTTTTCGACTGACGGAGGATGAAGAGCGCGAGCACATTGCGCTGGCCATCCGATCATTCGAGAAGACTTGCGGGAAGCGTCCAGTGGGCTGGTACTGCCGATACGGGCCAAGCGTCCGCACTCGGAAGCTGATAACCGAGGAAGGCGGTTTCCTCTACGATTCAGATGCCTACAACGACGACGTTCCGTACTTCGTGACCGTGGCCGGGCAGCGCCGTCTCGTGGTTCCGTACACTTGCGACGTCAACGACATTCGCTTCTGGAACTCTCCGGGCCTCGCCCAAGCCGACGACTTCTTCCTTTATATGCGGGAGACGTTCGAAGTCCTTTATGCCGAGGCCGCCAGCGGTCCGCGAATGATGTCCATCGGCCTCCATCCCCGCATGATCGGGCGGCCGGGACGCATTCGCTCCCTCAAGCGCTTCTTCGACTTTGCTGGACAGTACGGCGATGTCTGGTTCGCAACTAGGGAAGACATCGCGCGTGCTTGGCTCGAACGCCAGGATTCCGCCGATGCTTGAACTCATCCCGATCCTTATTACCCCGGAAGCTTTCGAGCCATTCGGCGATGTTATCTTGGGAACTTCGGGCTCGCTGGCGCCGTGGAACGGCCGCTCCAATGCAGGAGCCACTTTGGAAAGACTGGTCGCGGCGAAGCCCCTCGCGACCAACCAACACGTCCTGCGCCTTCTGGAGCGCCACGTCCACTCGACACAGGCGTTCTTTCCCCTTGAGCCCGAACCCTATCTCATCGTGACGGCCCCAACGGCATCGGACGGAAAACCCGATCTGACAGGCCTTCGCGCATTCGTCGTCCCCGTTCAATCCGTCATCCAGTACCATCCGGCGGTCTGGCACGCACCGCTGACAACGCTGGGCTCCGGCGGCCACTTCGCGATGCATGTCCACAAGGACGGCTCCGACGCGGATTGCGAGTTCTTCGAGATACCTCCCGTCGCGGTGCTGTTGGAGGTTGTAAAGCGCGCCCGGTGCCGCTCCCCAAACCGGAAAAATGCAAACTTCCCAGAAATCCTTCTCAAGGAGTGACAGCAATGCGCATGAACAAATGGTCATCTACTCTTTCCGCCCTGGCGTTGTCCCTCTTGGCGGCAACGTCCACTGCCGTAGCGCAGGGGGCGAACGAGACGCTGATCGTGGCGGGTCCTCGGACGCCGGAGTCGCTCGATCAGGAGTACCCGCCGACCGAAGCCGGCCATGAAGCACGCAGGAATATCTTCGAGCGCCTTCTCGTTTACGGCATGAAAGCTGACGAAAGCGGCGCTCAGGTCGAGGACTTCTCCAAGATCGAGGGTGCGCTGGCGGAGAGCTACGAGCTTTCGCCGGACAACAAGTCCATCACCTTCCATCTTCGCCGCGGCGTGAAGAGCGCGGTCGGCAACGAGATGAACGCCGACGACGTTATGTGGACCTTCGAGCGCGGCTGGAGCATGAAAGCCACGTTCCATTGGTACATGACCCAGATCCTTAAGATCGAAAGCTTCGATTCCTTCCAGAAGATCGACGACTACACCGTTAAGGTGACGATCCCCAATCCGTCGCTCCTCTTGGCACGCATATGGATCAATAACGACCTCGGCATCATCGATTCTGTCGAGGTCAAAAAGCATATTACAGCCGAGGATCCTTGGGCCGCTCGGTATTTGGCGACCGATTCCGCGTCTTTCGCCCCCTATCACATCGCAAAGTTCTCCCCCGGCCAGGAGGTCGTCTATGAATCCAACCCGAACTATTATCGGGGTGAGGCGAAGCTGAAGCGCGTCATCTTCCGCGAAATGCCGACGTCTTCGAACCGCGTCGCCGCGCTTCAGGCCGGGGCGATCGATGTGGCCGAGTGGTTGACTCCGCGCGAGATCTCACTCGTCGAAAAGATCCCGACCGTCAAGGTCTGGAAGGTGTTCGGCAACTACACGCACCGGCTGGAGATGAACAATTCAGCGGCTCCCTTCGACAAGGTCGAGGTACGCCAAGCGCTGAACTACCTCGTGCCACGTCCCGAGATTGAGCAAAGCGTCTACATGAATACGGCTCGTCCAACGAAGAGCCCGGTGTCGGAGATCTATCCTGCCTATAGCGATGCAGCGTTCGCCTATGACGACAATGTCGAAAAGGCAAAGGAACTACTCGCCAAGGCCGGCTATCCGGAAGGCTTCAAGACGGAGCTTGGCTACCGGACCGGTGAGCCTTTGGAGGAGCAGATTGCCGTCGTTTTGAAGACCGCGTTTGCCCGCGCCGGTGTCGAATTGGAACTCGTTAAGTTGCCCGCATCGAGCCTCGTAGAGCGGTACTCCAAGGGTACAATGCCAATGTTCTTCATCCGCGACATGGCTATCGTTCCAGATGCGGCTTACGTAGCCAATCTGTTCATCAACAGCCAGTCAATGGTGAACTTCTCGAAGTACAAAAACGAAGAGGTCGATACGCTGATCAATAAGGCGCTGACTTCGACCGACGAAGTCTCGCGCGAAGCTGACATGAAGAAGGTCCAAGACATCGTGGTCGAGGAGGCTCCTTGGGTCTTCCTGTTCAACCCCGGTTACCAGCTCGCCGTCAGCAACAAGGTGAAAGGCTACACCTGGTACACGCCTAACAGCAATAATTGGTACGACTTCAGCAAGTAAGCCTAGGCTCGCGACTTGTACCGTACCGGGACGCAGGTCCCGGTACGGTACACTCCCCCGAAACCGTACCCGATCGCGGAGACATCCATGTTCATTACAGCCCACCGAGGGTGGCAGTCCCTGCCGCGTAGCCTCCAAATCGTCTTAGCACGGCTCGCGCTCGTCATCCCGCAGATGTTCGGCGTCCTGTTCGTCACCTTCTTCCTGATCCGCCTCCTTCCGGGCGATCCGGCGGTCCTCCTCCTCGGCAACATGGCGACGCCGGAGGCGGTTGAGCAACTCCGCGAGCGCCTCGGCCTCAACGACAGCATTTGGGCGCAGTTCGTCGCCTACTGTGGCAATGTTCTTCAGGGCGATCTTGGCATTTCCATTTTTACGTCGAATCCGGTGACGGTCGACTTGATGGAGCGCGCTCCCGCCACCCTCGAGTTAATCCTTTATGCAATGCTCCTCACCGTCGTCATTGGCGTGACCGTTGCCGTCGTGTCGGTCGTTAGGGCCGGCGGCGCCGTCGATATCGCATCTCGCGCGTATGGTCTTGCGGCCGGAGCCATCCCAGATTTCTGGATCGGGCTGATCCTGATATACGTCTTCTTCACCTTGCTCGGTTGGGCTGCCGCGCCTTTCGGCCGCATCGATGCCCTGCTTTCCGCTCCGCCATACGTGACCGGCTTCTACACGGTCGACGCGCTGCTTGCCGGCGACATGGAAGCCTTTTGGTCCTCTGTCGGTCGCCTGACACTGCCTGTTGTCACGATCGCCGTCGTCAACGCCGGCGCATTGATGAAAATGACGCAAAGCATTTTCGCCGGCGTGTGGAGAAGCGACTTTGTACGCCACGCTCGAGCCTGCGGCGTGCCGGAGCGAGTGATCGTCCGGGCAGCCCTGCGCAATAGCCTCCCGCCGATCATCACCATCGTCGGCTTCCTGGTGGGCTTCCTTCTTGGGGCAGCCGTTCTGGTGGAAACCATCTTCTCGTGGGGCGGACTCGGCCAATACGCGGTCCAGGCTGTGATGAGCAGCGATTACCCAGCCTTGCAAGGGTTCATCCTTGTGGCCGCCGCCTTCATCCTAGTTGTCTATCTTGTTGTCGACATTCTCTACGAACTCGCCGATCCGAGGATCAAGGTATGAATATTATTTCCATTTCAAAGCGCCGCCCGGCGGCAGTTATAGGATTATCACTGCTCCTTCTCCAGATGGTGGCGATCGTCTTCGCGCCTCTCCTCAGTCCTTACGACCCAACGCACGCCGATCCACTGGCCTCGCTCATGCCGCCATCAGCCACGCATTGGTTCGGCACCGACATTAACGGCATGGACGTCCTGTCGCGCATCATTTACGCGACGCGCATCAACCTGCTCATTAGCGTCTCGTCCGTGCTCTTGGCCTTTCTTGTCGGAGTCCCGCTTGGATTGCTGATCGGCTATTTTCGCGGCCTCCCGTCGAACCTTGCCATGCGCCTGTTCGACTTTGTTCAGGCATTCCCAATATTCGTACTCGGCATGGCGCTCGTTTCGGTGATGGGCCAGGAAATCTGGAATGTGGCGATCGTGCTCGCCATACTCTTCATACCGATCTTCGCCCGTCTAATCCGCGCCGAGGTGCTGTCGTTGCGGGAGAGGCCATTCGTGGCGGCGGCACGGTGCAGCGGCGCCACCGATGTTGACATTATGTTCCGTCATCTTCTGCCGAACGCGTTGATGCCCGCAATGGTGCAGGTGTCGATCTCCATCGGCATGGCAATCCTATTGACCGCCGGCCTGTCCTTTATCGGAGCCGGTGTACGCATGCCCGTTCCCGAATGGGGTTTGATGGTGTCTTCCGGCGCTCAGCAGATGATTCTCGGCGTGTGGTGGGTCTCCCTGTTTCCGGGTCTCGCCATTGTCATTGCGGTTCTCTGCTTTGCACTCCTCGGCGATGTGGTGCGCGACCTGCTAGATCCCACTAAGGCAACCAGAAGCAGAAGGACGGCGGAAGAACCGCCAGCACTATCGATAGGAGAAACGCGATGAGTGGCGTCCCCACATCAGTCGAGCTGCCGCTCCTCAAGATCGAAGGCCTGGATGTCGCATTCGCGTCTCCGGAAGGGGACAAGCTCATCTTGAAGGATGTGGATTTCGAGCTACGTCCAAACGAGATCCTGGGAATCGTCGGAGAAACCGGTGCCGGGAAATCGATCCTCGCGCGTGCCATGATCGACCTATTCCCATCGGGGGTCCGCCGCACGAGCGGAGAAGTTTTCCTGCGAGGCAACGCCATCAGCCAGTTCAGGGAAGCAGACCGTCGCGCGATGAGAGGGGGCGAGATCGCCCTGATCGGTACCAACGCGAAGGCACTACTCGATCCTGTCGAGATGGTTGGAAACCAGGTGGTGCGGGTTCTGCGCAGCCACCGACGCTTGTCCAAGGCGGAAGCCTGGCAGCAGGCGGTGGAGCTTCTAGCCAGCGTCGGGATCGTTGATCCGGAGCAGCGGGCAAGAGCTTATCCGCATGAACTGTCCGGCGGCATGGCCCAGCGCGTCGTCATCGCAATGGCGTTGATCACTAAGCCAAAAATCGTGCTTGCAGACGACGCGACCCTCGGCCTCGATGCAACGGTGTCGGTGCAGGTCCTTGACATGTTGGTCGAGCGTGCCCGGACACTTGGAGTGTCTATTGTTATCATCACGCACGATCTCGGCATCATTGCGCATTATTGCGATCGCGTCGCCATCATGCGCCAAGGGCGGATCGAGGAGATGCGTGACACGGCTGGCTTCCTGGCTGACCCGCGGACCTCTTACAGCCGCGAACTTCTGGAGGCTGCGAAGGCTCGCCCCGTTCCCGCCTTGCGACCGACGGGACGGGATGAAGCTACTCTTCTCGAGGTACGCAACCTCGTGAAGATCTTCCCCGGAAGTCGACCGGGGGAGACTGTTCGGGCCGTCGACCACGTGTCCTTCAGCGTCAGGCGAGGCGAGACCTTGGCATTGGTCGGTGAGAGCGGATCCGGCAAAACTACCATCGGTCAGTGCTTGGTTAGGCTGCTCCAAAGCACGTCCGGGCAGATCGTGTTTGATGGCGAGGATGTCACGCAGTGGCCGGAGACGAGGTTCCGCAAGCTGCGCCGCCGGGTCCAGATGGTATTTCAGGAGCCCTATGTCGCCTTGAACCCGCGCTGGCGAGTGCGCCACCTCATCGACGAGCCGCTTCGCATGTTGGAGCGAATGTCGACCGAGGAGCGACTGAAGCGCGTCCACCATGTCCTCGATCTCGTGAACTTGCCCAGCCGCCACGCAGAGTTCTTCCCGCACGAATTGACGGCTGGGGAACAGAAACGCATCGGTATAGCGCGGGCTCTCGTCACCGAGCCGGACTTCGTGATCTTCGACGAGCCCACGACCGCCCTGGATATCCGGGTGCGCGCTCAGATCATCGATCTGGTGCGGGACCTTCAGTCGCGCATGGGGCTGTCCGCCCTCTTCATTACGCATGACCTGAACTCGGTTCGCTCGCTCGCCCATGACGTGGCGGTCATGAACCGCGGGCGCATCGTGGAGACCGGCACGATGGAGGACGTGTTCCGGCAGCCGCAGGATCCCTACACCAAAAAGCTGCTCTCGGCGGAGTTAGCCGTCGAGCATGTGGCAGCAGCTCAGGGCATCACGCCCGTCTGGAAGGAAACCACTCGATGACCGAAGAATCCATCATGGTCACGGGCGCGTCAGGCCTCGTCGGACAGCGTCTTCTCGCCCGGCTCCACGCAGACGGACGTCCAGCGCTCGGCATCGACCTCGCGGCAAAGCCGGGGCATCTGCCGATCGAGATCGCCGATGTCGGGGACATCCATAGGCTTCATGCTGTAGCGGCAAAGGCGAATGCGACCTCTGTCATCCACTGTGGCGCCGTATCGGGTCCGATGGTGATGGTCGACAACCCTTATGGCATCGTCCAAGCAAACGTCGTGGGAACGGTGAACGTGCTCGAACTTGCTCGCATCAGACAGATGCGGCGGTTCGTCTTCTGTTCCTCGACCAGCGCGTATGGCCCGACACCCGAGCCCGATGACGCCTCCCGGGGACTGCCGGAAGAGACACCGCTGCGTCCCTCGAGCGTCTACGGCGCCACAAAGGTTGCGGCCGAGCAGTTGCTTGCGGGCTACCGTCTGCAGCACAGGCTGGATGCCGTGGCAATTCGCCTATCCTGGGTCTATGGACCTGGGCGCACGACGGACTGTGTCATCCGCGTCATGATTGAGGACGCCCAAGCCGGTCGATCCACGCGTCTGTCGCACGGACGCGCCTTCCCGCGGCAGTTCATACATGTAGATGACGCTGTAGAGGCGCTTCTCGCAGCACATGATGCGCCTTCATGCCCGCGCCCCGTCTACAATGCGACGGGCGGACGCTTTCTGTCGATCGACGCGGTCGCCGATCTGGTGAAGGAGGCGATGCCGGACGCAAATATCGCGGTCGCCGACGGACCGGATCCGCTCGATGACCATCAGCATCGCTTCGACATCTCGGCAATCGCCGAGGATCTTGGTTTCGTTCCATCCCGGACGTTGGAGGAGGGCATCCGCAGCTACGCGGATTGGCTCAAGGGCCGTTGAGCCTGTAACATTGGAGAACAGCATGCAGCAATTCGATCTGACTGGGCGGACCGCCCTGGTGACGGGCGGCAGCCGTGGTATCGGTGGCGCCATCGTTGAACTCTTCGCCGCTCATGGCGCGAAGGTCGGGTATTGTCAGTACGGTGACGATGCAAATGCCCAGGCACTTGCCGCTCGGCTCGCGGAAAATGGAACATCGGCCGCTCATACGGTGTGCGACGTCTCCAATCCGTCCGACGTCGAGTCATTGGCCACCTGGAGTCGCGACGCCCTTGGACCCGTCGACATTCTGGTGAACTGCGCAGGTATTGGTGGCGATCTTCCGTTCGAAGCAATCTCGCTGGAGACATTTGACCGGGTGATGGGAGTGAACCTGCGTGGCACTTTCATGGTTACGCAGAAGTTCTACCCCGGCATGGCGGAGCGCGGTTGGGGTCGTATCATCAATTTCGCCTCGCAACTCGCCTACAAGGGTGCACCGGGCCTCACCCATTACTGCGCCGCCAAGGCGGGCATCGTCGGCCTCACCCGTTCGCTTGCCTACGAGGCAGCTCCAAAGGGTGTGACGGTCAATGCAATCGCACCCGGTCCGGTCGAGACAGAAATCCTAATGGGCCTCAGCGACGAGTGGCGCGCGATGAAGAAGGCGCAGCTTCCGATCGGCCGCTTTGGTCAGGTCAATGAGATTGCACCGACCGCCCTTCTGCTCGCCTCAGAAGCCGGATCCTTCTACATCGGTCAATCGCTGTCGCCGAACGGCGGCGATGTACTGCTCTAACCGCCGGGGGACGAGTACCATGTTCGACATTGTCATATGCAACGGAACAGTTGCGACTGCGTCCGACGTTTTCAAGGCGGATGTCGCCGTTCTTGACGGGCGCATTGTTCAAATTGGCGAAGGTCTGGCAGACGCCGCGCGTGTCATAGATGCTGCGGGGCGCCTTGTTGTGCCGGGTGGCATCGACAGCCACGTGCATCTTTCCCAGCCTTCGGGCAATGGCATCGTGATGGCCGACGATTTCGAAAGCGGGACGCGTTCCGCTCTCTTCGGCGGCAACACCACGATCCTGCCCTTTTGCCTACAAGAGAAGGGGCAGTCCTTGCGCGAGGCGCTGAAAAGCTACCACGCTCTCGCTGACGGTAACTGCTACACCGACGTTTCCTTCCACCTTATCGTGTCCGATCCGTCACCAACGGTTCTGGGACAGGAGCTTCCGGCTCTGGTGGCCGATGGCTATTCGTCGTTCAAGGTTTTCATGACCTATGAGGGCCTGCGGCTCAACGATACCCAAATTCTCCAGACCATGGATGTCGCGCGTCGTACCGGCGCCCTTGTCATGGTCCATTGCGAAAACGAGGATGCAATCCGTTACCTGATCGGACAGCATGAGGCGGCGGGGAACGTTGCTCCTAAGGCCCATGCCACGACACGTCCCGTTGTTGTGGAGCGCGAGGCAACCCACCGCGCGCTGTCGCTTGCCGAGGTGGTGGACGTGCCCGTTGTCATCGTACATGTCTCCAATGGGGCCGCCATCGAAGAGATTCGTGCCGCGCGGGCGCGGGGCCGCAAAGTAATCGGGGAAACGTGCCCGCAATACCTGACGCTTACCGCCGATAATCTTGAAGGCATGGATTGGGAAGGCGCCAAGTTCGTCTGTTCGCCACCCCCGCGTGACGTGGCGGAGCAAGCCAACTGCTGGCGCGGGATCGAGACCGGGGCCTTCGACCTTTTCTCCTCCGACCATTGCCCGTTCCGCTATGACGATTCTCAGGGCAAGCTCAACCCAGAGGGCAAGACGAGCTTTCGCCACATTCCGAACGGCATCCCCGGAGTCGAAACGCGCCTGCCGATCCTTTTCTCAGAAGGTGTCATGAAGGGGCGGATTGACCTTTCGAGGTTTGTTGCGCTGACGGCGACTAACCACGCGCGCATCTATGGCCTCGAAACGAAAGGGTCGATAGCGGTCGGCATGGATGCAGATATCGCGATCTGGGACCCGAATGTCACCCGCACCATCCGTCACGCAGACCTACATGACGGGGCAGACTACAGCCCCTATGAAGGTATCAACGTCACCGGCTGGCCAACGACCGTCATTCTCGGCGGGAAGGTCATGATCAAGGATGGCGAGCTCTTGGGACAGAAGGGGGATGGCCATTACCGATCCAGAACTCTCTCAGGGATCACACGACCATCTGTTTTCTAAAGTCCTCTTGCTCCATGCCGCCGGGCCGAAGGGCCGGCGGCAATCTTCGGCGTGACCCCGCCGAAGCTTTTTCCGCTTTCCCACCCTTACCTCCCTGCAGGCTGCCGGTCCGCTAACGGTCCCATTCCAGCCTGCACCCTCGACGTAGTCCATGTGGCTCTGTTGCAAAAATTGTGCTCATGCTATGGCATCAGCTATCGCGACCTTGAAGAAATGATGGGCGAGTGAGGTGTGTCCGTCGATCATTCCACGATCTCATCAACACCGACAAGGCACCGACCTACGGCATTGCTATTTCTGAACTGAAGACACAAGGCAAGTGCCCAGAAGAGCTTGTGCATCGGCCGGTGAAATATCTGAATAATGTCGTCGGGTCCGATCACGGCGAGCTCAAGCAACTGATCAGGCCTGTGAGAGGGTTCAAGACGTTGAAAACGGCCTATGCGACGATCAAGGGCTTCGAGGTGATGAGGGCTCTGCGCAAGGAGTCCGGCCGGGCAACCGGGCCGGCCGGATGTCGGTTCGGAGACCGTCCATCAAGATAGGCGGCTCCAATTATTATGCAAGCATGTATGATGTTTGTATTGCATTTTGGGTGGACCGGAGCCTATCCTGGTTCTCATTGAGACGGAGGAAAGATACCCATGACTTCTTCTGATCTTACCCTGTTA
The DNA here is from genome assembly GCF_003261015.1 of Agrobacterium sp. MS2. Lineage (NCBI taxonomy): Bacteria > Pseudomonadati > Pseudomonadota > Alphaproteobacteria > Hyphomicrobiales > Rhizobiaceae > Agrobacterium > Agrobacterium sp. MS2. The sequence continues at coordinate 266,976 of NZ_QLNF01000007.1, read as the reverse complement.
GGGACGACGATCCACCGGGTCGCGCAGCTCATCCAGCAGCGGATCGACACGAGATTGGCGACTGTCCGCGAATGATTTGAGACTTTTTGGGCTCTGGAAGAATGGAGTTTCCGGCTCGGTTTGCGGGTTGATTTAAGCCGCTTTGGCGTGGTGTTTCAAGCGGCGTAGTCTGATGGTGTCGCGTTTGATCCTTTCGCGTTCGAGCAAGATGGTATGGCCGCGTCCGAAGTAGACGTCGGCCGGGGTGAGATTATCGAGGCTCTCGTGGTATCGCCGATGATTGTAATGCTCGACGAAGGCGGCGATCTGGGCTTCGAGGTCCTCCTGGACCATTTATTGGGAACGGCGTGTGCGGATCTCATCATGGCCTGGCTGCAACCGCAGCTCATCGCGAGAGGCCGGATACATTTATGCAACTGGAATCGTCATTTACGATGTCGCGTACCCTTGCACGGACGAGGCGGACCATACATTCTTTCCCAAAAGGTCTTTCAAAGCCGCATTGTCGAGCATCGCATCGGCCAGAAGCCGCTTCAGCTTCGCGTTCTCGTCCTCCAGCGTCTTCAGCCGCTTGGCCTCCGACACGTCCATGCCGCCGAATTTGGCCTTCCACTTGTAGATGCTGGCATCGCTGACACCGTGCTTGCGGCAAAGCTCCGCGACCGGCGTGCCCGCCTCGTGCTCCTTCAGAACGCCGATGATCTGTTCGTCCGTAAAACGGTTGCGCTTCATTCCCTGGTCCTCTCAATGGGCCAGAGCTTACTTCAAAATGGATTAGTTCAGCGGGGCAAGGTCATTTATTGGGGGCATGTCACAACTTTTAGAAAACTCGACAGAAAACTGAATGACCGAAAAGACGGCGCAAAGCGGAAATAATTTCCCTCCTAGTTCGGCTCTTCACCCACGAAAGATTGCATCTGAATACACCGACACCGTTTTCGGATGGAGTGGATAATCTTTTCCAGGACTCTTGTCGGATCGCCGGCCAGAGCCTCGACTTGGGACGCCACCCCATCGCATGCGGCGCTAACACGCTCTGCCAGTTCCAAAACGCGCCTTGCCGTCGACGCGCCGCTCAATCCGAGTTCGTCGGCTAGCGCTTGCCAATCCGCTTGCCGTAAATCTGGAGCGTTGAACCTGCCGGCTATCCCTTGCGGAAGAATCTGATCGACCTGGCGGTACACCGCCGCACACATGAGATCGTAGAGCGGCGCCATCTTCGCCGAGCCGCCAGCACCGATCAGAACGGAATAGTTCTTGGAATGCGAATCTGAATTGCAGATCAGCACGTTGAAGATCACTGCATCAAGAAGCGTCAGACGTGCGGAAAGCGAGATCAGATCGCTGAGGGCAGCGAAGATCATTTTCTGGGTTACGCCACGTCCTATCGAGGATCGTTCGTATTTTTGCGACGGGAAGTGACCCGTTAGCTGGCAAGATCTTCCTGATGCAGCCGACGGATTGCTCCTTGTGGATCGGTGAAACGGTCATAGCGCTTCACCAGCAGATAGCGCCGGTCACACGCAACACCGATCGTCGCTTCGGCGGCGTCCAGTCCGTAGGCGCGCGCAAGCGCAAGTCAGAAGGCTTCGTTCTCGACACTGCCCGCAAGCCGTTTTGAATCCGGCTTCAGAATATGGGTCGAGGGTGTCCCATCGACGGGAATGGAGATGGTGTCGCCCTCATCCACGAAGACCGGCAGCTTCACTTGCACACCCGTGAGAGACATGGAGACGCCGCGTTCGCCGACCAGAAAAGGTTTTGCCGGAAGCTGGTCCAAGACGCGCTCCAGTGTCCTCGCACCCGGCACGGGCTGGAGATGAATACCCGGCTTACGGGGAGCACCAATCGACAATATGCCGGCGGTGTCACGCCCGATGCGGCCGAGCAGGCCGACGATGTCCTGAGGGGGAACCTTCAGCCGCTGGCCGATTTCGGCGAGGTCGGTTTCCGGTAGAAGATTGGCGAGCTAGGGTAGCAGCCTGTCGGCCGCGACTGGGCCTGAACGGAGCGGCATGGTGAGCGACACCGGGAAGGCAGACCGGCGCGCTTCCCAGCTCGGGTCATAGTCCATTCGCCACTCGCCACTGAAAGCCAGGCGGGCGACCGGAAGGGCGTCGTAGAAGATCGTTGTCATCGACCGTCACCGAAGGTTGGCAAGAAGGCCAGGTCATCGTCAGGCGAGGTCGGCGCGACTTGGGCCGTCCTGATATCGCCGATCTCAATGCCGACAGTGCGTGCGACGATCAGGGACTTTTCAAGCTGACAGCTTGGCTTGCCGGATTCAAGCTCAACGATGAAGCGCTCGCCCGTGCCGGACCGGGTGGCAAGCTCGGTCTGCGTCCAGCCAAGCGCCTTGCGTTTTTCCCGAATGGCAGCGCCGAAATCGCGTGCGGACCTGAACATCGAACATCTCCTGGATCGGCTTACCGCACAGGAAGATTTCTCCTAGATCAACGCGATCCTTACCGATCGGGAAGCAGGCGAAGGTATCTTCCAAAATCACCCTGATCGGGAAGTTTTGCGTCTCGCACGACCTCGAAAAAATAAGACCCTTGAGATCCGGGTATCGCTTGTGGTATACCTGTAGGTATCGTAATTTCCCGAACGGGAGCATAGGCTTACGAGAAACAATTGTTTCTCAGGTATCGCGGGCTTAATTGGCGGAGAGTCCCACCCTCTCCGCCATTGATGCAAAAAAGCGTAATTTTATCAATGTGTTGTAATTAATTTGCGCCTTCGCCCCACAAAATGACCCACATAATTGTTGTGTGTGGATCATCATCGTTGGCTTGGCTGTTAGATAAGTGTCGCGAACGTCGCACCGTGGGTAAAGTCTTCGTGCCTAGGCCCCGAAAAAGTTCGCTTTGCCCTCTTGGTTGACCAAACAGTGCAGTGGCGTTTTCTTCAGCCTCGACTTATCTCATGCAAAAGTAGCTCTGCCTGTGCGAGCACCACTTTTATGGCCTCCTACTCCAGGTCTGGCGGATATCCAAACTTCTTGAGGATGCGTTTCACTAGGATGCGCATCCTGGCGCGGGCACTTGCCTTGTGTTGCCAATCAACGGTGACTGAGCCCCGCATGTTCTCGACCAGTTCGTGGGCGATCACACGCAACTGTTCGCTACCCATGACCTCGACGGCCGTCTCATTGCCAGCAAGCGTGTCATAAAAGGCGATCTCCTCCGTAGAGAGACCCAGCTCATCACCACGTGCGGTCGCCGTTTGGATCTCCTTCGCCAGCGCGATCAGTTCCTGAATCATTTCGACTGACGAAATCGCATTGGCATGATACCGGGCCACCGCCTCCTCAAGGCGTCGAGAGAAGGCCTTGGACTGAACGACGTTGGTTTTGGACCGGCTCTTGATCTCCCCGGTCAGAAGCTTCTTCAGAGCTTCCAGCGCGAGGTTCTTCTTTTCCATCTTCTGGACGTCCATCAGAAACTGGTCAGAGAGAACAGAGATGTCGGGCGACTGCAGCCCCGCAGCCTTCAGGATGTCTACGATCTCGGCGTTGGCTACGGCCTGGTTGAGAAGCTGCTCCACCGCCATTGATTTGGCCTTGTCGGACATCTTGCCGGTAGCCGTGGTTTTCACCAGAGCGGCGCGAACGGCCTGGAAGAAGCACACCTCATCACGAATTTCCGTTGCCGCATCGCTGGCGGAGGCAAGGGCATAGGCCTTGCTCAGCTCCAAAACCGCATCCTGATATCGGCGATGCGCCTGTTTCTTGACCTCTGGGCGTTCAACTTTTGCTGCGTCCGCCTGCTGCCACTTCAAGATCCAGTCGATGCCGTCTGCCAGCGCCTTCAGCCGCTCGATAGGCTTGCCCGTGACACCCAGGCTGTAGTCATGCCCGGTGAACATGCCCCGGACGATCTCGTATTTCTCCAGGAGGACGGCGACGGCTTCCTCTTCATCAATCCCCGTCTTGTCTCGATCGGATTGGGAATACTGCGCGAGCGCCTTCTTCAGGTTGGTGGCGATGCCGATGTAATCGACCACGAGGCCGTCTGGCTTCTCCTTGAAGACACGGTTGAAGCGGCCAATCGCCTGCATTAACCCATGACCCGCATTGGCTTGTCGATATACATCATGTGCATGCAGGGCGCATCGAACCCAGTAAGCCACATGTCGCGCACGATGACCAGTTTCAGCGGATCATCGACCTTTCACGCCCGCATGGCGAGATCGTCGCGGCCGGACATTGCCTTGGCGACCCTCGCCGTCCGGATGCACATCGACTGTCATGTCTGCTAACAGGATAGATCAATCCGGTGCTTGGGTGAAGCCAGTTTATGTCAAGCAACGTACTTGCGATCGATCCTCGAGTGAGGAGGACGATCGCCTCTGGTCGGTCGAGTGGCGTTCAACGGCTCATGAGGCGGAAGTTTGCATGGTCCGATTGCCGGTCTTTCTTGGCGTTTCCACGTCATCGAACATTCGAAGAGCGAGTAAACAAATGACGACCAGCGACAGGCGGGTAATAACGGGCTCCTGTGCTCCTAAGGAATGACGCGTGGTCGTCAGCTCGCACGTCCGCAATGGCGAGGCGCCCTGAGGTTTTTGCGAAATCAGCACCCTCGATAGTGCCCGGCGTTCAATACCGGTTGCAATGACGCGCGCAACGAACTCTCAACGGTCGGCAGGCTCTGACAAGTCGCGAGCCTCACAATCGAGCGACTAAGGAGGTGCTAACCCCGATATGTTGCACTGTGCCACCCGCGCCGGACGTCATAGCCTGATGAGCACCTGCCAAAAGCAACTGGTTTCGCACGGGCGGAGCCAGTGCGCTGCGATCTGCGTGCGCTCCATTTTTTATCTACGGTACGACGGCGGGTGAAAAAGCGGATTTGATCAGTGTTCTGGTGTACTCAGCCGAAGGCCGGTTGAAGATGGCGTTTGTCTCTCCCTCCTCGATAATCTTTCCGTTTCTCATGACGATGACATAATCCGAAATGGCCTTGATGACGGACAGGTCGTGGCTGATGAAGATGTAGGAAAGGCCGTGGGCCTTCTGTAGATCACGCAGGAGGTCGATAACCTGGCCCTGAACGGACCGGTCCAGCGCCGACGTGGGTTCGTCAAGAATGATGACCTCTGGTTTGAGAATAATGGCGCGGGCAATGGCGATACGTTGGCGTTGCCCCCCGGAAAATTCGTGGGGGTAGCGGTTGCGGGCGGCGGGATCGAGGCCCACTTCCTTCAGCGCCTCGATTGCGCGCCTGTCCCGTTCCGCACGGTTGAGGTCCTGGTCGTGGACGAAGAGCCCCTCGGTGATGATCTCGCCTACCGTCTGTCGCGGCGAAAGCGAACCATAGGGGTCCTGGAACACGAGCTGGAGATGCCGCCGTAGCGGCCGCATGGCCTTTCGATCAAGCCCGGTGATTTCCTGTGTTCCGAAAAAAATCCGGCCATCGGCCTGGATCAGGCGCAGCAGAGCGCGACCGAGCGTGGATTTGCCTGACCCGGATTCGCCAACAATGCCGATCGTCTGTCCCTGATGAAGATTGACGTTCACGCCATCAACGGCCCGGAACTTGCTTGATTTCGACAGGAAGCCGCCCGGAATTGTGTAATCGATCGTTACGTTCTGGCCGGAAAGCACGATCGGAGCCTCTCGGCTGACTGCAGGCTTGTTCCCTCGGGGCTCGGCATCGAGAAGCATCCGGGTATAATCCGCCTTCGGGCGCTCGAAGATATCCTCCGTTGTCCCAGCCTCCACGATTTCCCCCCGGCGCATCACCGCGACGCGATCGGCAAAGTGGCGGACGACGCCGAGATCATGCGTGATCAGCACGATGGCCATCCCGAAACGCTGCTGCAGCGACTTCAAAAGATCAAGGATCTGGGCCTGGATCGTAACGTCGAGGGCGGTGGTCGGCTCATCCGCAATCAGGATGTCCGGCTCGTTCGCGAGCGCCATGGCGATCATGACGCGCTGGCGCTGACCACCGGAAAGCTCGTGAGGATAGCTGTCTATACGCCGCTCGGGCTCCGGAATTCCGACTAGCCTCAGCAGTTCGAGAACGCGTGCGCGCGCCTCCTTTTTACTGCCACCGCGGTGGTGAATGATCGGCTCAGCAATCTGCGCACCGATCCGGTAAAGAGGATCGAGCGAGGTCATCGGCTCCTGGAAGATCATGGTGACTTTCGCGCCACGGATTTTGTTAAGCTCGCCGACAGGCAGTCCAAGAAGTTCCTTTCCGCGATATTTCGCGGAGCCGCTGATGGCGCCATTGGATGCAAGCAATCCCATGATGCCCATCATCGTCTGGCTTTTGCCAGAACCGGACTCGCCAACGACAGCGAGCGTTTCGCCCTGTTTGACGTCAAGGTCGATGCCCTTGACGGCATGGACGGTTCCGTCCGGTGTGTTGAAGTCGACCTTCAGGTCGCGAACGGAAAGAATGGTGTCAGTTGTCGTCTTCATGTCAACGATCCTTGGGATCGAGTGCATCACGCAACCCATCGCCGACGAAATTCAGCGAAAACAGGGTCAGCACGAAAAAGATCGCCGGGAATATCAGAAGCCAGGGGGCGGACTGGATGTTGTTGGCACCTTCGGAAATCAGCGCGCCCCAGCTTGTGAGCGGCGCCTGAACGCCGAGACCGAGGAAGGACAGGAAGCTTTCCAGAAGAATGACTTTGGGCACGACGACCGTCACGAACACGACAACGGGTCCGATCGTATTGGGGATGATATGACGGCGGATAATCTGCCAGTCGCTTAGTCCCAGAGCCTGCGCCGCACTGACAAATTCCCGTCGTTTCAAGGCGAGTGTCTGGCCACGCACGATGCGCGCCATGTCCAGCCATTCCACCGCGCCGATGACGAGGAAGATCAGGATGAAGCTGCGGCCAAAAAAGACGACCAGAACCACAACCAGAAAGACGAAGGGCAGTGAATAGAGGATTTCGACGAAGCGCATCATCACATTGTCCACGCGCCCGCCGATATAGCCCGCTGTTGCACCGTAGACCACGCCGATTCCCAAGGAAACGAGGCTCGCCAGGACACCGACCGCAATCGAAATCTGACCGCCAAGCATGACGCGCGCAAGCATGTCGCGGCCGTTGGAATCTGTACCGAAGAAAAAGTATTCGCGGTTGACGTCGCCTTCCAGCTTCAGCGTGCGTCCGTCGTCTTCGGTTGCAGTCACCCTGGTATTTTTGAATTCATTGGCACGGTCGAAGTAGCGTGTTGCGCGCGGATCGATTGCGCTGCTGGAGGTGATGGTCGCCGTGAAAGTCTGGCCTTCAACGGCAAATTCCTTCAGCTCGACGCGGGCCCGGCTCGCAACACCCTCCATCACGTCCTGAAGGTTATTCACATCCGGGCGTGGCTCGAGACTGGGCGCCACCGAGACATAGGAGGAAAACACCTGATCATAGGTATGTGCCAGGAAATGAGGCCCGACGAACGAGAACAGAGTGATAAGGAGCAACATGACGGAACCCGCCATGGCCGCCTTGTTGCGTCTGAAACGCAGGACTGCCAGCTGGAACAGGCTGCGGCTTTTGATTTGTTGCGAATGAGGGTTAGTGCCGGGGCTATCAGTCATGTCTGACCCTCGGATCAAGAAGGCCGTAGAGAATATCGACGACTAGATTGAACAGGATGACGAAAATGGCGACGAGAACAACGGTGCCCATTACCAGCGTATAGTCACGATTGATGGCGCCGAGAACGAAGTAGCGGCCGACACCGGGAATGGTGAAGATCGTTTCGATGACTGCCGAGCCAGTCAAAAGCGCGGCGGCGCAGGGAGCGAGATAGGAAACGACCGGCAGCATTGCCGCGCGCATGGCGTGGAAAACGACGACGCTGCGCGCGGGAAGGCCATAGGCCTTGGCCGTGCGGATGTGGTCCATTCGCAGTGCCTCGATCATGGCACCGCGCGTCAGCCGGGCAATGACCGCAAGCTGCGGCAGCGCAAGTGCGATCATCGGAAGAATGAGGTAGCGTAGCGACCCGTCACCCCAGCTGCCTGCCGGAAGAAGCCCGAGCAGCACGGCAAATACAAGCGTGAGAACAGGGGCCACGACGAAGTTCGGGACGGTGACGCCCACTGTCGAGATTGACATGATCGAGAAATCGAAAGCGCTGTTTTGCCTGAGTGCTGCGAGCGTGCCGGCGAGCACGCCGCCCACCAGAGCCAGCAACAGGGCATAACAACCCAGTTCGAGCGAATAGGGCAGGCCCTTGCCGATCAGCTGCGCGACGGTGTTGTCCTTATAGATGTAGCTTGGGCCAAAATCGCCGGTGACGGCATTGCCGAGATAGATGAGATACTGGCGCCATAGTGGCTCATCCAGATGATAGGTTCTCATCAGATTTTCCATGGTCTGCGGGGGGAGGGGACGTTCGAGATTGAACGGACCACCGGGCGCAAAACGCATCAGGAAAAACGAGATCGTGACGACGATAAACAACGTCGGCACGGCGCTCGCCAAACGGCGCAGAATAAACGAGATCATGTTTTTGGGCTCCGGCATGGCACGGTGGCGGGGCCACCGTGCCAGTGCTGCTTATTCGGAAACGCTCAGGAAGCGGCTGAGGTGTTGATTGGCAGCGTTGTCCACCCAACCCTTGACGCGGTTGGACACCAGCCAAAGATCGGCCTGTGTCAGAAGCGGCGCTACCGGCTGTTCCTTCATGAGGATCGTTTCGGCCTCGTGCAGCAGCTTGTAGCGAGCTGCCGGATCCTTTTCCTCATAGGACTTCTTCAGCAATGCATCATACTCGGCGTTGTTGAACTTCGAGTAATTGAAGGTCTTGTTGGACGAGATGGAGAGCGCAAGGAAGTTTTCCGCATCCGCATAGTCAGCGACCCAGCCAGCACGCGCCACATTGAACTTGCCGCCTTCCTGGAGGTAGCCGTAGTGCGAGGCAACGTCGAGGTTCACGAGGGAGACCTTGGCGCCGAAGGTGTTTTTCCACATGTCGGCAATCGCGGTCGCAACGCGTTCGTGGTTGGGGTTGGTATTGTACCGGATTTCGATGGATAAAGACTTGCCACCTTCACCGTAACCGGCCTCCTTCATGAGCTTTAGAGCTTCGTCTTCGCGATCAAGCTGCGACAGGGTTGCAAAGTCGGCCTTGGCGGGCTCACCGTAGGAATCCATGCCGGGTGGAACCATCGAATAGGCCGGAACCTGCGAGCCGCTGTAGATTTCCTTGGCGAGGAAGTCGCGGTCGACAGCCATGGATAGCGCCCGGCGCACGCGGACGTCGTCATATGGCGCTTCGCGCGTATCGAAGGTGTAGTAGTAGGTCGCGAGCGTCGGTGAAACGTGCACCTGGTCGCCATAGGATTTGCGCAGACGGTCGATCTGGTCAGCTGAAAAATTGTAGGCGAGGTCCATTTCCTTCGCCTCGAAACGGCGAACGGAGGCGGCCTGGTCGTCAACCGGGTAGAAGATCACCTTGTCGATCTTGGTATTGGCAGCGTCCCAGAAATTGGTGTTCTTGACCACAGTGAGGCTGTCGTTCGGAACATGAGCTTCGAGTTTGTAGGCGCCGTTCGACACCATCACGCCCGGTTTTACGAAATCCGCGCCGTTCTTTTCGTAACTCGCCTTGGAAATGGGCAGAGCCGTTTGATGGGCGAGCAGTTCAAGGAAGAACGGCGTCGGCCGCTCGAGCGTGATCTCCAGGGTCTTGTCATCCACCGCCTTGACGCCAAGCTGGTCAACAGGCGTTTCGCCCTTGTTGATCTTTTCGGCGTTCTTGATCGGGTAGAGAATATTGGCGTATTTCGCTGCGGTCTTCGGGTCTTCGACGCGCTTATAAGAGAAGACAAAATCTTCCGCCGTCACGGGTGTACCGTCCGACCACTTCGCATCGGCGCGCAGTTTGAACGTGTAAACGGTACCATCGTCAGACAGCGTCCAGCTTTCGGCCGTGCCCGGAATGATCTTGCCGGTCGCGTCATAGATGGTCAGACCTTCATAGAGATCCTTGACGATGAAGGCCTCGATGTTGATGGAGGTCTGTGCCTGATCGAGCGTCTGTGGTTCGCCGGCATTACCGCGGTGTAACACTGTTTCTGCAAGCGCAGAGCTCGCCCCCAAGAGAAGCGCAGCCATCACCACCGCGACCCGAGACCTAGCATTTATCGACATTTTTTCTTTCCCCGTGACTATTGAGCCGACAAATATGGCCAAATCGCCAGGAAGCGCAACCGAGACGAAATCATCAGGTAAAATTGCCACTGCAGAGCCAGGGGTAGGAGAAGCGGATGCAGCGCGTGCCCGAACTTACAAATACCGTCGCCCAAATCTTCTGTTATTTTGGTGCCTCATCGCGTCTGGCAACTCTGCAGTCGGGCTGAGGCGCCGGCAAGGCAAGAGGTTGCCATCAGCCAGGTTGGAAGCGGACCGGCACCGGGTGTTACTCCTGGGATGAAAATACCAGCGTTACAACCATGTCGATGGAGAGATTGCCAGGTCGCTCCGTGACAGCGCAATCCCTCTTTCGAAACCGTTTTGTGCGGCACCGTACGAAAGCGATTTCGACCGGACTTAACCATGTTGGTTCCAGCCGCTTTAAGTTTCGTTCACGTAGTCTGGACGAAACACAGGCGGATATGAAACGATGCAAACCCTTCTGCAGTCGAAATGGTTTTGGAGATTTAGCCTGCCCGTCATGGCGTCATTCGCCATCTGCGGGCTGCTTCTCTTGTCACTCTATTTTGCGGCGATCGCAAGCGACGGTATCGCAGTTGCAAGGCAGCGTGACGTGGTCGCCCTGACGGTATCGAAACTCAAGTCATCGATTGCTCATGATCAGGAAAGCGCCACTGTCTGGGATGACGCCGTCACGAACTCCCTTGCCCGTAATCCAGACTGGATGGAAACCAATCTCGGCGTATGGATGAATACCTATTTCGGACACGATGCAGCAATCGTGCTGACAGCGGACCTTAATCCGATCTATCAATTTCTTGTCGATCACAATGACGCGTCCACCGCCGATGGTTTGCGGACCGCCTATCTCCCGTTAGCGACGAAGCTGAAGGAACGCCTTATCGCAGGCGATCAGGACGGAACGAGTAGCAAGGTGCTCTCCATAGGAGAAGCCGACATCGTCTACGTTGGCTCACGTCCGGCGATCGTAAGCATAAAACCGATCGTTTCCGACACGGGTGATATCGAGCAGCAACCGGGGCGAGAAAATCTGCATGTTGCGGTCCGATTTCTGGACGGAGATCTCGCAGCAACGGTGGGTCAGGAATACCAGTTCGAAAATCTTCGATTTGCCCTTCATCAGCCAACGGACCCGCGTTTTTCTTATCTTGCGTTGCATTCGAGATCCGGACAGGTCGTTGGCTACTTCGAATGGCAGCCGTTCAGGCCCGGCCAGCAAGTCCTTGAAGCTACCATTCCCGCGATCGCATTTGCTTTTTTTGCCATATTCAGTGCAGCGAGCGTCGGCGGAAACGCCCTCTGGAGACGCTCGAACCGATTGAAGGCGAACCAGGAGCAGTTGCAGTATCAGGCGGCACACGACACTCTAACCGGCCTTGCCAATCGATCGGAATTCAATGCGAGAGTTGCGACCGCCGCGCAAAATGCGAGGGAAGACGAGGCACACGCCGTGCTGTTCATCGATCTCGACAGGTTCAAGGAGGTGAACGATTCGCTTGGACATCCTGCAGGCGATAGATTGATATCACTTGTCGGGGCGCGGCTCACGAGCCTTTTGCCCGACAGTCTTGTTGCGCGGATCGGTGGTGATGAATTTACCGTCCTTGTCACATCGAACGATTTGCTAAAGCCCGAGCATGTTGCAAAAGCCATTGTGGACGACCTTCGATTGCCGTTCGAGATCGAGGAGACGCAAGTCACAATTGGTGCCAGCGTCGGAGTGGCCGTAAAGAACGGCGCCTTTGATGCAAACGAGGCGATACGTCAGGCCGACATCGCACTGTATCACGCCAAAGCAGCTGGCAGGAATACTTACGCAATATTCGGCGAGCACATGGACGAGTTGCTTCGCAAGAGAAGGGCTATGGAAGCTGACCTGCGGAAGGCGGTCAACGGCCGCGCGGAGATAGAGATATTCTATCAGCCAGTCTTCTCAGCACGGGACCGGATGCTCTGTTCCCTCGAGGCGCTGGCCCGATGGAACCACCCCACACTTGGATACGTAAGCCCCGGAGAGTTTATTCCGCTGGCCGAAGAGTGCGGTTTGATCCACGAAATCGGAGCCATTGTGCTAGAAGACGCCTGTTCCATGCTGGCGCACTTTCCCGACATCGACATCGCGCTCAACGCCTCCTTGCTGGAACTGTGTTCGCCGGCCTATCCGCTGAACGTGATTGCTGCGCTCGAAAAATGGAAGGTTTCGGCTAACCGCCTGGAAATCGAGATAACGGAAAGCGCAGCTACCGGAGAGGACGGCCGATCGGAACGGACCATTGCGGCCCTGCGCGCAGCCGGAGTAAGATTTGCGATCGATGATTTCGGAACAGGATATTCGTCATTCTCGCGGGTTCAAAAGATTGAGGTGGATCGCATCAAGATTGACAGATCATTCATCGAGGAAATCCACCGAAGCGACAACAGGGCCCTCGTCACTGCCATGATCAATGTCGCGCGGGCCAAGGGGTTGAAGATTACGGCTGAGGGTGTTGAGACAACGGAGCAGCGCGATGCTCTGGAGAGCCTCGGTTGCCATCATCTGCAGGGCTTTCTACTCGCAGGGCCCTTGTCGCCGAATGCTGCTCGCGCGCTGCTCTCGGCCCCTGATCCCCTCTCGACGCTGCCCGGTCACGCGGGTTTCTGGCCTGACCGACAGTCGTATAACGTAAGCCGCTGATCAACCGTCGCAATTCGCGGCGTCGCAAGAGCTCGTGACACGCCTGCAAATCCTCGCCGCTCACTCCGCGGCGGGCGGAGCCAGGCACGACCTGCTTTTGGCGAAATGCTTCGTTCGTCTCAACACCAATGGGATGCAAGCCTTCCAAGCTCGTCACATTGGCTCCGTGCAGGAACGAGGTTGGTCGCGATGCCTGGCAGATCCGAATTCGCGACCTCACGCCGAAAAAACAACCCCTGATAATCGGCAGATTGCTCGCCCGCCGGCCGTTATCTAGTTTCGGTCGAGGTTGACACGACAAAACGCGCGGGTGTCCATGTCCAATGAACCAAAAAGTCGCCTGCCATCGTTGAGTGCGGTCACGGCGGGCTTCATGTTTGCCTGTATCCTCGTCGGTGCCGCGATTGTGTTCAAGGTGATTGACGATCGAATGCTCAGTTTCCAGGAGGCAAGTCTGCGTACTGCCGTGGAAACCAGGGTACGGGGCGTTCAAACAGCCTTCGCCGCTTCCCTTTATCGAGAATGGACAAACCTCGAAACGCTGGGAAGGTCGCTTGCGGTGAGCCAGCCTGAAGAGATCCAGGACGATCTTTCAACGCTCGTGGGAAGCGGACGGGTTGTGTCGTGGGCAGGTTATGCCGGAAATGACGGCAAAGTCCGTGTCGCGTCAAACGGTCTGTTGGTCGGCGCCGACGTGTCATCCCGTCCGTGGTTTCAGAGGGGGCTTCAGGGCAACTTCGCCGGGGATGCGCACGAAGCGGTTCTTCTTGCGGCTAAACTTCCTGCTCCCGAAAGTGGGGAGCCGTTACGGTTCCTCGACCTGGCAGCCCCTGTAACCGGTGTTGGTCAGTCAGTAACAGGAGTTCTTGGGCTTCATCTCAATCTGGAGTGGGCAAAAGCCTACATTCGTGAGCTGAGTGATGCCCTGGACGTCGACGTCCTCATAGTCAATCCCGAGGGCAGGGCTGTTATATCGTCCACGAACGAGAGCCCTTCAAACCTGGATCTGCCAAGCTTTCGAAGAGCAAGGACAGGTGCCACCGGCGTGAGCCTCGAGTTATGGCCTGATGGCAAGAATTACTTCGTAGCCACGCTTCCCGAGGCCAGCTACCAAAGCCTACCGAGGTTCGGGTGGTCCATTGTCGCGAGGATCGATGCGAACGCATTCAGCAATGCGGCCAGTAGCTTCTCCAGCGGTCTTTTTATTAGTTTGTCTCTTCTGACCCTGCTCCTTCTGCTCCTCATGTCATTGTTCATTGTCTCGTTTATCCGGCCGTTCCATCACCTCGCCGTCAATGCCAAAGCCGTTGCGGATGGACAGAACGTATATCCCTACGAGAGCAGGAGAACTTCCGAACTAGCTACAATCGGCTCGGCAATTTCTCGCTTGCAGGCAAGTGCAGACCGGCAGGACGGCGGTTAAGTAAGCTAGACCACTACTGGCGGGCAAAACGGGTGGTGGCATCCTTGATGATCGCCGATAGCCGTGTTGACGTGACACTTGGTACGCTCCCTCCAGCGTAAAGTCTTTTCAGCAAGAGCTGGTACTGTGTTTCATCCAACCCCAGCGCAACGACCAGGCCGTCGTCGGTCCGATCCAGCACCGTGGCGGTGAAATCTCCGATTTCTTTGAGTTTCATGATGATCTGGGTAGCTATAGGCGCGTCTACCCCTCTGAGACGGGCCGTTTCCTGCGTCAGGTCCGTCATCCAGACGCGCTTCAGCGCACCGCCGAGGGATATTACGACCCGCTCGGGACGGTCCGCATAGTGTTTCTCACGTCGTGGCAACTCGACACAGACCAGCAGCGTCACGGCAAGGATCACCAGATTGTAAACAGTCCAGAACAGGATAACGACCTTCCCGTCTCCTGCGTCATTGAACGCGAAACGGTCAGAGACCAGACCGATCAGGACCCCGGCGACGGTCAGAAACGTCAAAAGGAGGAAGGGGCGCATAAGACGCCATTGGACAACGACTTTGGTTCGGTCTCCTCCCTTTGCCGTAACACTGAAAGGATGACCTTTCGGCTTCACAAGCCCCACAATGGCGGCTCTCGATATGGGGAGCGCACCAAGCAACTGGCTGACGTCATTGACGATGGGGATCACCATTCCGGACGAGATGAAGTTCAACACGAACAGGATCCACACCATATACGCCCCGAAATAGCTGATGACATCGGGAACAGATGCGTTGACCACCGTGATGTTGAAAAACCAGTAAAAGAGAGGAAAGGTCATGGAGGCGATGCGGAATGTGAAGGTGGTGAGCCAGAAAAATACCGAGTCAACGACACTCCAGCGGTCCCGCAGCCGCAAATTGTTCCGCGAAAAGGGACCTAGCCTTCCTCGGGCAATCTGCATGAGCCCCAGGCACCATCGCGCTCGCTGAGTGACGTATTCCTTCAACCCCTCCGGAGCAAGGCCCTCGGTCAACGCTTCGTTCAGATAGACCGTCCGATAGCCGTGCTCCTGCAACTGAAGCGTCAGCATGAAATCTTCCGTGATGCTGTCTGTCGGGAACCCACCGGAGGCCTGCACTGCCCTCCATCTGATCACCGACGACGTGCCGCAGCAGAATGCGATGCCCCACCCGTCGCGGCTTGGTTGTAAATGGTCAAAGAAAAAGCGCTGCTCGTCGGGATACGATCGGCTGAGCCCGAGATTATGCTGGATAGGATCCGGATTGAAGAAGTGCTGGGGTGTTTGAACCAGTCCGACCTCCTGGTCGTGGAAAAGCGCAAGTGCGCGCGAGACAAAATCCGTGTGAGGAACGAAGTCCGCGTCCAGCACGGCTATGAAGTCTGGCGGTTGATCGTCTTGCGCAAGAACGCCCAGGGCATGATTGATATTGCCGGCTTTCGAGCCCTTGTTATCTGGCCTGCGAAGGTATCGAACGTCGTGCTCCTTGCAGAAGTCACGCAGCCAGTCACGGCGCCCGTCATCCAGCACAAGAACCTGGACGTCCGGATGATCGCTGGCCTTTGCCCCGACGACCGTCCGTTCCAGAACGGCTTGCTCCTCGTTGTATGTGGCGATCAGAATCGCGACTTTTGGAGGCGGATCCGGTTGCCACCAGGATTTATTCTCCTCGACTTCAGGGGACCGATCGGTGGTTCTGGTCAGGATTGTAAACGCGCTCAGCGACGAGAGAACAGATAATGCTTCCAGAGCAAAGAATGACCAACTGAACAGACAGTCCAGCGTGAAGCCGGGCGGGGCCAGGGTCTGGGTTCCTCGCCACCAGATATATCGCACCGCTAAAGCCATTCCGATTGCGAAAAGGAACGTCCTGTGGGTCCAGTTACGATTGTTCAGGAGGTATGGCAGGACGAGTGCGCACCCGAAGGCCAGAGCCAGATGAGAGAAGCTCGACTGAAGTTCGCTAAGATAGAGAAAACTGTCCAAGTCCTATCTCCATAGTCCTCGCAGCCAGTCAAAAGCGCGCGTTTCGAAAAACACCCTGCCCGTGCGCCCTGCGAGGCACCGAAGGTCGGGGTCGTCCCGCAGAGCCGGCACATCAAGTGCCACGTCGTACCTTTGGAGGTGGCGCTGACTCGGTGCTATTGCCATGTTTTCATAGATCGTAGCCGCGCCGGAACCCGCAAGGCGGATTACCGATCCCTGAAGAACCTGACGGCTTCGGTTAAGGCGAAAGGTCGCGGGTGCGCCGACCCTGAGGAAATTGTAGACGCTTTCCGACACGGATAAGGTCACAATTGCGGAGTCGCAGTCTATCAGGCGCATGAGGTCCTGACCGCGCTGGACCGTTTCGCCCGAAGCGGAGAGGTACTCCCACAGCGCACCATTCACATTCGCCACCAGATCTGAGGAAGAAAGTCTGTTTACACGAAGACGCTCGTTTGCCAGCCGATCGGAAATTGCAGCCAATGCCAGTTTCTTCGCCTCAAGTTGCGCTTTTAATTCCAGACGCTGCACGTCGATCTCGGAAATCCTCTGTTCGGAGTAGGGGGCGTCGTTAAATCCGTCCCCGAGGAATACTCCCCGCTCGGCCGCCTTCTGTGCCACAACGATTTCGGCGGCCTGAGCCTTTGCATTTGCGACCTCCAGCGCGGAAACCTCGGAAAGTGACTGGGCCTGTTCAAGGGACTGTGCGGTAGAAATGCCCTGACCGCTTAGCCGTGATGATCGCTCGCGGCTGAGTTCCGCGTATTTCAGACGTGCCTCGGACGCAGCACGCGAGGCGTCGGCAGACTGAGCCTGAGCCGCGAGCTGGCGTTTTCTTTCCTCACGATAGATGGCCGCGCGGGTCTGCAACTCATCAATCGATTCATCGAAAGACGTGACGACGGTTTCGAGCCTTTTTATTTCGGTCTGAGCATCGGCCTGTTGAAGTTCGAGATCAAGGAGACGGATGCCGTCAACAAGAGGATCCTCAAGAGAGCCCAGTGGATCGCCTTGCGCAACCTGGGCGCCCAGCGGTCTCGAAATCAATTCAATTTTGCCAGCGATGGGAGCGCGTATCGTCGTCAAACGGGCGTTTATGAACGCATTTGCACTCGCGCCGCTAAGCTGCTCCCCAAGCACCACATAAAGAGCACCGCAGATCAGCAACAAACCGAATCCGATCTTTATGAGCTTCATGTTTCCTCCTCCGCATCTACCTAACAAAACGTACGGCCGGGGATCGGTTCACCCTGCTTGAGAAAACCCGCTCCCAGAGTTAGCGCGCGGTTAAATGACAACCGGCGCATATAGACTTTGACCTATCAAACCACCGAGCGCTAAACGTGTCTCAGGTCAAAACTTGCCCGCGAGTTTTTGTGGAGCGCTCGCTTTGCACGATTATCGACAGGCAAAGGGCGAGAATGCGCGCGACGATCACCGAGAGGAGGTGGCTCGGCGAGCGTCATGGATAGATCGAGAAGTTCGGGAGACGCGACTAGGGTCGTTCGATACGCCGCGCGAGTTTCGTCCAGATCGACAGCAATAAGATCGTGACGCCGCCGGTCGCTATACCGATTACCGCCTGAATAAACGCGGTGGCCAGCCAATTCGTCACGGAGGGGACAATCACTAGGGTTTGTTCTATCCTTGATGCGACTGTTTCGATCAGATGTTCAGGCTGATGCCATCCCATCCCCGCCAGACTGTGTACGATAATGCTTCCGCCTACCCACAACATTGCCGCTGTTCCAACGATTGCCAGTGCCTTGAGAAGAAACGGTACACCTTTGACCAGGCCGGCACCGACCGTTCTTGACAAGGGTCCACCGGACTTCGTCAGGTGCAATCCGACATCATCTGCTTTGACGATGAGCGCGACCACGCCATAAACTGCTGCGGTGAGCAGGATGCCAACCGCCGCCAGGACCCCTGCCTGGGTATAGATGCCGGAGGAGGAGACACCAGCCAGTGTCAGCGCCATGATCTCGGCCGAGAGGATAAAGTCGGTACGGATCGCGCCTGCGACCTTGCGGTTTTCCAGATCTGTTGCATCAAGCGCCGCGTTGTCGTCCGGACCGTGTTCCGGGGCATGAGCGAAAAATGCCTCATGTAGCTTCTCCGCGCCTTCGTAGCTCAAGTATATGCCACCGATCATCAGGAGCGGTGTGATGAGCCAGGGAGCGAAATATCCGAGGACGAGAGCGATGGGCAGGAGGAAGATCAGCTTGTTTTTAAGCGATCCAAGCGCAATTTTGCCAATGATCGGCAGTTCACGCGCGGGAGCCAGACCGACGACGTAGGCCGGCGTGACGGCGGTGTCGTCGATCACGACACCTGCCGCCTTCACACTGGCTTTGGCAGTCTGGGTTGCGACGTCGTCGAGGGACGCGGAGGCAGCCTTAGCTATCGCTGCCACGTCGTCAAACAATGCGATCAATCCGGTAGCCAATTTAACTCCTGAACAGGTTCAGCGTTGTCCGTGATTTGGGGCCGTTGCACAGAATGGAGAGTAAAGGTTGCTCGATATATCACAGCCATCCTGTCTTCTTGAACCGGTAATAAAGTATCGCGCAAAGGGTGATGATTACGGCGATCACGACATAATAGCCATATTCCGATTTCAGTTCCGGCATGTGCTCGAAGTTCATTCCATAAATGCCGGCGATCGCCGTTGGGACAGCCAGGATCGCGGCCCAGGCTGCAAGCTGGCGGGTGATCATACCCTGGCGCTGCTGTTCAAGCAGGTTCGAGGCCTCGAACACGGAAGTGATAACTTCCCGCAAGCCTGACATCATGAATTCGACGCGCCGTACATGGTCAAGCACGTCCCGAAAATAGGCTTTGGCGTTCTCGTCAATACAGGGCAGCTCCAGATTGGCGAGCTTGCCAGCGACCTCCTCCATCGGGCCCAGAATACGCTGAAAGCGGATCACCTGCCGTCGCATGCGGAAAAGCCGTCTGATCTGCTCCCTTTCGAGAAATGCAATCAGCATGTGCTTTTCCATCTCAAGCACCTTGTCCTCCAGCGTCTCGACCATCGGCAGATAACCGTCGACGACGAAATCGATGATACCGTGCAGGACATAGTCCGGGCCATGTTCGAGGAGTTGCGGAGACTGTTCGAGATGCTCCCTCAATTCCTTGTGGGAGCGTGCCGAACCATGCCGGACCGAAATCACATGGTGCCGTCCGACGAAAATACAGGTTTCGCCATAGGCAATCTTGTCGCCCTCAAGATGAGCGGTCTTGATGATGACGAAGAGCTGATTGCCGTACACCTCAACTTTCGGCACCTGCCTCCCGTTCAGTGCGTCTTCGACGGCAAGCGGATGCAGGTCAAACATCGACTTCAGGCTCGCCATTTCCTCGACGGTCGGGTCGGTGATACCGATCCAGGCAAACTCGCCGTCCCTCTCGGGGAACGGTCGGCCAGTCAAGGGGAGTTCTTCGGCACGCTTGCCAAGGCGGTAGATGTAGGAAGCTATGACTGTCATGAAAACCGCAGTGAGTTAACCGTCATGATTTGGTATTCTGATATCGTAGTGACAAGATGGAACGGGCGATATCCTATCCGTAGCGAATCTGCACACCAGCGTCATTGGCAGAATCGCAGCGTCACGGCGCGTCCATCGAATGTAAGTTTGCCGTCACTGGAACAGTCCGCGCTGCACACCGTTATAAACCGGCGCTGCAAAGGGTGGCGTTGGAGATGGTTTGCATGAACAGTCGCATTTGCATTATCGGTTCGGGGCCTACCGGAATCTTTTCCCTTCAGCGACTTATTCATTCTCCTTCCTCAATGAGTATTACTGTTTTCGAAGCGGAAATGTTGGCAGGGAAGGGAACGCCCTATCTTCCCGGCTCAAATGATCCTGTCATGCTTTCCAACATTCCGAGCATCGAGATACCGCCGTTGCCGCTGTCACTGGTGGAATGGCTATCTCGCCAGGAAGACGATTACCTTAACCGTTTTGCCATTGTGCGCGATGCCATCAGCGAGCGTGCGTTTTACCCGAGGTTGGTTCTCGGTGATTATTTTCAAGAGCAGTTCAGTGCGCTTGTGGATTATGGAGTCGAGAAAGGTCACCAGATCGATATCCGCCCCGGGCACCGCGTCAGTGATATATCGCTCGACGTCGACCATATCCGAATTTGCGTCGAAAGCCCTGACGGAAAGTTCGACGCGATCTATGACCACGTCGTGATGGCAACGGGCCATAATTGGCCTGATAAGACCGAAGTGCAGCCAGGCTACTTTGCGTCTCCGTGGCCCGCTTCCGCGCTCAAAAGTTCCTGCTATGGAAGGCTTGGGATACTTGGGACGTCGCTCAGCAGTATCGACGCGCTTTTGACCGTCGCGGTATCCTGCGGCTCGTTTGTTTATGACGACACGGGAACAATGAGGTTTCACGCATCCACCGGGCACGAAAACTTCACAGCCGTGATGATGTCCCGCAAGGGACTGTTACCGGAGGCGGATTTCTATTGCCCGCTTCCCTACCGGACACCGAGTGTTTGCACGCAGGAAGCTGTCAATGGAGAAATCGAGATTGGCTCTGCCGGTTTGCTCGACAGGGTTTTCGAGCTCTTCAAGCGGGAAATCGCGACCGCCGATCCTGACTACGCAGCCGAAATAGGGCTAAATTGCCTGACGGCAGACACCTTTGCTGGCGCATATTACTCTCGCCGGTCGGGAGTGGATCCATTTGTCTGGGCAGCAGCAAACCTAGCCGAAGTCGAACGCAACGCAGAGCAGCGATTCACTGTGCCTTGGCGCTACGCCATACTCATCACACATGAAATCATCGCCAGAGCAATCCCGCACCTGGACACGCGTGACCTAGCGCGGTTCAACCGATCGTTTAAAAGTATATTCATCGATGAATATGCGACCGTACCCCACCTTTCGATCAACCGTTTGCTTGCGCTTCGAAACGCTGGCAGGTTGGAAATTATCGCGCTGGGAGAAGATTACGCAATAGACACGTGTGGCCTTGCGCGGGGCGCCAGAGTGACCGCGGGCGACTCGGAAGAAGTCTTCGAAAGTTTCATCGATGCGACCGGCCAAACGGCGTTATCGGCACGGGACCTGCCGTTTCCTTCGCTCGTGAAGCAGGCAGCCGTCAAACCGGCTGTCACGCGCATGGCTTCGACTGGATTAATAGCCGATACGACAGGCCTCAACTTCAAGAGGACCGGCGGTATCGAGGTCGACGAATGCTATCGTCCACGCGATACCGGCTTGTTATCCAACCGGCTTTATTGCGTGGCAATACCATTCCTGTTGCATAAGAACCCCTTTGTACAGGGTATCACCAGCGCCGCGGAGTTAGGGCAGGCGGCCGCGCAGGCTATCCTCGACGATATTCGGGCGACGACAGCCGACTTGCTGCTCACAGCCTGACATAGCGGACAGAATAGATATGACGGTCACTTTTCGCTCAAAACACGTTATTGGGAAAGTCGCTGAGATCTGGCGTTTCCCGGTAAGCTCGCTTGGTGGAGAACGATGCAAATGCGCAGAAATAGAGCCAGCGGGCATCGTCGGCGACAGGCGTTTTGCGCTGTTCGACAATGTATCCGGCGTCGCCGCAGCGCCGGAAAAAGACGTTCGATGGCGGCCGGCACTTTTCCTCCGCAGCGCCATTGATGATGGCGGTGTGCGGATCACGTTTCCAAATGGGTGTAATTTCTATATTGAGGATTCTCAATTGCGACTGGAACTTTCGAAGTATTTTGGTTTTGACGTCGGTATCGGAAGTTACATCGATGCGGACCCGCTTGCCCCTTCTCTTCCCACTGTTGAGAACCGATACTCGAGATCGGCACTTCACTTGGTCACCACTTCGTCACTGGCCGAGCTTCAACAAATGTCATCGGATAGTACGGTTGACCGTTTGCGCTTTCGGCCAAATATTCTACTCGAAACCAGTAATGTGACAGGTTTTGCTGAGTTTCAATGGATCGGTAAGGTCATTAGTTTCGGGCTGGCGGAGGTCGAGGTGACAGACCTCACAAAACGGTGCGGAATGATCCTTGCCGCACAGCCTGATCTGCCGGAACAGCCGGAGATTCTCAGAACGGTATTGAGAAAAGCAGGTCGCGCGTTCGGAGTTTACTGCGAACCTGTCAAAATAGGAAATATCGAATCCGGCCAGCGCGCAGAGTTGATTTCCGGCTAGTCATTCCAAAGGTCGATTTCCAGGGATTAAAAGCAGGCCGAAAACCCTATAAATTATGCGGTATTTTACGCCATTTCTTCTCTTCAGTAGCGCGACATTGGCTTTTGGTCATTCCGCCATCGATGGCGTCTTGAACTGGTCGCCCGGCGCAGATGGTAAGCCGAGGTTGTTCCGGAGCTTGATGACAAGACTGTCGGGGTTGAGACTTCTCCGAACGCGCGTCCTGTAGTAGAAGAAAAGGCAGCGGTCCGAGAAGGCGAAGTCTCGCAGGCGGAGCCTCCGGCAAGGCAGTTGAACCGCCTTGATGAACTGAGGCAGGAGCGCGAAGACAAGCGCGATCGAGACGACCAGGAACGGTAAGATGAACGGAAAAAGCCTGCTTCACATGTACCACGAGCAGAAATTGGCGGACGAGTTTGCGCGTGATCGCAATCCTGAGGTGCCAGCGATTTTTGTTGCGGTCGCACTGTTCGTGGTGGGTGCAGCGCTCGACACCGCTTGGGTCTACCTACAGCAATGGTATCACGTCGCCACCAGCTACTGGCCGTTCCGATGAGTAATGAAAGCCGGGTTAGCCCGGCTTTCTGATTTTGAACGCACGAGAGCCCTCGATTGCAGACGGACGACCCTCCTTCGTACAGCTTTACCACGCAAATCGTGATGCCTCGCGTGGGATCCACAATGATCACAACCGCTTACGTCATCGACGCCAAAGGCCTTTTGGTGACGCAGGCAGGATCCGTCCGTCTCATCCCGTGGGCCTCTATTCGGTTCATACACGTTCACGTAACGAGTGGGGTCGGTTCCACCGGTTTTCCCGTCTACAGCGCCCGTTTGCGGAT
Organism: Agrobacterium sp. MS2; assembly: GCF_003261015.1. Taxonomy (NCBI): domain Bacteria; kingdom Pseudomonadati; phylum Pseudomonadota; class Alphaproteobacteria; order Hyphomicrobiales; family Rhizobiaceae; genus Agrobacterium; species Agrobacterium sp. MS2. Next base: position 243,716 of record NZ_QLNF01000007.1, on the reverse strand, counting down.
GCTCTTCGCGTCGAGGGAGATATCCTCGCTGCATTGGCAGGGAGAGGCACGTACCGATCAATCAGCCGGCTACGTTCGCTTCATGGAAGAACTTATTCCATTTGCAATCGCCCGTAACCCGCGGATTCGCCTCCGACACGGTGGCGACCCTATGCTCGAGGCAGCGATCCCGACGGTGCTCTTTCTCGTCTCCATGCCATTCTTGTTGATACCGTTCTTGATCGTTAAACCGCTTGGTGCTCTTGTTTCCGGCTTCAAATTTTCCGGGTTGAACAAATTCGGAACCAGGCCCGTAGTTGCTGCGATCATCGCGGGGCTTGGTGTGGCGCTCAACATGCTTCCCTGGTCGACCGGTAAGCAGTTCAAGGTCGACGATCTGCCAACCGCAGAACTTCCGCCGAAATATCGGAAAGCTCGCGTCTCATCTCATGTGGGATGAAAGCGCGGGTAGTTCCATAATAGAGCTTAGCCCGAGGGAGTCTGGAAACGTTCATGCTGACAGTTGCAGTCGGGAGCAATGGACGGTCGGTCGAAAACTGGTTCGCCGATTATCGGTGCTCATCATTATGGCTTCGGCTCGATGTCACTGCTCAAGCTGTGAAACCAGCGCCTGCATGTTCACACGCAGTCCGTCAGGACCGTAATTGATCCCGACGCCCCCCTTCCCGGGAGGCCCATGCGGATCAGAACATCGGGTGAGGCAGGTCTTATCCGCCACGGGCGTGGGACACCAGCAGGGGCACGACTTCGCGCTCAAGCCGCTCGACAGACCAGCTGTGCACAGGAGCGGATACGACGATGGCTCCCGCCGGACGACCCTCTGGCCCTGGTACCGCAGCGGCAACATTTACCTCGTCGCGGATCGACTGGCGATCCGTGAAAGCCACGCCTCGAACGCTTGCCTCCAGAATCTCTGTGCGGATTTCGTCCTTGTTCGTAACGGTAAAGGGAGTACCGGGCTGGACGGGGCTTTCCGAAAGAATTCTGTCAATCTCTCCAGGTGGCAGCCACGACAGGATCGCCCGACCACCGGAAGATGAAACGGCCGGAAGTCGCCTGCCCGGATAGGCGGTTCTGAAAGCCGGTTGTGGTCGGCTTTGAACATGCAGCAGGTGGATGATTTCCGTGCCATCCAGGATGCAGAAGGAACAACGCAGCCCGCATTCTTCCCGCAGCCTTATAAGCCGAGGCCATACCGACCGGAGCAACGCGTTTCCCATCTGGAAACGATAAAGAAGATCAAGCGCCCGCTCCGAGACATGGAAAGCGCGTTTGGGCTGGTCTTTCTTCAGATAGCCCAGTCCCGCCAGCGTATCTGTAATGCGCTGGACAGTCGGCACCGGAAAACCGGTCTGCTGTGAAAGTTGCGTCAGGGTGAGCAGCGGCGTTTGTGGGTGGAAAAACTGCAATAAATGCAGGCTTTTGGAAACTGCGGTCACCGCGAGCGGATCATTCTCGTCGTCGACCAGCGGCCACAGCGTGCGTGGATTTGGCTCGAGGTTGGCCGGGCGTACCGCCCGTGTCACCATCAACTCCCCCATGCGTGAGACGGTTTCGCAAAGTTGCCCGGTCACCGTGCCTGCTGCCTCTGTGTCTACAGGACCGGAAAGCGAAATCGCAGCAAGGGGCTGGCCGGCTGCATCGCGAAAAGCGGTCGCAATGACTTGGCGGGATCCGCCTTCGACAGTACCGTCAAAGGAAAATCCCATGCTGCGCTCAGAGGCTATCCGCTCGCGCAGCAAACCCGCGTCGCCTGTCCATGTTGCCAGAAATGTATCGAGTGTTGTCGCATCCATAAGAGACAACAGCGCCCGGCCTGGCGCGGTCTCGGCAAGTGCGACGCGGCTGCCAACCGGGGCAAGTGCCAGGGATGCGGCGGGTGACGGGACCCGGGCCAGCGTAACAGCGGTCTTGCCGTCGAGGAGCCAGAGGTCGGTGCTGAGGCCGGTGCGTGCATTCAGTTCGACGACCAGCGGCATCACGAGATCGATCAACTCGTTGCTGTAAAGATAGACATGTGCGGGATAACACGCCCGGTGCCCGAGAGAAAGGACACCGCTCAGTGCGTCGCGTTCAAGCCAATGAGATTTGACAAGTGTATGGACCAGACGCTGGGCGCTGGACCGGTTCATCCCTCCTCGCCTCGCAACATCGGCAATTCTCAGTTCAGGCGTTTCCGGCCCGAACATCTCAAGCACGGCAAATGCCTTTTCCAGCGCGGCAATGCGGGCCCGGTGATCGGATCCTTCTGAGGGTTTGGTAAAATTCATTTTGCGACGCAGCAAGATCGTTGACAAGGCTTTCAACGAACCTATAATCGATAGTCGAGAATAGCAATCGCATCGCGGTAAAATAATCCTAAGGGGAACGCCTTGCACTCTATGCCAATCGGAATGACGTCATAGTCAGCTATGCCCACATGCTCGCCATGTGACAGTAAGCTGAACCTTGCAAGCCTCTCGCGTTGCGGTCTCACAGCCGCAGTTGCGCAAGGTATTGCAGTCGTATGTTTCGCCGCACCTTTGCGGCGGTACAAGTGCTCTTCGCTGCGCAAACTTTGAGGGATCGCAGCGACATTATCGAAAACGGTCCGGATCGGAAGGGTGCCGTGCGCTTGCGTGCGGGCCAATGCCCGCGCGTTTCGGTCGCTACCTGCCAAACAAAAAAGGGAACAGCGAAATCATGCACGCTCAGTTGACCAGAAAAGCAAGCCGGGCAAGAAGCCGGATCGTTGCGGCGATCATCGCCCTTTCAGCCTGTGTTGCGGGCTTTGGAACGGATGCCTCGGCCACAACAATGATGGCCGTACCGCATTCTGGCCTGCGTATTCTCGATCCGATCATCACGACCGCTCATATCGTACGCAATCACGGCTACATGATCTATGACACGCTGCTGGCGCTTGATGCCGATTTCAAACCGCAGCCCCAGATGGCTGACTACACTGTTTCGGATGACAAGCTGACCTATACATTCACGCTGCGCGACGGTCTGAAATGGCACGACGGCACACCTGTGACAGCAGAAGACTGCATTGCCTCGCTTCAGCGCTGGGGCAAGCGGGATACTTCCGGTCAGATCCTCTTCGACAAGACAGAAAGCCTGACGGCTACGGACGACAGGACCTTTGTTTTCAAGCTGAAGGAACCCTTCGGCTTCTTGCCCGACGTTCTGGCCAAGCCGTCTTCGGTCGTGCCGTTCATGATGCCGAAACGTATTGCCGCAACCCCGGCCGATACCGCCATTACCGAATTTGTCGGTTCCGGCCCCTTCAGGTTCGTCACGGCCGAGTACCAGCCGGGCGTCAAGGCGGTCTATGAAAAATTCACCGATTACGTACCGCGCAACGAGCCTGCGAGCTGGCTGGCCGGCGGAAAGGTGGTCAAGGTCGACCGTGTGGAATGGTTGAGCATGCCCGATGCCCAGACCGCAATCAACGCTATCCAGTCCGGGGAGATCGACTATATCGAAGCTCCGCCGGTTGATCTTCTACCACTTGTCGAGAGCAATGACGAACTGACCGTCAAGACGCTAAACACGCTTGGCTCGCAGACCATGGGCCGCATGAATTTCCTCTACCCGCCATTCGATAACAAGAAGATCCGCCAGGCTGCTCTCAAAGCGATGAACCAGAAGGATGTTCTCGACGCGCTGATCGGCAATCCGGACTACTACACCATCTGCGGCTCCGTCTTCGGCTGCGGTACGCCGCTTGAAGCACTGGCCGGTTCGGAAAGCCTGACCGGCGCGGGCGATATGGAAAGCGCAAAGGCACTCCTCAAGGAGGCCGGTTACGACGGAACTCCCGTTGTCATCCTTCAGCCAACCGACGTCGTGACCGTCAAGGCCCAGCCCGTCGTGGCGGCGGCTGCGCTGAGGAGTGCGGGCTTCAACGTAGAACTTCAGCCCATGGACTGGCAGACGCTCGTCACTCGCCGCGCCTCGCAGAAGCCGGTGGCTGAGGGTGGCTGGAACATGTTCTTCACCAACTGGATTGTGCCGGAAATCATGACGCCGCTTAACAATCCGATGTTGAACGGTCGCGGCGCCAAGGGATTTTTTGGCTGGCAGACAGACGAGAAGCTGGAAGCGTTGCGCGCCAAATACATCGCCGCGGCGACAGCTGAAGAGCAGAAGGCTGCGGCCGCCGAGCTTCAGGCCCATGCCATGGACGAGGTCAGCTACGTTCCGCTTGGCCAGTACAAGAACCCCTCCGTGTGGCGCAACCAGCTTTCCGGCTTCCTGGAATCGCCGGTTCCCGTGTTCTGGAACATCGAGAAAACAGAAGACTGAGCCTCGTGGAAGAACATGGCGGCATCCTGTGGATGCCGCTGCCCTGCCTGCCCAACCGACGTGAGGATGCTTATGCTCGCCTATACGTTCCGCCGAATTCTGGCCTCCGTTCCGGTAATGATCACGGTAGCCGTCTTCGTTTTTCTCCTGCTGCGCATAACGCCCGGCGATCCGGCCGCCATCATCGCCGGCGACATGGCCACGCCAGAGCAGCTTGAGAAAATCCGCGCTGCCCTCGGCCTCGACAAACCAATCGTCGTGCAGTTCGTCTCGTGGTTCTGGTTGCTTCTCCAGGGCGACCTTGGCGTGTCGCTGATTTCCAATACGCCAGTCACTGCGATGATCGGCAAGCACATCGAACCGACCGTGAGCCTTGCGCTCGTCACGATCGTCCTGTCGGTGCTGATTGCCGTTCCACTTGGGGTCATCGCTGCGTGGCGCCACGGCACGTGGATCGACTATGCCGTCATGACGGTGTCGGTCGTCGGCTTCTCCGTGCCGGTTTTCGTGATCGGCTATATCCTCATCCAGGTCTTCGCCATCGACCTCAAATGGTTTCCGGTGCAGGGCTTCCGGAGCATCACCAAGGGCGTCGGTCCTTTCGCGGAACGCGCCATTTTGCCGGCCCTCACACTTGCTTCCATTTATATCGCGCTGATCGCCCGCATGACACGCGCCTCCGTGCTCGAAGTGCTGGGCGAGGATTATGTGCGAACCGCCCGCGCAAAAGGGCTGAAGGAAAATACCGTCCTGTTCCGCCACGCGCTGCGCAATGCCGCGGTTCCTGTGCTCACCATTATCGGCACCGGCTTTGCACTGCTTATTTCCGGCGTCGTGGTAACGGAGAGCGTATTCAACATTCCCGGCATTGGAAGGCTCACGGTCGATGCCATTCTTGCCCGCGATTACCCTGTCATTCAGGGCATGATCCTGCTGACAAGCGGTATCTATGTGATGGTCAATCTCCTCATCGACCTCTCCTACTCCTTCTTCGATCCGAGGATACGGTACTGATGGCCAATTCCACGCTATTTGGTGCCGCCATGCGGCTGCCCGTTTTCGCCGGCAGAAAAAAACGCGGACAAGCTGTCCTCGTCCCTGCCATCGCGCTTGCAATTCTTATCCTGATCATTCTCATGGCTGTTCTCGCGCCATGGCTTGCTCCGCATGATCCCGTGGCCATGACGCCCTCTGCCCGCCTCAAGCCCGCCAGCGATATCTACCCGCTCGGTTCCGATGCCTACGGACGGGACCTGCTGTCGCGTGTGCTCTACGGGGCTCGCATCTCCCTTTTTATTGGTATCGGAGCGACTGTCATCTCGGTGGCTGTCGGACTGGGGATCGGCCTGGTCTCGGGCTTCTTTCGGTTCCTCGACGCCGTGGTCATGCGGATCATGGACGCACTGATGGCAATTCCAAGCCTGCTGCTCGCCATCGCCGTGGTTTCGCTCACCGGGGCAAATATCTGGACCGTCATGTTCGCCATTACTGTCCCGGAAATTCCTCGTGTGGTGCGTCTTGTTCGCTCGGTGGTGCTGACTGCACGCGAAGAGCCCTACGTCGAGGCCGCGATCGCTGCCGGTTCGGGCCTTCCGAAAATCCTCTGGCGGCATCTGATGCCGAATACCCTGGCGCCGCTCATCGTGCAGGCCACCTATGTCTGCGCCTCGGCGATCCTTACAGAAGCGATCCTGTCTTTCCTCGGGGCTGGTGTCTCCACGGAAATACCGACATGGGGAAATATCATGGCCGAGGGACGCGCCTATTTCCAGATCAATCCGCAACTGATCTTCTGGCCAGGTCTGGTGCTCTCGCTCTGCATTCTATCCATCAACCTTCTCGGTGATACGGCGCGCGATCTGCTCGATCCGCGCATGAAGAAAAGGGAGGCCGCGAAATGACGGCTGTTGCATTCGATCCCGCCACCGCGTCCGAAGTATTGCGCGTCGAGAACCTCGTCATCCGCCTGACCGGAGACGATGACAGCGTGCCGGTCCTCAACGGCATTTCGATCACCATCCGAGCCGGAGAAACTGTGTGCCTTGTGGGCGAGAGCGGTTCTGGCAAATCGGTGACCTCGCTCGCTACGATGGGGCTCCTGCCGCGAAATTCTCTTGAACCTGCAGGGGGTACAATCCTCTTTGAAGGTGAAGACCTCCTCAAGGCCGACGCCGGTCGCATGCGGGCACTGCGCTCGAAAAATATTGCCATGATTTTCCAGGAGCCGATGACAGCACTCAACCCGGTGCTGACGGTTGGCAGGCAGATTTGCGAGGTGCTTCAGGAGCACACGACGCTTTCAGCAAGAGAGCAGAAGATCGCCGTTCTTGAGATGATGCGGGAAGTGCATCTGCCCGATGTCGAGCGGATATTCGCAGCCTATCCCCATCAGCTCTCGGGTGGACAGCGCCAGCGTATCATGATCGCCATGGCCTTGATCCTCAAACCCAGACTGCTGATCGCCGACGAACCGACCACGGCCCTTGATGTGACGACCCAGAAGCAGATCCTCAAGCTCATCAATGAACTTCAGGAAAAGCAGGGTACCGCCGTTCTCTTTATAACCCACGACATGGGCGTAGTGGCCGAGATTGCAGACACCGTCTACGTCATGAACCGTGGCAATCTCGTCGAGAGTGGTCCGGTCGACACGATTTTAAGAGCGCCGGAAATGGACTATACCCGCACGCTTCTTTCTTCCGTGCCAAGCCTTCAACCGCGCGAGCCGCGCCCCGCCCTCTCGGACGAGGTCGTGCTCTCGGCCTCGGAGCTTGAGAAGGTGTATGGCAAAAAAGGCTTTTTCGGAAAAACCGCGGCCGGAACAAAAGCCGCGACGGATGTGTCCTTCACACTGAAGAAGGGTCGTACTCTCGGTATCGTCGGTGAAAGCGGCTCTGGCAAGTCGACCGTCGCTCGCTGTATTATGCGGCTGATCGATCCCACCTCCGGCTCGATCCGCATTTCCGGACAGGAAATCGCCGATTTCTCCCGCCGGACCCTGCAGCCATATCGCCAGCATATCCAGATGGTGTTTCAGGATCCCTATCGCTCGCTCAACCCGCGTATCACGGTGGGGGAAAGCATCATTGAAGGGCCAGTAAATTACGGTACGCCGAGGCGGGACGCCCTGAAGCGAGCGCGCGAACTTCTCGCAATCGTCGGCCTGCCCCCGGATGCAGTGGGCCGCTATCCTCACCAGTTCTCAGGCGGCCAGCGCCAGCGCATCGCGATCGCCCGTGCCGTTGCCATGAACCCGAAGGTTCTCGTGGCCGACGAGGCAGTGTCGGCACTCGACGTATCGGTTCAGGCACAGGTACTCGACCTTCTTGCGGACTTGCAGGAAAAGCTCGGTATTTCCATCCTGTTCATCACGCATGATCTTCGCGTTGCCGCCCAGATATGTGACGACGTGATCGTTATGCAGAAAGGTCGCATTGTGGAATATGCCAGCGGCTACGAAGTGCTCACCAGTCCGGTTCATGCATACACCCGCCAGCTTATCGATGCCGCCCCGGGGCGGCATTGGGATTTCGCCAATTTCCGGCCGCTTGCCCCCGAAGCTGCATAATTTCCAGGAGAATGACCGATGACGTCCCGGCGTGTCGCCTTTGCCGGTTTCATTCATGAGACCAATACATTTGCTCCCACCAAAGCCACTTATGACGCCTTTCTGAAGGGATCCGGCCATCTGCCGCTCTGCCGCGGCGAGGAGATGATCGCTCTCGTCCGGGGCGCAAATACCGGTATCGAGGGCGCGCTCGATTACGCCCGGCAAGCAAACTGGGAAGTTGTTCCTATACTGCGGGCAAGCGCCGTTCCTTCTGCTCATGTTACCGAGGATGCTTTCGAGCGCATTGCCGGTGAGATCGTTGCCGGCATCGTGGCAGCGCTGCCCGTCGACGGAATCTACCTCGATCTTCATGGAGCCATGGTCTGTGAACATCTGGACGATGGCGAGGGCGAACTTCTCGCCCGCATCAAAAGCGCAGTCGGCCACGACATCCCCGTCGCTGTCAGTCTCGACCTGCACGGCAACATAACCAGGCGGTCGGTCGACGACGCCGATGTCATGATCGGCTACCGCACCTATCCGCATGTGGACATGGCCCTGACTGGCAAACGTGCCGCGGGTTTGCTTGACCGCCTGATGGATGGTGAGCGTTTTGCGAAGTCCTATCGTCAGATCGACTATCTGATCCCCATATCGTGGCAATGTACTGAGATGGAGCCGGCGCAATCCATCTACGCCCGCCTCGCAGGACTGGAGGAAGAGAAAACAATTCTCTCGCTCTCCTTCTTTCCCGGCTTCCCGGCTGCCGATTTCAACGATTGCGGTGCGACTGTTCTCTCCTATGGAACGACGCAGGAAGCAGCTGATCTTGCCGCCGACGAGCTGAAGGCCCTGATCGACGCCAGCGAGCCCGCCTTTGCCGGGCGCGTCTACAGCGCTGATGAGGGCGTAAAGGAGGCAATCCGTCTTTCCGCAACCGCCGCAAAGCCTGTCGTGCTTGCAGATACGCAGGACAATCCCGGGGCCGGTGGCGATTCCGATACGACCGGAATGCTGCGGGCTCTCATCGACAACGGTGCACAGAACGCAGCACTTGGCCTGCTCTATGACCCTGAGGCTGCGCTGGCAGCACAGGCAGCGGGGATTGGCGCAACGATCCGCATCGCGCTCGGTGGAAAATCCGGCATTCCAGGTGACGAGCCGCTTGAGGCGGAGTTCATCGTCGAAGCATTGTCCGACGGGTTGACACGCGTCACCGGTCCCTACTACGGCGACACCCTGATGCGGCTTGGACCTTCAGCGTGCCTCAGGATCGGTGGCGTTCGCGTAGCCGTAGCCTCTCACAAGGTGCAGATGGCCGACCGCGGCCTGTTCCGTTATCTCGGCATTGAGCCGGAAACGTCGAGCATTCTCGTCAACAAGAGCTCGGTGCACTTCCGCGCAGATTTCGAACCGTTTGCCGAGACAATTCTCGTTTGTGCCGCACCCGGTCCAATGGCCGTTGACCCGGCTGCCCTTCCATGGAGGAGGCTTCGCCCGGGCGTCCGCCTCTCCCCTCTTTCTGCCGCCCTCTCCTGATCCGTCACTTTTTAGAATTCAAGGATACAGCAATGCCCGTTATCGAGAAAATTGCCGCCTGGCACGATGAAATGACTGCCCTTCGCCGTGACATTCACGCTCATCCGGAAATCGGTTTTGAGGAGATACGAACTTCCGCCATCGTTGCCGACAAGCTGGTGAGCTACGGCATCGAGGTGCATCGCGGCATCGGCAAGACCGGCGTTGTCGGCGTTTTGAAGGGGGCTAAGGGGAGGGGGCGTACCATCGGCCTGCGTGCCGACATGGACGCGCTGCCGATGGAGGAGCGTACCAACCTGCCTTACTCGTCGAAAATCGCGAACCGCTTCCACGGCTGCGGCCATGACGGTCACACGACCATGTTACTTGGTGCCGCGCGATACCTCGCCGAAACCCGCAATTTTGCCGGCACGGCCGTATTCATTTTTCAGCCCGGCGAAGAAGGCTGCGGAGGGGCTCGCGCCATGCTTGCAGACGGCCTGTTTGAACGTTTCCCCTGTGACGAGCTCTACGGGTTGCACAATATGCCGAACGAGGAGCCGAACAAGATCGGCATCAAGCCGGGCACCGCAATGGCCGGCGCTGATTTCTTCGATTTTCACATCAAGGGACGCGGCAGCCACGGTGCGCGTCCCGAAGGGTCGAAGGATCCCGTCATTGTCGCAACTCACCTGGTCTCGGCTCTGCAATCGATCGTGTCGCGCAACATTTCTCCACTTCGGTCAGCCGTGGTGTCGGTCACGCAGATTCATGCCGGCTCCGCCTATAATGTCGTTCCGGAAGAGGCGACAGTCTCCGGCACCGTGCGTTATCTCGATCGCGAGGTGAACGAACAGATCCGTGAGCGTATGCGCACCATCGCAGCCGGCCTTGCCGCGTCTTTCGAAGTCGAAATTGTAACAGACATTCGCAATGTTTTCGACGTCCTCATCAATACGGAAGAACTTGTAGAGGGCTTCGCTGATGCCGCCCGCGACATCGTGGGTGCAGACCTTGTCTATACGAAGGACGAGCCTGTCATGGGCAGCGAGGACTTTGCCGATATGCTCTACAAGGTGCCCGGCGTCTACTGCACCGTTGGCCATGCCGGATCGGTACAGCTGCACAATCCGGGCTTTGTTCTGGATGACAATATTCTGCCGGTTGGTGCGAGCCTTCTGGCGCGTGTCGTCGAAAAACGTCTGGCCGCCTGACGCCCATGCCCTGCCACAAGATCGGGATTGCCCCCTCCCTTGAGCGCGGGCGTCCTGTCACGATGAAACGAGCCCCCTATTATGGATTTCACCAAACTTCCCCTTGATACAGACGCCATGCTGAAGCGTCTCAGGCCCTGGATAGAATGCGAAAGCCCGACATTCGATGCTGCAGCCGTAGATCGCATGATGGATCTTGCTGCCACCGATTTCGCAACAATCGGTGGCACAATAGAACGAATCCCCGGCCGTATGGGACTTGGCGGCAGCCTTCGTGCACATTTTGGCGACACCCGCGACACGCCCGGAATTCTCGTCTCCGGTCATCTCGATACGGTTCATCCGGTTGGCACGCTGAAAGAACTCCCGTTTAGTATCGAGGATACACGTGCCTACGGCCCGGGCATACTCGACATGAAGGGTGGCAACTTTCTGGTCTTCGAGGCAATGAGGCAGCTTCTGAACACGGGTATCGGCACCCGCCTGCCGGTCACCGTCTTGCTGACCCCCGACGAAGAGATCGGCACACCCTCGACGCGGGACCTGATCGAGGCTGAGGCCCGGCGCAACAAATACGTGCTGGTTCCCGAACCGGCACGGGAGGAGAACGGGGTGGTCACCGGTCGCTATGCCATCGCCCGCTACAACCTGGTGGCCCGCGGCAGACCCTCGCATGCCGGCGTTTCGCCGAAATCCGGGCGGTCTGCAATTCGCGAAATGGCCCGCAGGGTGATTGAAATAGATGCAATGAGCGACGACGACTGCACTTTTTCCGTTGGCGTCATGCATGGCGGGCAATGGGTCAATTGTGTCTCTTCGCTGTGCACGGCCGAGGCGCTGTCCATGGCGAAAACCGATGACGATCTCGCGTCCGGTGTCGCCCGAATGCTCAATTTGTCAGGGGTGGAAAACGAGGTGGAGTTCTCGGTCACCTGCGGCGTCACCAGACCCGTCTGGCCACCGGACCGTCCGGAAACCATGGCGCTTTACGAAAAGGCTCGTTTGCTTGCCGACAGTCTTGGGGTTTGCCTTCCCCACGGCAGTTCAGGCGGCGGTTCCGACGGCAATTTTACGGGCGCGCTCGGCATTGCCACGCTCTGTGGCTTGGGGCTGCGTGGCGCAGGTTATCACACCCTCGAAGAGCACATCGAAATTGACAGCCTGATTGATCGCGGCAGGCTGATGGCCGGTCTTCTGGCGACGCTGGATTGAGGACAGAGTAATGACAGGCGACATCACCCGGCTCTCCGCAGCCGCGCTTTCCAGGGCAATCCACCTGCGGCAGGTTTCCTGCCTCTCGGTGATGGAAGCCTATCTCGATCGCATCGACAGTCTCAATCCGGCCGTGAATGCGATCGTCTTTCGTCGACCAAGCACAGAGTTGCTGGAGGAGGCGCGCGCCTGTGACCGGGAACTTGAGGGGGGTCGCTCGCGCGGATGGATGCACGGGTTCCCCCAGGCGGTAAAAGATCTCTCCGAAGTTCGGGGCCTGCCGTGCTCCTGGGGGTCGCCGCTCTTTGACAATTTTGTTTCCACCGCCGACAGTCTCCATGTGGAACGTGTTCGCGCCGCCGGCGCGATTTTCATTGGCAAGACCAACACGCCCGAATTTGGCCTTGGGTCCCATACGACCAACCCTGTCCATGGTCCAACCCGAAACCCCTATGACAGGACCAGAAGCGCCGGCGGTTCTTCCGGTGGCGCGGCGGCGGCGCTCGCCTGCCGGATGCTGCCGGTCGCAGATGGCTCTGATATGATGGGCTCACTGCGCAATCCTGCCGCCTTCAACAACGTTGTCGGCTTCCGGCCGAGTTTTGGGAGGGTTCCAGGCACAAAAGGGAACGAGCTTTTCCTTGGCCAGCTTGCCACTTCAGGCCCCATGGGCAAGACGGTGGAGGACGTCGCTTTGCTTCTCGCAACGCAGGCAGGTTATGACCGGCGCGACCCGCTATCCCTGGCGGACGAAAGTCTCGCAATCCGAGGTCCTGCAACGACACAGGGAATGAAAGTCGCCTGGTTTGGTGATTTCGGTGGATATCTTCCCTTTGAGCCCGGGGTTCTAGATGTTGATTGCAAGGCTCTCGCCGTCCTGGCGAACATGGGCTGCGATATCGATGAACTCGTGCCGGATTTCGAACTGCCGAAACTCTGGGAAGCGTGGATGACATTGCGTAGCTTCAGCGTGACCCACGGCCTGCGCGCCTTTTATGACCAGCCGGAAACACGGTCGCTTCTCAATCGGCAACAGATGTTTGAATTCGACATCGCGCTTTCGTGCAGTGCCGCCGATATCTTTAATGCGTCCGTCGTCCGGACAGCCTGGTACCAGTATCTCTGCAGATTGTTTGAACGGTACGATTTTATTTTGATGCCGAGTGCACAGGTATTCCCTTTCGATATCGATCTCTCGTGGCCGACCGAAATCGACGGAAAAGCCATGGACACCTATCATCGCTGGATGGAGGTCGTGATCGGTCCCACGCTGGCTGGACTTCCCGTGGCGGCCGTTCCCGCGGGATTCGGGGTTAACGGGTTGCCGACTGGTATACAGCTGGTGGGACCACCACGCAGTGACCGGGCAACCCTTGAATTTGCACTGGCGTATGAGCAGTCAGCTGACATCCAGACGGGTGATGCGGTCATGTAAACCCCTTTGGCGCTCCGGGGCTTTCTTTGAAGCGCGAGCCGGTCTGAGACGGATAGCTTATGCGGCTTGTAGCAAGTAATATCGTCTCGTTGGACCGGGTCCTGCGTTCAATTGCAGAGCCATGAGTATGGTTTCTGTTGCATCCCGGGCTTCCGTCTGTTCGCAACAACAAATCTCTGCCATTGCCTGTAGCGGCTGAGGCGCTATCATGGGAGTGCTGTGGGGCGCAAAGCTTTGGGAGGAGCGATACGTGAGACGGATGTGGCCAGATGAATTTGCCTTTCTGCTGGACGATGCGGAAGAGGTCGAATTGCATATTCCACCGGTGGCACATGAGGATGGATCGCCGGGAAAAACCATTTCCAGGAAAGCCTTGAAAGTTCGTATCAGCCAGCAGGACTTCGAGAAAATTTGGCCGCTTGCCGAGGCTCGCTATCGGTTGAACGGCAGGTTTGCGGGCAAGGCCATTACGCTGATCGCCAATAATCCCCATTACCAGAAGTGGCATCCCTCCGATGGCGGCAGTGTCGAAAGCGTATCGGATAGCGGTCAAAAATATACCACGCCTTATGTGATCGTGCACTTTCTGCTGGATGATGTCCGCGAGCCTGTCGAGGTTTAGTTCGCAGAGCCGGCTCTGCCGTCAGTTAGCCCCGGCCTTTCATGGCGTCGCGATATTGGCGTTGCGGGAATAGTGTCTCGCTTCAAAAGCTCTCGCATATGATCGAACGATCGTTGAAGATTGAGGCAGCCATGGTATGAAAACGGGAGACGCGGCCGCTGGCCGCGCCCTTCGGGTTCAGAAGCCGCTTTTTGCAAGAAATGCCCTGCTGGCTGCCAGATCATCGAGAATGCTGCCAGTATTACGCGGGTCGCGTTCCTGTTCGATGGTGATATAGCCGCCATAACCAAGTTCGGTCAGGAGGCTGCGGATGGCTGGATAGTCAATCGAGCCGCGGCCTATCGGACACATCACGCCCTTGGCGCAGGCCTCGAAGAAGCGGATGCGCTCCGCCATCACTTCTTGAAAGACCGCGGCGTCGATATCCTTGAAATGAATGTAGTCGACGCGATCCCAATAGCGGCGCAACGTGGCGACGGGGTCCATGCCGGAATAGGCCATATGGCCGGTATCGAGGCAGAAACCCGCAAGATCTGCGGGAATGTCCTCAACGATCTGCTGCAACTCATCGGCAAACTCGATGTAGCCGCCGGCATGGGGATGTAAGGTGGCGCGCACGCCATATTTGTCCCGGGCGAGCGTTGCGATGGCCCGGATGTTCTCCACCATGCCCCGCCAGGCGGTTTTATCGAGACGTGGCGCGCGGTCAGAATGTCCGGCGGCATAATCACGCTCGTCATGGCCCCAGTCCATCACCGTCAGATAGGGGGCGGAAAAACGTTGGCCCGCATGGGTTTCCGGCTTTGGCAGGCGCGTTATCAGCGCGCAGATCTCCTCAGTTTGGCGTAGCAGATTGTCGCGATTTCCGGGTGAGACCAGATCGTCGAAGATGGTGCCGGCGACGATCTTGAGGCCTCGTTCATCCAGCGCCTGCGAAACGCGCCTGAGGTCGAGCGGCAGATAACCGTAGGGGCCGAGTTCCAGACCGCCGAAACCGGCTGCTTTCGCTTCGTCCAGCACCCTTTCCCAATGGGGAAGATGCGGGTTCTTGACGTCGTCGACGCCCCAGCAGCAGGGAGCGGTGGTGATGGTGATTGGGTTGGTCATTTGATCCTCATGGCGGCAGCGGCATCGGCCTGTTCTCTAGCCGGGTGCAACGTCTCATCGGTTGATGGCGGCTTGCAGGGCAACGATGGAGGGCCGGCTGTCCGCTTGGTGAATATGATGAAATCCTCACTTGAAGGCTGACCCAGCCGGAGGAGGATTGATCCGGAATGCCCGTAAATCCATTATGCGAAATCGACCCAGGTGGCACCGGCATCGGCCGAACGAACGCAGTTTTCCAGCCAGCGAACGCCTTCTGTGCCGGCTGTGATGCCGGGATAGTGATGGGTCTTGAGAAAGGCCCTGTCACCGCGATTGGCCGCATCGATTGCCTGGGCGATCCAGAGGTAAATGTTCGACCAGCTATCACCGAGACCTTCGGTGTGCAGCGCGCCCATACGATCGATAGCAAGGCTCTCCTCTTCCAGATACGGCATGCCGTGATGCAGGATACGCTCCGGCTCGCCCTGAACCTGATAGATCAGCTGATCGGGACGCGAATCGGACCATTCAAGCGACGCCCTGGAACCGATGAAGCGGTAACGCTGCGACCCCATATTGCCGGCATTGACGGAAGAAACCCACAGACGCCCGCGTGCGCCATTATCATAATGCATGAGAACCGTCGCATGGTCCTCCAGCGGCGCCCGCGTCGGGATGAAGGCCTTCCGGTCGCAAAGCAGTCGTTCCACCTTCATGTGCGGCAGCACGATTTCCGAGAGATAATAGAGATGCGTACCGATATCGCCGAGCACGAAGGTCGGGCCAGCGGTACGGGGATTGGTGCGCCATTTGACGGCCTCGCCTGCGCCCACATCGTCGCCGGCATTGAAGCCGTGGGTATATTGCAGATCGACGATGCGGATATCGCCCAGCATCCCCTTTTTGACCATGGCCGCCATCTGGTGCACCAGCGGATGGCCGGTATAGCCATAGGTGACGCCGACGATCAGTCCCTTCTGTTCGGCCAGCCGCGCCACCTCGTCACATTCTGCAACGGTGAAGAATAACGGTTTTTCGCAGATGACGTGCAGCCCGGCTTCAAGGCAGGCCTTGGTGATCTCGTAATGGGTAAAGTTGGGGGTGGCGATGGAGACGACGTCGATACCGTCTTTGCGCGCGGTTTCGCCAGCTATCAGAGCCCTGTAATCCGGGTAGCAGCGTTCCGCCGCCACGCCGAGATTGACGCCGAAATCGCGGCCCATTTCGGCATCCAGGTCGAAGGCGCCGGCGACGAGCTGGTAATTGCCATCGCGCAGAGCGCCGGTGCGGTGCTTGTATCCTACCTGTCCCGTCCGGCCGCCGCCCACCATGGCCCAGCGCAGCGGTCGCGAAATCAGTCTTTCTCCATTGATCATGTCGATCGTCTTTCCGTCGGATGTTTCGAATGGCGTAGCCAGAAGCAGGTTCTGCCTGGGCACCGGCACCGGTTTTTCGCGTTATTTCTTGAAATAGAGGTCGATATAGTCCTGCATCTTGGTGCGCATGAACCGGCTCGATTCATCCGCCCTGTCTTCCCAGGCGAAGACGCAGGAGGTCATGATGCCGTCGAAACCGATTTCAGCGAGCGTTGGCACTTCGCCCTGACCGATATTCAGGTGCTGGTGCACCCTTGCCTGTGTACCGGGCGGGTTGAGAATGTAGCGGAGCCCAGAACTTGCCCTGTGGTTGAAGGTGTCGCCCACATGCACATGGGCCAGCACGTCCTTGGCTTCCCGAAGCATCGCCTTGGTGTCGTCGCCGAAATAGAAGGTGTGTGGCGCGCAATAGAGGAATTTGACGTTCCTGGAGTTGACCGTGCGGATGATATCAAGCGCCGGCTGCAGCGTTTCGCACCAGTCTTCCGGATGCGGCTCGACATGCAGGCTGATGTTTTCGCGCTCGAAGATCGGTACCAGCTCTTCCATCGAGCGCCACCATGCATCCTCGCAGGCCTCGATCATCGAACCCGTATGGCAGCAATAACATGAGCCCTTGTCGGGATGCGGTCCACGGCCGAACTCCGAGTTCATCGTGTCGACCTCAAGTTCGATTGCGATCTCGATAGCGCGTTTCCAGTGTTTGACCGCTGCCTGCCGCTCGGTTTCATCATTGGAGGCCCAGCGATACATTGGCAGCAGCGCGGCGATGCCGACATCGGCCTCTTTCAAAGCCTTCTTGAAGGACCTGATACGTTCGGGAAACACGCGCGGCGCCTTGAACCATTCGAGGAAATCGGCGCGCGGGCTGAGTTCGATCCAGTCGTAACCGAGCTCCTTAACTTTGGCGGGCAGCTCATCGAGGTTGGTGAAACGGTGCATGTGGGGGTCGATGGCGATTTTCATCGATCTTGATCCTTCTTATGTCTCGACTGGATGGCGAGGGGGGATGGCCGCAAAGGCAATGGACGCCATCACAAGCGACGCGGTTCGTATCGCGAAAGATTTCCTGAAAAATGCCATTGCTTCCTCCCCGCCCTTCCTCCCGATGGGCCTGAATGACAGGCCGATTTATATCTTTCATTTTCGCGGAAATGGAGTTTATATTTCATTTGGCGTTGCATTTCGTATCATTTCATGTCATTCATCAATGATACGATTGAGGGCGCCATGAATCGACCCACCATTGCCGATCTTGCGAGAGCCGCGGGCGTCAGCATCTCCACTGTCAACCGGCTGCTGCACGGTTCGAGCGCCGTACGTCAGGATACGATCAACCAAATTCTCAAGGCGGCGCAGGAGATCGGGTTTTATGGTCTGGGCACCATCAAGGACCGAAGGCGCGAGGCCTTGCCACATTACAGGCTGGGCTTCCTGCTGCAGCAATCCCACCGGCCGCTTTACCGCCTTTGGGGAGAAGGGATCGTCGCTGCCGCACATCAGAGGCTGGAAAGCGTCATCGAGCCGGACGTGGTTTTTGAGGACGATCTTTCACCGGAGGCCGTTTCCGCCAATCTCCTGAAGATGGGGCAGTCCTGCAACGCAATTGCGGTTGTGACTGCCGATCACCCGCTGGTGAGCCAGGCCATTGATGAGTTGCGGAGCAAAGGTGTTCCCGTGGTGACCTATGTGTCCGATCTGTCAGCGGCGAGCCGGGCGGGTTTTGTCGGAACCGATAGCTGGAAACGCGGCCGGACGGCCGCCTGGTTCCTCAGCCAGACCGTGAAAGGCGAGGGGGTGGTCGTGCCCCTGATCGGCAGTAACCGTTATCAGTGCCAAGATGTTTCAGATGCCAGTTTTCGCTCCTACATGCGCGAGAACACGCCGGAACTGCAGGTAGCGGAAACACTGCTGACCCATGAAGAGCCGGAAAATGCCTATGCCGTCATTCGGGACATCATTGCTGCCGAACCAGGTCTCAGGGGGATATATGTCAATGGCGGCGGCATATCGGGCGTCTTGCGGGCGCTCAGGGAGCTGCCTGCGGAGAAACAGCGCGGCATAAAGATCGTCTGCAACGATATCGGCCCGGAAACGCGCAAGGGCTTGAATGAGGGGCTGATTACCGCTTCGCTGCCACTGCCCCTCGACAGGATGCCACAACAATTGATTGACGTGATGTTGCGACGCATCGAGAACGCGGATTCGTCTTCCGTCGAACAGCGGATCGTGCCTTTTGAAATCCTGACGCCCGAAAGCATCTGGACGTGATCGCAGGGTAACGGGAATTCAAAATCCCCGAACCGCGTGAAATTATCGATTGGGAAAAGCCAATCCACACCAAGGCCGGTGGTGCGCGCGCCTGTTACGATACGTGGTGAAGAATGGCAGCGGTTGGTGGCACGGTGCGAGAACGCGGACGCTTTTCGTAGTCGGCTTTTTATGGGCAACCATGTTTACCGCAGAACCGAAGAGAGAAACTCGCGGGTCCGCTCTTCTTTCGGCTCTCCAAAAATTTCCTCCGGCTTTCCCTGTTCGCAGATGCGCCCCTTGTCGAAGAAGCAGACCCTGTCCGATACCTCACGGGCAAAGCGCATTTCGTGGGTGACAAGCAGCATCGTCAGATCGTGCTCATGCGCGAGATCGCGGATGACGGAGAGCACTTCGCCCACCAGCTGCGGGTCCAGCGCCGAGGTCGGCTCATCGAAAAGCAATACACGCGGGCGCATGGCGAGCGAGCGGGCGATGGCGACACGCTGCTGTTGTCCGCCGGAAAGCTGAACCGGATAATGATCTTTCTTGTCCGCAAGCCCCACCATTTTCAATAGTTCGATCGCACGCGCCTCAGCCTCTCCACGGGCGATCCCCAGAACACGCACCGGCGCCTCCACGATGTTGCGCAGCACGGTCATATGCGGAAAGAGATTGAAGCTCTGGAAAACCATGCCGACGTGGTTGCGGATCTGGCGCAGGTGTTTTTCCGAGGCCATGAAGGGGCCCTTGCCTCCCGGCTCATGATAGGACATGTCAGCCAGCGTCAGTTTTCCCTCCTGGAAGGGTTCGAGTGTCATGAGAATGCGCAGGACCGTCGACTTGCCGGAGCCGGAAGGGCCGATGAGGGTGACTTTTTCACCCTTTGCCACGCTGAAATTGAACTGGTCGAGCACCGTCAGAATGCCGAAGCGTTTCGTGACATCCGAAAATTCGATCAGTGGCTGATTGGTGGTGTTGGTCATCGCAAGGGTATTCCTGCTTTTGGGAGCGCCCTTTGCAGGCGGCTGAGGCCTGCCGAGCAGATTATGGTCAGAAGGAGGAAGATCAGGCCGACAAGCGTCAGCGGCACCAGATATTCGAAGGTGCGTTCGCCGATCATGTTGGCAAGCCCCATCATCTCAAGAACCGTGACGACCGATAGCACCGGCGTTTCCTTGATCATGGCAACGAGATAGTTGCCCATGGCTGGAACGATGCGCGGAATGGCCTGGGGAATGATGATATCGCGATAGGTTTGCATGCGCGTCAGGTTAAGCGCGGTCGCCGCTTCCCATTGGCCATGGTGTATCGCCTCTATGCCGCCGCGATAGACCTCGGAAGTATAGGCCGCATATTGCAGGCCGAGCGCCAGCGCGCCGGTCAGAAAAGCGGGCAAGACGATGCCGAAATCCGGAAGCACATAATAAAGAAAGAACAGCTGCACCAGAAGCGGCGTATCGCGCAGGAATTCGACCACCAGCGCAGTCGGCCAGGAAATCATCTTTACCTGGCTGCGGCGCAGCAGCGCAAAGACAAGTCCCAGAACCAGTGCGATGGCAAAACCGGCGGCGGCTGCCTTCAGCGTCACGGTCAGACCGATCAGGATGATGGGCAGGATGGAGGTCGAGTAGGTAAGCCAGGTGGTCGTGTCCCATTCGTAACCATACATCATGAGAAGATATCCTTACGAATGGCGCGTGCGCGGGAAGACGTTGCCACGGCGCACGAAGCGTTCGATCGCCCGGATGAGGACCATCAGGATCAGCGACATCGCGAAATAACAAAGCAGCGTGACCGAATAGATGCTGGCGCTGTCCAGCGTCAGGTTGCGGATCGACTGTGCCGCGAAGGTGAGATCGGCAATCGAGATCAACGAGACAAGCGAGGAAAGCTTCAGCGTCTCGATGGCCAGATTCCCGAAAGCCGGCATCATTTCGACGATCGCCTGTGGCAAGGAAATGCGAAAAAGCGTCTGCATGCGTGTGAAGTTCAGCGCGCGTGCGGCTTCCAGCTGTTGCACCGAGACGGAGGACAGCGCGCCGCGAACGATTTCCGCGCCGTAGCCGCCAGCATGGGCGGCAAGCACCAGCACCCCCGTCGTGATCGGATCGAAGCTCAACCCGACCAGCGGCAGCGCATAATAGAACCAGAATAGCTGCACCAGCAGCGAGGTGCCGCGAAACACTTCCGTATAACAGAGCGCGATTGCCGACAGGATCGGTCCGCCCTCGACGCGCAGAATGCCGAAGAAAAAAGCGAGTACCGTACCGACAACAAGCGCTGCGAGCGTAATTGTCATCGTGACGACGGCGCCTTGCCACAACATCGGCAGATAGGCAGTCATGTCCATCTGGAGATTTCCCGAATTCCCGAGGAACGGCGCCCGGTTATGCCCGGGCGCCGGCTGGCATTATTTGCCGGCGCAGAGATCGGCGACCTTCTTTTCGGCCGCTGCCGCGATACTCTGTTCGGAGAGACCGTATTTGGCGAGGATTTTCTTGTAGTCGTCCGTCTTGCGGAATTCGACGAGCGCGGCGTTGAAGGCGTCACGCAGCTCCTTGTCTTCCGGGCGGAAAGCGAAACCGCCGTAGTTGCGCACCGGCGCATCCTTCACGACCGGATCGGTGAAAGGCTTTACCTGCTCGACGTTCGCCTGACCCTTGGCGAGTTCCGAAACCGTCAACTCCGTGGCCGCATAGGCGTCGGCGCGGCTCTGCACGGTTGGGATGGCATCGGCATTGGCTGGGATGAAGACGATCTGTTCTTCCTTCACGCCAACGGCGCGCAGGAAGTCGACATTGTTCGCGCCCGACACGACGGCCACCTTCAACGAAGGGTCCTTGGCGATATCGGCGTAGGTGGTCAGCTTTTTCGGATTACCTTTCTTCACCAGCAGGCCTTCGCCATAGGATGAGTTCGGCTCGGTGAAGGCCACCTGTTTGCAGCGCTCGGGCGAGATATTCTGTTCTGCGGCCGCAAAATCGAAGCGACGGGCCTTGAGGCCGGGGATCAGCGTGCCAAAGGGCGTCACCGTCCAGTTGACCTCTTCGATGCCCATCGACTTCAGAACCGCATTGGCCACATCCGGGCCGATGCCAGCGGAGGTGCCATCCGGCTGCATGTAGGAATAGGGCACTTCATTAGCCGTGGCGGCGCGAATGTAGCCCTGGCTTTTGACTTCTTCGACGGTGAGCGCGCTGGCTGACGTCACGCCGATGGTAAGGGCGAGGGCGGAAAGGCCGGCGAATTTGGTGATCTTCATGTTCTAACTCCTCTGGTTGGGTTGCGTGGTCCGTTTTCGGATCTCACGGTGTTCTAGTGGCTAGGTATTCTCCGTGACCGTGGCGATGACGGAAAGGCAGTCTCCAGCCTTGATGAGGCCGGGTACGTGGCGCGCGGCAAGCAGCCCTGACATGGAGGCGCGGTAATCGACCGGTGCGAGGCCGGTTTTCCCGATGGGATAAACCCGTGCGATTGTCTCACCAACCGTGACCGCGTCTCCCAGATCGCGGACAAAGGCGACGAGACCGTCGTCTTCGGCAAAGGTGAAGCAGTCGCTGGAGGGCATATCCAGCCAACGGCTTGGCGCGGCAACGGGCGAACCGGCCAATATGCCTGCATGTCGCAGCAGATTGATGGTGCCCCTGCGGGCGATATCGATCGATTTCGCGCTCGCCGTGCCGGCGCCGCCGAGTTCGGTGGTGACAAAGACCTTGCCCATTTCCTCGACGGTCGTGTCCAGCATGCCGACGGCGTCGATTTCCAGCATCTTCATCGAATAGGGGGCAGCAAAAGCGGCCACGGCATCAAAGCAACGGCTTTCCTGAGTTTTGTCGGGCAATTCGTGCGCCGCTGCATAGGGCAGGAAATCAAGCGTCCTGCCGCCGGAATGAAAATCGAGAACGATATCCGCGAGCGGTATCAGATGACGGGTGACGTAGTCGGCAATCTTCTCCGTCACGGTACCATCAGGGCGACCGGGAAAGCTGCGGTTGAGGTTTCCCCGGTCGATGGGTGAGGTGCGTGTACCTGCGCGAAAGGCCGGGTAGTTGAGCGCTGGGACAATGATGATGCGGCCTTTCACTTCGGCCGGCTCGAGCGTCTGGGCGAGTTCGAAAAGCGCCGCCGGCCCCTCATACTCATCGCCGTGATTGGCGCCGGTCAAAAGGGCGGTCGGCCCCTCACCATTGGCGATAACGCAGATCGGGATCATCACCGAGCCCCAGGCACTGTCATCGCGGCTGTAGGGCAACCGCAGATGACCGTGTTGCACGCCCCTGGCGTCAAAATCGACGGAGGGCGTGATCGGGGAGGGGCGAAGCGCGGTCTTCAACATCGTCTCAGCCCTTCACGAAGAGTTGCCGCGGTACATTGGAAAGGCATTCAACACCGGTGTCGGTAATCGCGATGCTCTCGGTGATTTCGAGCCCCATGTCTTCCAGCCACAGGCCGGTCATGAAATGGAACGTCATGCCGGGTTTCAGCTCCGTGCGGTCGCCGGGGCGAAGGCTCATGGTGCGCTCGCCCCAATCAGGCGGATAAGAAAGTCCGATCGGATAGCCGGTGCGGTTGTCCTTGATGATCCCGTATTTTTTCAGCACGGCAAAAAAGGCATTGGCGATGTCTTCGCAGGTATTGCCGGGCTTGGCTGCGGAAAGACCGGCCTCCATGCCCTCGAGCGTTGCTTTCTCTGCGTCAAGGAATGCCTGTGTCGGTTTGCCGAGAAAGACCGTGCGTGACAGCGGGCAATGATAACGACGGTACGCGCCGGCGATTTCGAAGAAGGTACCTTCGTCTGAGCGCATCGGCTTGTCGTCCCATGTCAGGTGCGGGGCGGAAGCGTCGGCACCGGAAGGAAGGAGCGGCACGATGGCGGGGTAATCGCCGCCGAATTCTGCGGTGCCCCGAATGCCGGCATCGTATATCTCTGCCACGAGATCGCACTTGCGCATGCCCGGTTCAACGACGTCGACGATACGCTTGTGCATCAGTTCGACGATCTTGCCCGCCTTGCGCATATAGTCGAGTTCGGTCGGGCTTTTGACAGCGCGCTGCCAGTTCACGAGGCCGGCGGCATCCTTGAAACGTGCGTTTGGCAGATGTTTGTTCAGTGATGCGAAAGCTGCTGCCGAGAAGTAATAATTGTCCATTTCGACACCGACCGTCAGGCCTGACCAGCCCCGTTCCTCGATGATCTGCGACAACAGGTCCATCGGGTGCCGCTCGGTCGATTGAACATAGTGATCGGGATAGCCGATGATGTTGTCGTGGGCGAGGTATGCCGTGCGCTTGGCTCCATTCGCATCCTGTTTGCGACCGTACCAGATCGGCTCACCATCAGGCGGCACGAGCACACATTGGTGGACGTAGAAGGACCAGCCGTCATAACCCGTCAGCCAATGCATGTTGGACGGGTCGGTGACGACAAGCAGGTCGATACCGGCACTTTCCATGGCTTTACGGGTTTTAGCCAGGCGCGCGGCATATTCCTCGCGCGTAAAGTTCAGCGTTACACTCACGCTGCGTCTCCCATTTTTACGCTGTTTTCGATGATTTGGCCGCTGCCTGCGTCTTTGGCGCGGGCAAAGGCGAGATTGGCGATGGCTGTGTCCTGCACGCCGGTTCCGGTCAGATCGGCAAAGGTGATGTCTTCGTTCGAGAGGCGGCCCTGTGACTTGCCGGCAATCACCTCTCCAAGCTCGGCGAAGGACTGATCCCGCTCGACGTAACCCGCGGCAATCGCGTGATGCAATTCGCCGAGAATGCGGGTCTGCGTAAGCCTGTCCGCGACATAGCGCACTCTGGCGAATACGGCCGGATCGATCTCGTTCTTGTGTTCGGCATCCGATCCCATCGCGGTCAGATGCTGGCCTTGTTCCAGCCAGTCGGCGCGCAGGATTGGCTTTTCGGCCGGTGTCGTGGTGACGATGATGTCAGCGTTTCGCACCGCTGCCTGTGGATCAGCCACGGCGGAAACTTCGATGCCGTGCTCCCTGGCAAAATCGCTAGCGAGCTTTTCAGCCTTGTCATGGTTTCGTGCCCAGATCCTCGCAGTTTTAATCGACCGCACCAGCGTCAAAGCCTCGAGCTGCAGACGCGCCTGCATGCCCGCCCCGAAAATCGTTGCGACGGACGCGTCCTTTCGTGCCATGTGCCGCGCCGCAACTGCACCGGCCGCAGCGGTGCGCACATCGGTAAGATAACCGTTGTCGAGAAGCAGGGCCTCCACCACGCCGGTCCTCGCGCTGAAGAGGATCATCAGGCCATTGAGGCTCGGTAGCCCAAGCGTCGGATTGTCGAAGAAGCCGGGGCTGACCTTGATGGCAAAGCCGTCGAAACCCGGCACATAGGCAGTCTTAACATCCACTTCGCCGCGAAATTCGGGAACATCGAGCCGGAGGATCGGCGGCATGGCGACAGCTTTGGTGGCAAGGGCGCCCAACGCCTGCTCCACGCAGTTGACCGCGGAAAGGTCGAGCTTAACGATGGCGCGCAGGTCTTTTTCGGTGAGGATGGTGATGCGGCTCATGCGGCTCCCCTGTCGATGATGGTCTTGTGGAGCGCCGGATCGATGTTTTCGCCCGATACGATGATCGCGGTCGGGCCGCTGATGTTGACTTTGCCCGACAGGACGGCGGCGAAGCCAACGGCGCCCGCGCCTTCGACTGTCAGGCCTTCCTCGTGCGCCGCATGGCGGATGCCTGCTGCGATCTCGTCTTCGGAAACCAGCACGATGTCATCAAGCAATGCCTGGCAAAGTGCAAAGGTCACACGGTTCGCCAGTCCAATCCCGCCGCCGAGCGAATCCGCCAGCGTTTCTTCCTCCTGGACCGAGACGGGGCGACCGGCCTTAACCGACGCATGCATGGCCGCACCCCGCTCCATGGAAATACCGACGACCCGCGCCCTCGGCTTCAACGCTTTCACCGCAACGGCGATACCGCCCGCAAGGCCTCCGCCCGATAAGGGAACGAGAATTGTCGCCAGTTCAGGCATGTCCTCGACAACCTCGAGACCAATCGTGCCTTGGCCCGCCACGACGTCGCTATGATCGAACGGAGGTATAGCGGTCAGGCCACGGCTTCTGGTCAGGCGCTCCACTTCCTCCTGCGCGTCATCCTGTGATCTGCCGACGATCCGGATGTCGGCGCCAAGCGCGCGGATTGCCTCCACCTTGTTTGTCGGCACCAGCTCCGACATGCAGATCGTGGCAGGAATACCGAGTTTCTCTGCCGCATAGGCCACCGCCCGGCCATGATTGCCTGTCGAGGCGGTGACGAGGCCCCGTTTGCGCGCCTCATCGTCAAGCGAGAATATGGCATTCATCGCGCCGCGCAGTTTGAAGGCGCCAATAGGCTGAAGGGTTTCAAGCTTCAGATGAACGGGATGGCCACAGCGTTCGGACAGATTGTCCGAGCGGACCAGCGGGGTTCGCTCCACCTGTCCGGCAAGCCGCCCGGCCGCCTGCTCTATCGCGGCCAGCGAGACCGGAAGCGGGCTTTTTTCGGCGGATATGGACAGGTTTTCGCTCTTCATGATTGTCATGTTGTGAGCGAAGTAAAATCATGTCAATTATTATATTGTAATGATTCAATGATTTTCGATCGACAGCCTCAGCCGATCGAGCCGATATCGTAGACGGGCGGCAGTTGTTCGAAGGTCTGCCGCACCGTGGTCAGAGCTTTGATAAGGGTTGCATGATTGAGGCGGCCGCCGAGGCATATGCGGATGCCGCCGCCGTGGCCGGGACCGGCTATGAATGGTTCTGATGGGGTCACGGCGACATTTTGGGTCGTCAGCGCGCGCACCAGGCCGTCCTCCGTCCAGCGCGTCGGGACCTTCAGCCAAGCGCAGAGGGAAAGGGGATGGGTCGAGGCGATATGCTGGCCTAAGATATCTAGGGCAATTTTCTGCCGCGCCCGCGCTTCGGCGCGCTGCACATCCAGTAGCCGTAAGGCAGTGCCGTTTTCGACCCAGCGCGTCGCAATTTCGGCCGTGAGATAGGTT
Organism: Agrobacterium sp. MS2; assembly: GCF_003261015.1. Classification (NCBI taxonomy): domain Bacteria; kingdom Pseudomonadati; phylum Pseudomonadota; class Alphaproteobacteria; order Hyphomicrobiales; family Rhizobiaceae; genus Agrobacterium; species Agrobacterium sp. MS2. Next base: position 217,150 of record NZ_QLNF01000007.1, on the reverse strand, counting down.
CCGCTCCAGCTCGACACCCGCAGGATGGACGCGGCGCGGATGGAGTAGGCCGGCGGCACGACAAGATAGCCGACGCGCAGCCCCGTCAGGACCGCTTTGGTGAAGCTGGTGACGAAAAAGCCGAGATCAGGCAGCATTACAGTGATGGATGGCAGATCCTCCTCGATGATCGGCCGATAGACTTCGTCTTCAATGACAAAGATGCCATAGCGTTCAGCGATCGCGGCGATCGCCTGCCGTCGCGCCGGGCCCGATACATGTCCGGTGGGATTGTTGAGGGTCGGAATGAGTACCAGCGCTCGCACACCACCGGCTGCGCACGCGGCCTCCAGGGCATCGGGCAATATGCCCTCGCCATCCGTGGGCAGGCCCTTGAGACTGAAACCGAGGATGTTCGACAGGCCGATAATGCCGTGGTCCGTGAGGTTCTCGCAGAGAACCACGTCGTTCGATCGAATGATGCAGCTCAGGGCAAGGAAAATGCCGTGGGCTGCGCCGTTAGTGACGAGGATACGCTCCGCACCGGCGGTCACGCCCATCATGGTGAGCCAGGTTCGGGCGGTTTCCCGATGGCTGTCAAGGCCGGCCACCGGCCTGCAGGGGCGCATGAAATCCGAATTGTCACCATCGGCCAATTCACGAAGGATGGCGCGTGAGGCGTTTTCATGCTCGTCGAGATAGACGCCGCGGATAATGGAGAGATCGAGGACCTCAGTCGGGCTGTGGTCGAGCATCATGCGGCCCGCCCGGTCCGTCACCCGTGTCTTCACGAAGGTGCCTCGGCCGATTTCGCCGCTGAGATAGCCGAGCCGCTCGGCCTCCTTGTAGGAGAGGCTAACGGTCTGGACGGAAAGGCCGAGTTCACGGGCGAGGTCGCGATGGGTCGGCATGCGGTCCATCGGCTTCAGAACGCCGGCGTCGATATCGGCGATGATGCGTTCGGTCAGTGCCGAATGTTTCGTTTCGCCCTTCTGCTTCGCGAGAACTGGCCGCCATGCCACCGGTTTCGTTGCGGGAACCGGATCGAGGCTGAGCGGATTGGCTTGACGGCGCATGAAATTGTCTCGTTTTAGACGAAGATGATTTCATGACATTATGCACGGTTCGGTGAAAAGATGAAGCCTTATGCAGCGTAGATGACAATTGCATCCAAAACAGGCGCAATCGTCATCTCCCTGCTGTCCAGACGAGCAGTTCCCGGTCCGGTAAAAGCCTGGCTGGTGATCAGATTTTTTCGCCAGCCTGGACCAGATCATCCATGACGCTGCGGACGGCGGCTTCGGCGATGGCGATGATCTCGTCCACCTCCGCCTTCGTCGTCACGAGCGGCGGTGCAAAGCCCAGAATATCGCCATGCGGCATGGCCCGCGCAATAAGGCCGCCATTGCGTGCTGCCTTCGAAACGCGTGCACCAACCGCAAGACCCGGTGCAAAACGTGTCTTCTTTTCCCGGTCCGCCACGAATTCGATGGCGCCCATCAGGCCCACGCCACGCACCTCGCCGACGATTGGAAGCTGTGCGAACCTTGCCTTCAACTGCTCCTGAAAATAGTTGCCGACGGCCCGTGCATTGCCCGGCAGGTCTTCCTTTTCCACGATATCAAGCACGGCGTTTGCCGCAGCCGCACCGATGGGATGTCCGGAATAGGTGTAGCCGTGCGAGAAGGCGCCGACGCGATCAGCGCCGTCCTCCATCACCTTGTAGACTTTCTCTCCTACGATCGCGCCGGAGAGCGGGAAATAGGCCGAAGTCAGACCCTTGGCGACGGTGATGAGGTCCGGTTCGATACCGTAATGCTGGCAACCGAACATGGAGCCCGTGCGACCAAAGCCGGTGATGACCTCATCGGCGATCAGCAGGACATCGTATTTTCTCAGAACCTCCTGTATCGCCGGCCAGTAGCCTTCCGGCGGCGGCGTAATGCCCCCCGTGCCGAGCACCGGTTCGGCAATAAAGGCACCGATTGTGTCGGGGCCTTCGCGCAGAATGAGCTCTTCCAGTTCGTCGGCGCGCCGTTTTGAGAATTCCAGTTCGGTTTCACCGGCTTCAGCGCCCCAATAATGGTGTGGGACGCCGGTGTGCAGCACGCCAGCGCGCGGCAGGTCCATGTGGTCATGATAAAAGCTCATGCCGGTCATGGAACCGGAAACGACGCTGCAGCCGTGATATCCCCGCTCGCGGGAAATGATCTTCTTCTTCTCCGGCTTGCCGCGCAGATTGTTGTAATACCAGACGAGCTTGGCCTGGGTCTCGTTGGCGTCCGAGCCGGACATGCCGTAGAACACCTTGCTCATCTTGCCGGGAGCCATCTTCACCAGCCGGTCGGACAGGATCGCCAGTTCGTCCGTCGTGTGGGCGGCGTAGGAATGATAATAGGCGAGCCGATAGGCCTGACGGGAAATGGCTTCCGCCACCTCGGTGCGACCGTAACCGACATTGACGCAATAAAGACCGGCAAAGCCATCGATCAACTGCTTGCCGTGGGCGTCCTGAATGCGGATGCCCTTGCCGGTTTCAACGATGGTCGGTTCCCCGAGCTTGCCGCTGGCGAAGTCCTTCAGCTGCGTGAAGGGGTGCAGAACCGCATTTCGATCCATTTCCGCGATATTTTTGATGTCGATGGTCATAGGCGGGTTCCTTTCAGGCAGCCAGATTGCCGAAGCAGACATATTTGGGTTCAAGATATTCCATCAGGCCGTGGCGCGAGCCTTCGCGACCGAGGCCGGATTGTTTCCAGCCGCCGAAGGGAATTGGCGCACCGGTGAATTTCGGCGTATTGACGGCAACCATGCCGTATTCCAGCTGGTCGGTCAGGCGCATCGCCCGGCCCAGATCGTTGGTGTAGACATAGGCCGCAAGTCCCATCTCGGTTGCATTGGCGCGGCGGACGACCTCATTCTCGTCATCGAAGGGAAGGATGGCGGCCACAGGCCCGAAGGTTTCCTCACGTGCGATCAGCATGTCGTCAGTCACATCAGCCAGCACGGTTGGCGTTACGAAATTGCCGCCGAGCGGACTGTCCTGCCCGCCGCAGACGAGGCGCGCGCCAGCGGAGAGCGCCTGTGCGATCTGCTGACGGCACTTTTCGGCGACCGATGGCCGTGTCATTGGCCCAATGTCGATGCCCGGTTCAAGGCCGTGGCCAACGGTCAGTCTGGATGTTGCGTCGGCAAACCGATCGATGAAGCGGTCATACAGCGCTCGCTGAACATAGATGCGATTTGCCGCCAGGCAGTCCTGGCCAGATGTAGCGAATTTGGCGCTGATGCACCCCGCCACCGCTTGAGAAAGATCAGAATCCCCAAATACGATGAAGGGTGCATGACCACCCAGCTCCAGCGACGCTTTCTTGACGGTTGCCGCCGACTGGGTAAGGAGCAGCCGCCCGACCTCCGTCGAGCCAGTGAAGGAGAACGCCCGCACATCGGTATGCTCCAGAAGACGACGCGCCAGAGGCGCGGCTTCACCGGGCAGTACCTGCAATACGCCGGCCGGCATGCCTGCCTCCTCCGCAAGTTTTGCCAGAGCCAGCGCCGAGAGCGGAGTTTCGGGTGCCGGCTTGACGATCATGGTGCAACCGGCGGCAAGGGCCGCTCCTGCCTTGCGGGCTATCATGGCTGACGGGAAGTTCCATGGCGTGATCGCTGCCGTTACGCCGATCGGCTGCATCCGTACGGAGAGATTGCCACCTTTCAGGTGGCTCGGTATTGTCTCGCCATAGGATCGCTCGCCTTCGCTTGCGAACCAGTCGAGAAAATTGGCCGCGTAGGAAATTTCCCCCTGCGATTCTTCCAGCGGCTTGCCCTGCTCGGCGCTGATGATAGTGGCGAGATCGCGCGCATTGTCGCGCATCAGTCTGCCCCAGCTCCGCAGGATGTCGCCGCGTTCTACCGGCAGCGTCTCGCGCCAGTGAAGGAAGGCTGCGCTGGCGGCCTCTATGGCGGAATCGACATCATCGAGAGAGCAGGCGGTCACATCCACGAGATGGCCGCCGCCTGCTGGGTCGATAACGCTCAGCCTCTCGCTGCGCTCCACCCATACCCCGCCCAAAAAGGCGCGATGCTCGATCAGATCGGGCCGGCGAAGGTTCTTCAACGCGGCGCTGGCAATACCTTTCATGAATATGCTCCATTTTCATTTGCGTGGAGCTTAGCGTCGCTGCATGATCGATCTCCGGCATTTATTTCCTGCTTGACGCAGAAATAATGCTAATTTTTACCCAAGTACGCAGGAATTCTGCATGACCAATATTGATCGAGCCGACAGGGCGCTGCTTGACGCCGTGCAAAAGAACAACCGTCTGACGTCGGAGGAGCTTGCGCGGATCGTCAATCTCTCGCCGACGGCCTGCCAGAGGCGGCTCAAGCGATTACGGGAGGAGGGAGTGATCGAGGCGGATGTGGCGATCATCTCGCCCAAAGCCGTGGGACGGGGCATCACCATGATCGTCCTCGTGTCGCTGGAACGGGAGCGTGCGGACATCGTCGATCGCTTCAAGGCGGCGATCCGTGCGACGCGCGAAGTCATGATCGGCTATTATGTCACCGGTGATGCCGATTTCATTCTGGTAATCACGGCAAGGGACATGGAGGACTACGAGGCCTTCACCCGCCGCTTCTTTTATGAAAACCACGACATTAAAGGGTTCAAGACAATGGTCGTCATGGACCGCGTGAAGGCCGGATTCGCCTTTCCTATCGAAGACTGACCGGCCAGAGGCCTGCCAACATGTCTGTGTCGGGACTTCCGCCTTTTGTACGGTCGTTCTAGTTCTGGACGGCTGCAAGACCCTGCCCAAGCAGCGGGGGAAAGGAAGGAGGCCCGGATATCCGTGCGATGACAGATCCGGAGCCTCCGGGAGCTGGGAGTTCATGTAAGCCCTGCGCAGGCAGATCATGCGCTCGCAATTTGGAGCATTGTCGCGCGCTATTGCGTGATTTCGGGCTCCACGAGCTTGGCAAGCTTGCGCAGTGACTCCTGCCAGCCGAGATAACACGCATCAGCCGGAATGATATCCGGCACGCCCTCCTGTTCGATATTCACTTCGGTGCCGGATGCGACTGCCTTCATGCTCACCGTGACTTTCATTTCGCCAGGCAGGTTGGGATCGTCGAAGCGGTCCGTGTAGACAAGGCGCTCTCCGGGCACGAGTTCAACATAGGTCCCGCCAAAGGAATGACTGTCGCCCGTCGTGAAATTTCGGAAAGACATCCGGTGATTGCCGCCGACCTTCGCATTCAGTTCATGAACGGTACAGGTGAACCCGAATGGCGGGAGCCAGCTTGAAATCGCATCCGGTTCGATGAAAGCGCGATAGAGCTTTTCGGGTTTCGTTGCGAAGACGCGATGTAGACGAATGACGCTTGGCATGGTTTCCTCCTGTTGATGCGTTGTCATTCAACGTGGTTGATCATTGTCGGGCTGAACAGCAGCCGGATATAGCGGTGAAGATGGTCGAGGCTTTCGACGGCTTGCTGCGGATTCCCGCTCGCTTTTGCCAGAATGAAGGCGCCCTGGATGACGGCTTGAATGTGCAGGGCAAGACTTTCCGCCGTAAATGTCTCTGTTATCTTGTATTGATCCAGGGCTGCTTCGATATCGCTGACAAGTGTTTCGGCGTGGCCTGAAATGCTATTCCAGCACGCTTGCCGGATCGCCTCGCTGGTCTCGTAAACCTCCTGCGCCATGGTGCCGACAAAGCAGGTAAAATCCGGCAATTCGCCCTGTATCAACTGCTTGCGGAAGGCGACATAGTTCAGCAGTCGCTCCAGTGGATCAGCGGCATCATGATAGGACGCGGTTTCGAACACGGCACCGGTTACCTCCGACCAGTGCTGGGCAGCCGCGACCGCCATTTCCTCCTTGCTGGAGAAATGGTGAAAGAATGCACCTTTGGACAGTTCGGCCTTGGCGCAGACATCGTCAACTGTCGTCGCGGCGTAACCTTTCGTCCGGATGACGGTAAATGCCGCCTCCAGCAGGCCCGGCCTGGTCAATGGGTTCTGTTTCCTTGCCACATCAAATCTCCCTTGCTTGATTAAATACAGACTAGTCGGTATTTAATCAAGCGGAATTTTACTGGTGTGTTGTCCCGGTGACTTCGCGGTCCAATATTGTTGGGCAGGATGGCGCATAACAGAAGGCGCGTTCACGGATCCCGCGAGGGAGCGCGCCGCTCCCGCGCCGTCATTAATGCGCAGACCGGGCAGTTCTACTCCAGCGCCACCATGTAGGCTGGTAACTGTTCTTCGAAAAATTTCGAGAAAGTTGCGATGCGGGGCGGCAGGGCCTGATAGGGCGGATAATAGAGCGTCAGCCAGAGTTCCGGCGGCGACCAGCCGGGCAGGACATGGACGAGGCGGCCGCTGTGGATATGCTGTGCGATGTTGAAGCCCGGCAGCAAGGCGACCCCTGCGCCATCCGCAGCCATATCGGCCAGAACCTCGCCGCTATTGGCGCTGAAGGCACGACCTGCCGTTATCGTGATACTTGACCCGCCATCTGACAGAACCCAATTCTCCCGACGGCTCTCGCCGCTGTAGGCAAGGCAATCGTCAGGCGTCAGTTCAGCGGGGTGTTTCATCTGCGCGAACCGGCTGCCCGGAGCCGCCACCAATATGCGCGGTACAGCCCTGATCTTGCGCCATATGGTGAATTTGTCCGATGGGGCGGACGAGATACGGATCGCCAGATCGTAGTCATCATCCACGATATTGACCAGGCCATCCGATAACGAAATCTCGAAGCACATTTTCGGATAGAGTTCCCGGAAGCCCGACAGGATCGGCGGCAGCACCGTTTTGCCGAGCCATGTCGGCGCGCTGATCCTCAGGCGTCCCTCGTCGGCCTTGTGGGCGTTGCGAACATCGCGCCGGGCGTTCTCCAAAGCCTCGACCGCCGGCTGAATCTGTGCGGCGAAGACGGCCCCGTCCGTCGTGAGCGATACCTGACGGGTGGTCCGGACGAATAATTGCACGCCGAGATCATCTTCAAGTGCTGCAATCGCACGGGTGACGGCCGCTGCCGTCATGCCGAGTTCACGGGCCACCTGCGCGAAGTTGCGCTTTTCGGCCGCCATCAGGAAGGTTTTGAGAGCTTTGTGATCGTTCATCTCTATTATTTCAAAAATCGCAATTCATTCGAGAAAAATATTGCAATTCCGCGATGCAATCAAGCGGGTTACATCTTTCTCCATCGAAACGGGCATACCAACAGCGAAAGGCGCCGACGATGATCAAGGATATCAAGGGCCTGCACCACGTTACCTCGATGGCGTCGGATGCACGGCAGAACAACAGCTTCTTCACCGATACGCTCGGCCTGCGCCGGGTCAAGAAAACCGTTAACTTCGACGAGCCAAGCGTCTATCACCTTTATTACGGTGACGAAAAGGGAACCCCGGGCACCGTCATGACGTATTTTCCCTTCGCCAACATGATGGCCGGCCGTCCGGGCGTCGGCGAAGTGGGCGAGACGCAGTTTTCCGTTCCCAAGGGTTCGCTCGGCTTCTGGAAAGATCGTCTCATTACGAAAGGTGCCGCCGGCCTTCAGGCCGATACGGTCTTCGGTGCACAGCGCCTGCGTTTTACCGGTCCGGATGGCGATGGACTCGCGCTGATCGAAACGGATAACGATGCCCGCGCTCCATGGCTTGCCGAGGGCATCTCCGAAGACAACGCCATACGCGGCTTTACCGGTGCGCGCTTCAATCTGAATGATACGGCCGCGACCGAGGAACTGCTTCGCTTCATGGGATATGAGCGCGCCGATGTAGAAGGCGATGTAACCCGCTTCGTCATTCCCGGCGGCAACGGCGCCGATACGATTGATCTCGCCACACTGCCAAAGACGCCCTTTGCCCGTCCGGGAGCCGGTTCGGTTCATCACATCGCTTTCGCGGTTGAAAACCGTCAAAAGCAGCTGGACGTGCGCAAGGCGCTGACGGACACCGGCTATCAGGTCACCCCTGTCATCGACCGCGATTACTTTTGGGCGATCTATTTCCGCACGCCGGGCGGCATCCTGTTCGAAATCGCCACCAACGAACCCGGTTTCGATCGCGACGAGGATACCGCGCATCTGGGCGAAGCGCTCAAGCTGCCAAGCCGTTATGAGCCTTTCCGCAATCAGATCGAGGCGAACCTCGCTCCCCTTGCGGCATAAAGCGGGTCGTTGATCCGCATCCACTGAAGAAATCATATCCACGCTTTCAAGGCGGCTGCCCCTGCCGGGCAGCTGACCGGCGAAGCCTTGTCAATTTCACCGCCGTCGATCGGCAATCACCACCTGAACGGAGAACCACCATGTCGAAGCTTGAAGTCCTTACTCCCGCCAACAGCCAGATCATCTTCATCGACCAGCAGCCGCAGATGGCTTTCGGTGTGCAGTCGATCGATCGCCAGACCTTGAAGAACAATGTCGTCGGCCTCGCCAAGGCGGCAAAGATCTTAAACATTCCGACGACCATCACCACGGTTGAAACGGAAAGCTTCTCCGGCAACACTTTCCCGGAACTGCTGGCAGTATTCCCGGAAAACGACATTCTCGAGCGTACCTCGATGAATTCCTGGGATGACCAGAATGTCCGCGATGCCCTGGCGAAGAATGCTGCCAACGATCGCAAGAAGATCGTTGTTTCCGGCCTCTGGACGGAAGTGTGCAACACCACCTTCGCTCTTTCGGCGTTGCATGATGTCGCCGATTACGAAATCTACATGGTGGCGGATGCATCTGGCGGCACCTCTGTCGATGCGCATAAATATGCCATGGACCGCATGGTGCAGGCGGGCGTCATCCCCGTCACCTGGCAGCAGGTGCTGCTGGAATGGCAGCGCGACTGGGCCCGCAAGGAAACCTATGACGCCGTCACCTCGCTGGTGAAGGAACATTCAGGCGCTTACGGCATGGGCATCGATTATGCGGTCACGCATGTTCATGGCGGCGCAGAGCGCGTCAAGCACGGCAAGCGCATCGGCCCCAACCCCGCGAAATAAGCTTTCAACCCTGACGCGCCGGCGGGATCAATATCCCGGCCGGCGCGGCTTCATCCATCCAAAGGAGGTTTCCATGAAAGTCTATCTTCTGTCGCTTGGCGCCGGCCTGCTCGTCGGCATCGTTTACAGCCTGCTCAATGTGCGTTCGCCCGCGCCGCCCGTCATTGCGTTGGTCGGTCTGCTGGGCATCCTGGTCGGAGAACAGATCATCCCTTTCGCAAGAACGATCATCGACAGGGAACCGGCCGCCGTTTCGTGGTTCAACCAGATCAAGCCGCACATGTTCGGTCATATGCCCAGGGGTGGTGTCGAAACGGTAGATATCGCCAAGGGCACCGCACCCACCGAGAGGGAGAGAAGCTGATGCCGACACGACGCACTTTCCTCGGCGCGGCATCCAGTCTCGCCTTTCCGAATCTGTTTTCACCGGCTAAGGCCGCTGATCCCATCAAGAGCGGAGCTTCGTCCATGCATCCAGATACCATCCTTCACAATGGCCGCGTCACGACACTTGATCGTGGCAATCCGAATGCAACGGCAGTCGCCATCAAGGATGGTCTGTTTCTCGAGGTGGGAAGCGATACCGAGGTCATGGCCCTTGCCGGGCCGGAAACGAAGATCATCGACCTGAGGGGCAAGCGGGTTCTGCCGGGCCTGATCGACAACCACACCCACGTCGTGCGTGGGGGCCTGAACTTCAATATGGAACTGCGCTGGGACGGCGTGCGCTCGCTTGCCGATGCCATGGACATGCTGAAACGCCAGGTCGCGATAACGCCAGCCCCGCAATGGGTGCGCGTCGTCGGCGGTTTCACCGAGCACCAATTCGTCGAAAAGCGCCTGCCGACCATCGAGGAGATCAATGCGGTCGCGCCTGATACGCCGGTCTTCCTTCTGCATCTTTACGACAGGGCGCTGCTGAACGGCGCGGCGCTGCGTGCCGTCGGTTATACCAAGGACACGCCGAACCCGCCCGGTGGCGAAATCACCCGTGATGCCAACGGCAATCCCACCGGCCTGCTGCTCGCCAAGCCAAATGCCGGCATTCTCTATTCGACGCTTGCCAAGGGGCCGAAACTGCCGCTCGACTATCAGGTCAATTCCACCCGCCATTTCATGCGCGAACTGAACCGGCTGGGTGTGACCGGCGTCATCGATGCCGGCGGCGGCTTCCAGAATTATCCGGATGATTACGAGGTGATCCAGAAGCTGTCGGATGAGAACCAGATGACCGTTCGGCTGGCCTACAACCTCTTCACGCAGAAGCCGAAACAGGAAAAGGAAGACTTCCTCAACTGGACGCAATCGGTCAAATACAAGCAGGGCAACGATTATTTCCGGCACAATGGTGCGGGTGAAATGCTGGTCTTTTCCGCGGCGGATTTCGAGGATTTCCGTCAGCCGCGGCCCGATATGCCGCCGGAGATGGAAGGCGAACTTGAAGATGTTGTCCGGATTCTGGCGGAAAACCGCTGGCCCTGGCGTCTGCATGCCACCTATGACGAGACCATTTCGCGGGCGCTGGATGTCTTCGAAAAGGTCAATCGTGATATCCCGCTCGAAGGGCTTAACTGGTTCTTCGACCATGCTGAAACCATTTCTGACCGCTCCATCGACCGTATCGCCGCGCTTGGCGGTGGCATCGCCACCCAGCACCGCATGGCCTATCAAGGCGAATATTTCGTTGAACGTTATGGTCAGGGCGTGGCCGAAGCCACACCACCGATCCGGCGCATGCTCGATAAGGGTGTGAACGTTTCGGCTGGAACGGACGCAACGCGCGTCGCCTCCTATAATCCGTGGGTTTCGCTCTTCTGGATGGTGACCGGCAAGACCGTTGGCGGCATGCAGCTTTACCCGCGCGCCAATTGCCTCGACCGCGAAACGGCGCTGCGCATGTGGACGGAAAAAGTCACCTGGTTCTCGAATGAAGAAGGCAAGAAGGGCCGCATCGAGAAAGGCCAGTTCGCCGATCTCGTGGTGCCGGACAAGGACTTCTTCTCCTGTGCGGAGGATGAAATCTCCTTCCTTACCTCGGAACTGACGATGGTGGGTGGCAAGGTCGTCTATGGCGCCGGTGACTTCAAAGCACTGGACGAGAGCAATATTCCGCCGGCCATGCCAGACTGGTCGCCAGTGCGCAAGTTCGGCGGCTACGCCGCCTGGGATGAACCGGATGGCGCCGGCGCCCGCTCGCTGCGCCGCACGGCCATCTCCACCTGCGGCTGCGCCAGCGATTGCGGTGTGCATGGTCACGACCATGCCGGTGCCTGGACATCGAAGCTGCCGATTGCCGATCTCAAAGGCTTCTTCGGTGCCCTGGGCTGCTCCTGCTGGGCGGTATAAGCCTCATAGGCAAAAGAAGCCCACCCACGGGCGGCGCATGTGCCGCCCGTGGGATACGACCAACAGCCGATAAAAGAATATTACAGATTACGCAATTATATCGAAACTATTGATGCAATTGTTGGCGGTAATCCTTTGCGCCAATATCGCTCCATCAGATGAACGCCAGCGCCGCTCGAACCGAACGGCCAGTAGGAGCACATTATGACTGAGCCGTCTTCAACCCTTCGCCTTCGGGGCTTCCTTGCGGATATCATTGCCGCACCCGCCACAAAAACCCTTGCGCTTCTGGCGCTTTGCTCGGCCTATATTCAGGGACCGCTGACGAAGATTTTCGACTTTCCAGGGGCGATTGCCGAGATGAGCCATTTTGGCCTTCAGCCGGCGGTCGCATTCGCCGTCGTCGTCATCCTGTTCGAACTCACCGCCTCCGCTCTGGTTGTGTCGGGCTTCCTGCGCTGGGCCGGAGCTCTGGCACTGGCGGGCTTCACTCTTGTCGCCACCTTCATCGCTCTCCGCTTCTGGGAAATGGCGCCGGGCATGGACCGCATGATGGCCACCAATGCCTTCTTTGAATATCTAGGTCTCGCTGGCGCATTTGTCGTCGTCGCTGCAATCGATCTCACGAAAGGAACGGGCAAATGAGCGCCGCAAAATCCTCCGCAAGCAGTTTTGCTCCGCTTGCACAACCGGTCTTCGCCGTCCTCTGGGCTGCGACGGTGCTGGGCAATACCGGCAGCTTCATGCGTGATGTCGCGAGTTCATGGTTGATGACCGATCTTTCGGCCTCTCCGGCGGCTGTCGCCATGGTGCAGGCCGCTGGAACCCTGCCGATCTTTCTTCTGGCGATCCCGGCCGGCGTGCTGACCGATATTCTCGACCGCCGCAAGTTCCTGATCGCAGTTCAGCTGTTGCTGGCCTCTGTCAGCGTCACACTCATGGTTCTTGCGCACACCGGCCTTTTGTCCGTCAGCGCCCTGATCGGTCTCACCTTCCTCGGCGGTATCGGTGCGGCGCTGATGGGACCGACCTGGCAGGCCATCGTGCCGGAGCTGGTGAAGCGCGAGGATATCAAGAGCGCCGTGGCTCTGAACTCGCTCGGCATCAATATCGCCCGTTCCATCGGTCCGGCTGCTGGCGGCATCCTGCTTGCGGCCTTCGGCGCGGCCTTTACCTATGGCGCCGATGTCGCCAGTTACTTCGTCGTCATCGCCGCCCTTTTGTGGTGGCCACGGGTAAAGAACGCTGACGATGCGCTGGCCGAAGGTTTCCTCGGCGCTTTCCGGGCGGGCCTTCGTTACACCCGTGCCAGCAAGCCGCTTCATGTCGTGCTGCTGCGGGCCGCGATCTTCTTCGCTTTCGCCAGCGCCGTCTGGGCGCTGCTGCCCCTGGTTGCCCGGCAATTGCTCGGCGGAGACGCCAGCTTCTACGGTATCCTGCTCGGTGCTGTCGGCGCTGGCGCCATCGGCGGCGCGCTGGTCATGCCGAAGCTGCGCGAACGTTTCGATGCAGATGCCCTGCTTCTCGGTGCTGCCGTCATTACCGCACTCGTCATGGCCGCGCTTTCACTCGCACCGCCGAAGTGGCTTGCCATCATCGTCCTGCTGTTCCTCGGCGGCGCATGGATCACCGCTCTAACGACGCTGAACGGGGCCGCCCAGGCAGTTCTGCCAAACTGGGTGCGTGGCCGTGGCCTTGCTGTCTATCTCACTGTCTTCAACGGCGCGATGACAGCTGGCAGCCTTGGCTGGGGTGCTGTTGGTGAAGCCACAGGTGTGCCGGGTGCATTGCTGATCGGTGCTGCGGGACTGCTGGTTGCGGGCCTTGTCATGCACCGCCTGAAACTGCCTGCGGGTGATGCGGATATGGTGCCATCCAACCATTGGCCGGAACCGCTCGTTGCCGAGCCGGTGGCCCATGATCGCGGCCCGGTTCTGATCCTGATCGAATATAACGTCGAAAAGCATCACCGCTCCGCTTTCCTGCATGCACTCGACGAGCTTTCCCAGGAACGTCGCCGCGATGGCGCCTATGGCTGGGGTGTCACGGAAGACTCCGCCGATCCGCAGAAGATCGTCGAATGGTTCATGGTGGAATCCTGGGCGGAACATCTTCGCCAGCACAAGCGGGTCTCCAATGCCGATGCAGATTTGCAGGGCAGGGTGCTGGCTTATCATTCCGGGCTGGAAAAGCCTGTCGTGCGCCACTTTCTGACGATCAACCGTCCGGGCAAGGCATAAACAGAAGGGGCCGAAAGGCCCTTTTTTGTTCCTACCGTTGCACCGGCTGCTATCGCGCAATCCGCTCGAGCACGCGGCTCAATGCATCTTTCAAGGCCTTTGAACCGCCTTTGCCATCGAAGTCTTTGAGCACCTGTTCGTTGAGGCCGCCTTTGGTGGCGAATTCACGGCTGATCTCGTTAAAATCCGCCTTGCTTCCGGCCAACACCGCCACCTCGGAGAGGCCGCCAAAGAGGGGTGCAAGATAGGCGCGCGCCTTTTCTTCCGGCAGTCCGTTTTCGGCCAACCATTCCGTTGCTGTCTGCATGATGCCGAAATAAGTAGCCATCAGAGCGCTTCCGGCGGCCAGAAGGTCGTATTCGGCCTTGGTCTCGCATTCCACCGCATTGCCGAGCACGTTGAAGATTGCTGCCGTATCCCTATCGGCGGGATAAATGGCGGTGACGCCTTTGCGGCGGGCGACGAAGGGCAGCGGGATGGCCTGGGTGAGATGTACATCCGCATCGATCCAGTCGAGAAGGGCTTCCCGGCTGGTCGCAGCCACGACGCTGATGACTTTCTGTTCGTCCCTGAACCGTAGCGGCCGGATGACCTCCTCGGCAATCTGGGGACGGATTGCCAGCATGACGGTATCGCAGCCATCGACGATCGCCTGATTGTCGCTTGAGACGATCACCTGCGAAAAATCGGCAGCCAGTTCAGCCGAAACATCCGCGCTGCGCTGGGACACCATGACATGTGGTACGGCGGCGGGTCTGGCAAGCAGGCCGCGTACCATCGCGTCGGTGATGGCGCCTGTTCCGATAAAACCGATTTTTTGGGGCAGGGACATGAATACTCCACTGTGGCGGCTGGATCGAGAGATGGTCGGTCCTTCCAGTTTGGCGCGATGCTAGATTTTCCACCGGTAAATGTCGACAGGCGGTCGGGCTATCTGTGACGCCGCGGCACTTAGGTCGGCCGATGCTCGCGAAAAGCGGCAGCGAGCGTTCGCAACGCCTCACGCGATCTGCTGTCCGTCAGGGTCGAGAACATGATGATTTCGGTGGAAGGCAGGGAAGGCAGCCCAAAACGCTGGCTCACCTCCACGGTGCCGGGTGGGGCAAGACGGGAGGAGAAGGCGGAAATCGCAAGTCCCGCCGAAACGGCCGCGGTTACCATGGACGATGTGCCGCCGAGGAAAACCTCCGTCCAGGCTATGCCAGCCCCGTCCAGGGCGCGGGTGGCTATATCACGCACGCCACAGGCGGGAGACAGTGCCGCAAGCCGCAACGGTTCACCCTGACGATGTTCGAATTGCGGGGTTGCATACCAGCCGAAATGCTCCGGTCCGAGAACCTCGCCGTCGCGCCGGTCGTCCTCGCGTCTGATGATGGCCGCATCGATTTCCCCACGGTCGAACGCGTCGAGCAGGGAGCGCGAATGGTCCATCCGCACTTCAATCGTCAGGCCCGGGTCATGGTCGTTGAGGCGGGCCAGAAGGGTTGGCACCTCCGGTCCTGCCACGTGGGCGGCAATGCCGAGGCCAAAACGACGGCGCGGTGAGGAAAGGCCTGCCAATGCGCGATCGTGTGCGGCGAGAAATTCGCGGGCGGGCGCCAAAAACACTGCACCCTGCGCGGATAGCCGCACCGAACGCGGTGTGCGTTCGAGCAGCCGCTGGCCCAGCCTGTCTTCCAATCGCTTGAGCTTGACGCTGATCGCGCCCTGGGTGGTGCCGAGCGCTTCGGCCGCGCGGGTGAAGCTCTGCATATCGGCGATGGTAACGAAGGCTTCGACGGCCTCCACATCCAGCGTGCTCATGTCGACTATTCCAATTTGTTGTCTCTGAAATAGCCAATCATCCAATTCAGTTATGGTCAAGCTTTGTCTAGCCTGTCGCCTCCGTAGATCGGTTTCACAGTTGCGAGCCGAGCCAAGAAAGGCTGAAGAATGACCCTTGTTATTACCGAACAAACGGGTAGCAGAAGCGCCATGGCGCTCGCTGCCGTTTGTCTCTCCGCTCTTATGTTCGGACTAGAAATATCCAGCGTTCCGGCGATCCTGCCGACACTGGAACAGGTACTGCACGCGGATTTCCGGCAACTCCAGTGGATCATGAATGCCTATACCATCGGCGTGACCATGGTGCTGATGGCAACCGGTGCGCTGGCCGACCGCTTCGGCCGTAAACGTGTCTTTATTGCCAGTATTGCTGCCTTTGCCCTGTCTTCCCTTGCCTGCGGAATGACGCAGAATGTACCGGTGCTGATCGGCGCGCGCTTCTTTCAGGGCTTGAGCGGCGGAGCGATGCTGGTGTGCCAGATCGCCATTCTGTCGCAGCAGTTCCGTACGGCGCGGGAGCGCGGCATGGCCTTCGGCTGGTGGGGCATCATCTCGGGCGTTGGGCTCGGTTTCGGCCCGATCATCGGTGGTGCCATTGTTGCGCTGTGGAGCTGGGAATGGGTTTTCCTCGTTCACGTAGCGCTCGCCATCGTGACGTGGCTGCTTGCTTCGGGCGGTGTGAGAGAATCGCGTGACCCGGAGGCGGCACGTCTGGATATCGCCGGCATGGCCACGCTTTCGCTGTCCGTTTTTTGCCTTGCCTTTTTCATCACACAGGGACCCGAGCTTGGTTTTGCGAGCCCGGCGGCGCTTCTGATCCTTGGCGCCTCGGCTGCGAGCTTCATCGCCTTCCTGATTGCCGAAAAGCTTAGTTCAAGACCGATGTTCGACTTCTCAGTGTTCCGCATCCGGCCTTTTTCCGGGGCGATCATCGGTTCAGCGGCGATGAATATCAGCTTCTGGCCGTTCATGATCTATCTGCCGATCTGGTTTCAGGCTGGCCTCGGTTATGACAGCGTCACCGCCGGGCTCGGCTTGCTTGCCTATACGCTGCCAGCCTTGGTGGTCCCGCCTCTGGCGGAACGCCTGTCGCTGCGCTACCAACCCCGCCTCGTCATTCCGGCAGGACTGTTCACTATCGGCCTCGGCTTCATGCTGATGAAGCTGGGAAGCGGTATCGAAGCGGCGAACTGGGTTACAATGCTGCCCGGCTGCATCCTCGCCGGAATGGGGCTCGGACTTACCAATACCCCCGTTACCAACACGACCACGGGCGCGGTTTCGCCCGCCCGTTCGGGCATGGCTTCGGGCATCGACATGAGCGCACGCATGATCTCGCTTGCCATCAACATTCCGATCATGGGCTTTATTCTGGTCGAGGGCGTGGGGGCTTCGCTTCGGGCGAACCTGCCGATCGGGGCGGATGTGTCTCATGTGCAGTCGCTGGCGGAAAAGATCGCCGCGGGAACTGCTGGCGCCTCGGCGCAGGGCGTTTCGGAAGAGCTTGTCCACCGGGCGCTTGCGGATGGGTTCGGCCTGGTCATGCTTTATGCCGGCATCAGTGTATGGCTACTCGCCGCCATCAGCTTCATGATCTTCGGGCCGGCGCGAAAGCCTGCCCATGACTAGGGTGGAGTTCAGGATGCCTCCCGGAAAATGACGGTCACGATCGTTCCGCCCTCCGGGCGCGCCTTTATCTGCAGATCGCTGTCATGCGCCCGTGCGATTGCGCGGGCAATGGACAGGCCGAGACCTGTCCCGCCGGTCTTACGCGCGCGTGACGGTTCCATCCGCCAGAAGAGTTCGATGCCGTGCGCCTCGACGCCGGCGGGGAAGCCCGGCCCTTTATCCTCGATCGAGACGAAGGCGCGCCCGTCCTGAAGCCCGGTCGAACAACGCATAAATCCGCCGCTCGCCGCGTAGCGGCGAACATTGTCCATCAGGATCAGCAGCAGCTGCCGAAGGCGTTGACGGTCGCCGCAAACTGATGCTGCCTCCAGCGACATCTCGAGATCAATGCCTGCTTCGTTCATGAGCGGCCGTGCCGCCTCCGCCACGGCCGCGCATTCGGCGGCAAGATCAAGCGGCTCGGTGTCCTTGACGAGGCTGTTGGTTTCGGCCAGAGAAAGCGTGCGCAAATCATCCACGAGACGTGCCAGCCCCTCCACATGGACGATGAGGTGGCGAATGGCTTCCTTGTCGAGGGGAAAGAGATCATCGGCAATGCCGTGCAAACGGCCCTGCAGGATCGTGAGCGGGGTGCGCAGTTCATGGGCTACCGCCATCGTGTTGAACTTCAACCGGTGCTCCATCATCTGAAGTTCCCGGATCAAGCTCTCGAAACTGTCGACGAGAAATGCGACCTCTGCGATGTGGCTCCCCCTGATCTCTGCTCCTCCGCTGAAGTTGCCGGTCGCCATGCGCCGCGCTGCATCGGCAAGTTCGCCGAGAGGTGCCGCAATGCGCCGAGAGATGAAGTAACCAAGCAAGCTGCAGAGAAACACACCGAGCAATCCGAAAATGAACACGGATTTGATAAGCTCGTTATCGGCCTCGTCCTCGAGGCCCGGCAAAACCCTGACAAGGGCCTCAAGCTGACGCTGGTCCGGCATCACACCCCGGTCTATATCCGAGAAGGCCTTGGAGGCATCCGGCGATAGCTGGGCGATCATGCGCTCCTGAATATTGTCGGCATACCAGGAAACGCCGAAATAGACCAACGCAACCGCAAAGATGAGCATTGTAGTGATCGTGATCGCCGTCATCGTCCGCAGGCGGAGCCGCCAAGTCTTCATGGTTTTTGCTCCCCTGCCAGCCGATAACCGATGCTGCGCACCGAGACGAGATAACCGCAGGCGCCATGGTCCGTCAGTTTTTTGCGCAGATTGGCAATGTGTGTGTCGATGGTGCGCGCCAGCGCATCGCTTTCCGGCAGGCAGGCGTCAAGAATATCGGCGCGCTGAAAGGCGTGGGTGGGACGACGCGCCATATGGGCGAGGATCCTGAACTCGCTCAGCGTGAGCGGCAGAACGGCCCGCTGACCGTCGTTGCAGACGGCTGCGACATAGGCTTCGGTGTCCACCTCAATGGGCCCGAAGCGTAAAACCCCGCCAGAGCCCGGTTGCCGCGTGCGTTTCAGCACGGCATTCACCCGCGCGATCAATTCATGCGGATTGAAAGGTTTGACGATGTAGTCGTCAGCGCCGAGGCGAAGGCCCGTCAGCTTGTCCATGTCCTCGGCGAGAGATGTGACCATGATGACAGGCGTCTCCCGTTCCCGCCGGATGCGGTTCAAAACCTCGATGCCGTCGAATTTCGGCAGGCGAATGTCGAGGAGAACCAGATCAGGTCTCAACATGGAGAAATGGGTCAGCGCCGTTTCTCCGTCGCTGGCTCTGACGGTTCTGTATCCTTCGCGAACGAGATAGGCGTCCAGGATCTGAATAATATCGGGGTCGTCTTCGACGATTAGAATTAGTCCTTTGTCCATACTCAATCCGCAAATGTACTGGTGTCGGCCGTGGCAGCGCCGGGACGCTAAGCGGATGCGGAACATCGGGCAAGAGCCGCTGTGCCCGAATGGATGCCACCGGCACTCCTTTCCATACACTCTTGTGTCTTTCTCCGCAGAGCCTTGACATTTCTGCGGGAGAGAACTGGCCATGCACCAGTCTCTCACCCATAAAACCCACCCCAAAAAGCGGCGTTTGACCCAACGGTCGAAATTTCGTGTCAACTTTATTTCTGTCGTTCGTCAGGCATTTGCGCGTGCCTCCGGCAGTCCCTTTGTGCTGGCTCTTCTGGTCGCCCTTGCGATGATGATTGTCTTTACGATCAGGCCGGATATCGATCTTGGAGTAAGCCGGCAATTCTGGGCGGAAGGTTTCACACTCGGCGAGGACGAGTTCCTGATTTCCGTTCGCGATCTGAACCGCAGGCTTCCCTGGGTCTTGCTGTCCGGACTTGTGTGCATGCTTGTCGTAATGCCCTTCTCGCGCGGCTTGCCACGGCTTTTTCCACCACACAGGCTGCTGCTTATTATCGTCTTTTTTGCTCTGGGACCGGGCGCTGCGGTGCATGCCCTGAAAAACCTGTTCGGCAGGGCAAGGCCGCGGCATCTCGCAGAGTTCGGGGGAGAGCTGGTTTTTACACCGGTTCTTTCCCTCGGTGGCAGCTGCACCCGAAACTGCTCTTTTCCTTCCGGTGAAAGCGCTTCCGCAATCGCCCTTCTGGCCTTCATCATTCTCCTGCCAGGGAAATTTCGCCTGATCGGCACCGCGATATTGACGCCGTTCATCGTGATTTTCTCCCTGAACAGGGTGGCGATGGGAGCTCATTTCCTCTCGGATGTCCTGATTGCATGGCCTTTGATGTTTGCGGTATTTCTTCTGCTCCATCGGCCGTTCATCAACAATGGGCGTGCGATCGACGCGACTTTTTCGCGCAAGAGCGATGGTGCGCGGCGCTCCGACGAAACAAGACCGTTTGCCGAACAATATCGCCCGTCGGGCATCCGACCGCGAATATCAAAAGGGCAGCGGAAACCGCTGCCCCTTCCGTTTCTTCTGCGCAGATGATGGCAGCCTTATTTCACCTTTGCGACGACAAGCTTGCCGTCGGCGCGTTCGGCGATGAACTCGATATTGGCGCCTTCCTTGAGCTTTTCGAGCATCGCATCGTCCTTGACGCGGAACACCATGGTCATGGCTGGCATGTCGAGGTTCTTCAGTTCGTCATGGATGATCGTGACCTTCTTGGCGGCAGCATCGACTTTCTTGACTGTTCCCTTGGTGAATTCCTCTGCAAATGCGCTGAATGGAGCGGTGAGTAGAAGTGCGGCTGCGACGGTGATCTTAATGACGGTCTTCATGGTGAGATTCCTTCGGTTGTGGGTTACTTGGCGGATACTTTGAGATCGCCGCGCATGCCGGCCTCGTAATGTCCGGGTTTCAGGCAGGCGAATTCGAACATGCCGTCATTGGTGAATTTCCAGATGATTTCGCCGCTTTCTCCCGGCGCGAGGGTGATAGCGTTCGGGTTGTCGTGTTCCATCTCCGGCGCCTTGGCCATTGCAGCCTTGTGCTCCAGATTGGCTTTCTGCTCGTCCATGATGAATTCATGGTCCAGCTCGCCGGCATTCTTGACAGCGAAGCGAACCGTCTTGCCCTTCTTGAATTCGAATTTGGCGGGTGTGAACAGCATCTTGCCATCGGGTGTCTCTTTCATCGTCACCTGAATGGTCTGGGTTACCTTTGCCTTGTCGCCCGGTTCGCCCACCGCCATCGCTTCATGGCCGCCGCCGTGGGTGCCGGATGCGAGCGCTGGCGTGGCAAGAGTGGTGAGAAGCAGTGCAATTTTCAGTCTGGTCATGTCATTGTTCCTTGGTTTGTAAGGGTGGGTCATATTCAGCCGTGTTTCATCGGATGCGGCGTGATCTGCGTTTTGGGGTCGGTGTTTTTTTGGCTGTCCGGCAATTCGCCGGTCCATTCCCAGGCCTGCGTGCCGGGCGGATTTTCGTACCAGCCGGGGTCTGCGTAATCGCCCGCGGAAATGCCTTCGCGAACCTTCACGACAGAGAACATTCCGCCCATTTCGATCGGGCCGTGCGGGCCCCACCCCGTCATCATCGGAACGGTATTTTCGGGGATTTCCATTTCCATCGCGCCCATATCCGCCATGCCGGCGGTGCCCATCGGCATATATTCCGGCCGGACCTTGCGGATCTTTTCGGTGACGCTTTTTTTGTCGACGCCGATGAAGGTGGGGACGTCATGTCCCATGGCGTTCATCGTATGGTGTGACTTGTGGCAATGGATCGCCCAGTCGCCGACATATTTGGCGTCGAATTCATAAGCCCGCATGGCGCCGACGGGAATATCGATGCTGACCTCCGGCCAGCGCGCCTCCGGCCGCACCCAGCCGCCATCCGTGCAGGTCACCTCGAAATCGTAACCGTGCATGTGGATCGGATGGTTGGTCATGGTCAGGTTACCGACACGCACGCGCACCCGGTCGTCCCTGGAAACCACCAGCGGATCGATGCCCGGAAACACCCGGCTGTTCCATGCCCAAAGATTGAAATCCGTCATCGTCATGATTTTGGGGACGGAGGTGCCGGGATTGATGTCGAAGGCGTTGAGCAGGAACACAAAATCGCGGTCCACCGGCATGAAGGTGGGGTCCTTCGGATGGACAACGAAGAAGCCCATCATGCCCATCGCCATCTGCACCATCTCGTCCGAATGCGGGTGGTACATGAAGGTGCCCGACTTCAAGAGGTCGAACTCGTAGACGAAGGTCTTGCCGACGGGGATATGCGGCTGCGACAGTCCACCCACCCCGTCCATGCCCGATGGCAGGATCATGCCGTGCCAGTGGATCGTCGTATGTTCCGGCAGCTTGTTGGTAACAAAAATGCGTACCCGGTCGCCTTCCACGGCCTCGATGGTGGGGCCCGGTGACTGGCCGTTGTAACCCCATAGACGGGCAGTCATGCCCTCGGCCATTTCGCGTTCCACCGGCTCGGCGACAAGGTGGAATTCCTTGACGCCATTGTTCATCCGGAAGGGCAGGGTCCAGCCATTCAAGGTGACGACCGGATTATAATCGGGACCGGCGGTGGGCTTTACCGGCGCCTGCGTTGCCGCCGTTTCCATCACTGCCGCTTCCGGCAGGCTGCTGTTGGAGGTTTTCGCCCAGGCCGCCGAGGAGACCATAGCGGCGCTGACGCCCAGAAGTTGTCTTCTATTGAACATGGTCTTTCCCTTTCTCAATGTCCGCCACCACCGCCGCCGGAAGCGGCGGCAACCTCGGTCTCTCCGCCAGACTCGCCTGCGCCGCCGCCATAAATGGCAGGGGCGAGGCCGGCTTCGGCGAGCCAGAAGTCGCGTTTGGCATTGATGGCCAGCAGGTTTGAATTGACCTTCTCGCGGCTGTCGGCCAGCAGCTCGAACGTGTTGGTGAGCATGCCGTTATAGGTCAGCAGCGACTCTTCCTCGATCTTGGTGCGCAGGGGCACCACGCTGTTGCGGTAATGCCGGGCGATATCGTAATTCGAGCGATAGGCCTGATAGGCCGAGCGGGCCTCCGAGCGGATATTGACCGCCTTTTCCGCCAGCAGATTGGCTGCACGCATATAAGCGAGCTCGGATTCCCGCATGCGCGCCTGGCCGGAATCGAAGATCGGAATGACGAATTCCAGTTCCGCGTTGCCGGTCGTCTGCTTGTGCTTTTCGCCGTCTTCCAGCTCGCGCTCGGTCTCGAAACCGGAGCGCAACTCGAGATCGGTGACATAGCGGGTGGCTTCCGTGAGCTTGAAGGAGCGCGCAGTCGCCTCAAGGTCGAGTTTTGCCATTTGCAGATCGACGCGGCGTTGCAGCGCCTCCGCCTCGATCATGTCACGCTTGGCGAGTGTTTTTGGAAGCTGCGGCAGGCGGTTGGGAATGGCGTATTCGATATCCGCTCCCCATAGACCCATCAGCCGCGTCAGTTCTTCCTTGGCAAGGCGGGCTTCAAGCCGCGCCTTGGCGATCTGGCCCGTCAACTCGGCATAAAACACCTGCTCGCGGGCCTGGCCTTCCTTATTGAGCGAGCCCGCCTCGCCAAGCTTCTTGGCGAGTTCAGAGGCGGCGTCCGCCGCGGTCTGCGCCTGCGCCAGTTGGCCGACATTTTCGAGGGCGGCAACGGCGTTGATCCATGCCCGGCGCGTATCTGCCGCGAGTTGCAGCGTTTTCAGCGCGGCGGCAAGCTGCGCCTTGCGGAAGTTGGTATCGGCAATCGCCACGTTCTGCTTGAGGGTGGCGAGTGCCAGGATATTGGTGACGACCACGCCCTCGATTGACTTATAGGCCCTGAGGCCGGGGGTGCCGATCCCCGTCAGCCCGATGCCGACCCGCGGATTGACCAGCATGGTCGATTGCCAGGCGGTGGCAGCGGCTTCCCCCAGATCGGCATAGGCCGCCTGCAGGCCCTTGTTGTTCAGCAGCGCAACCTGTACGGCGGTTTCGGCATCAAGGACCTTGCTGGCCGCCATCAGCGTTTTGACGCGAGCTTGTGTTGCCTGCGCTTCGACCCGGTTCTGCACCCAGATGGCCTGTTTTCCGGTCGCTTCCGATGTCTTTGCCGAAACATTGATGAACCCAGCATCTGACGCCGCATATTGTGCGGCCGAGACACAGCCACTGAGAAAAACCGGCATGGATAGAACGGCTGCCAGTTTTGCGCCGAGTTTGAATGCACGTGGTGTCATGATGCGTCTCCTTTTGGAGCCTGCGCATCGTTCTGGTCACGCCAGGGTTTGGGATCGACCGGCATGCGGGCCGTGTAAGCCGAGACCGGGCTTTGGTAGCTGAGGGGGGCGACGGCAAGCGTCGGGTTTGCCGCGTCGTCATAGGAGGCGGCGTCATTCATCATCGATGTGGCTGTGCAGCCGCCCAGAAGCAGGGGCGCCGCAACCACAATATAAATTGGGTTCATGGGTCGTTTCCGAACAGGAGATGTAACGGCGTAGCGGCGTTACAGCCGCTCACGCACGGTCATTGCCCAAAGGCGGGCTTTGCCTGTTCAGATATTCGGGGGACGGTGAAGAAGCGGGGTCTGCCCCAGCGCCTTGCTGTCGTCGAGGAAGGAGCGGATGCCGCTGACGACGGGCGTGCCGACTGCGCCGTGATCGATCAGAACCGCCATGCCGAGACAGAAATCGCCGCAGCATTGTGGCTTCGCGGTTTTTTTGACACCACCGTCCTCGTCGGACATTCCCTGCAGGTCCTGGACGCCGTGGCGACCATGAGTGTCGGACATCATCGCCGAGCCGCCATGATCCATCATCTTGCCGTGATCCATCGTGGCGGATTGAGCGTGTTGCATTCCGCCGGCGTCGGGACCATGCATTGCGGCATTCACGGTGGAAACGCTGTAGCCAGCCAGTGATAGGATCATCACCAGTCTAAACATAAGGGCCAGCAATTTCGATGCTCGTAACGTTTCACGCATAGCCTTTAGAAAAGCCGCTGTCCCGTGATTTGTCAATGGATATGGTTCATAACCATTGATGAAGACCTTGATGTGAAGCTGATTGCCCTTCCGACTTAATGCGAAAGACCACAGCCCGATGCGGCCCCTTCGCCGACGATGCGGGTAATATCGGCCTCGGCGATGAAGTCGGGAGGAGGCAGCCCAAAGCGGCTCCGTCGCAGAAATTGCGGGCTCGGAAATGGGCGATGGTGTGCATGGCACTGTCATCCCCGCGCCGCCGGCGGTCTATTCTTCCGTCGGGCGAAATCGAAGATGGATGAGCGGATAGGGCCGCCCCTGTCCGTCGACATCGGAGCGTCCCGTCGGCTTGAAGCCCAGCCGGCGATAAAAGCCCAGTGCTTCGCCGTTTTGCTCGTTAACGTCGGTTGTCAGTGCCGGGTGAAGCGCAAGCGCACTTTCCACCAGGGCCTTGCCGATGCCTTTGCCGTGATGGTCCGGATCGATGAACAGCGCCTCCATATGGCCTTCATGCAGAAACATGAAACCCAGGGCGCGGTCTGTCTCGTCGACGGCAAGCGTCAACGGCGCCTGCGGCAAAAATGCCCTGACTTCCTCGCCGATCGCAACGCGATCCTGCGGAAGTAGAAAGCCATGGGTTGCGTCTACGGCCCTGCTCCATATGTCGAGGATGCGCGCCGCGTCGCCATTGGTGGAGGTGCGAAGTGATATCATTCCCGAGCTTTAGCAATTCGGACGGTTTCGCGCCATGGGCCTGCTCGATCTTTTCGTGGGCAAATATGTGGGGAATTGCCACCCTCGAAATGCGGCCTGATTGTCCCGATCGATCCTGTCTGCCTTTCGCGTCGAAAAAAAACTCTCAAGAAAAAAGTGCTTGCAAAATGCCATCGGTAAAAAATAGATAAAAACAAGTTCTATCTATTTATTTAAGGATTGGGAGTGACGTATGGATCAGATGGCACTGCGGACTAACGAAAAGCCGGCCGCCTTGAGCGATGCTGGAACGAATTCCGCCGTTGAGGAGGCAAAAATTATCTATAATTTACCCTTTAACGATCTTTTCTTTCGAGCGCAGCAGGTGCACCGGCGTCATTTCGATGCCAATGCTATCCAGATGAGCCGGCTTCTTTCGATCAAAACGGGCGGCTGCCCCGAAGATTGCAGTTACTGCAGTCAGTCCGCCCGAAATCCGACCGGTCTGAAGGCTTCCAAACTCATGGAAGTCGAGCGGGTGCTGGCGGAGGCGCGCAAGGCGAAAGAAGGTGGGGCGACGCGTTATTGCATGGGCGCGGCCTGGCGTAATCCCAAGGAGCGCGACATGGAGGCTGTTGTCGCCATGGTCGAAGGCGTGAAGGCGCTTGGCATGGAAACCTGCATGACGCTTGGCATGCTGACGCCGGAGCAATCCGAGCGGCTGGCCGATGCCGGGCTGGATTATTATAATCACAACGTTGATACGTCGGAGCGGTTTTATTCCGAGATCATTACGACCCGCACCTTCGAGGACCGGCTGGCGACGCTCGCCAATGTCCGCGATGCCGGCATCAAAGTCTGTGCCGGCGGCATTCTCGGCATGGGGGAGACGGTCGAGGACCGGATTTCGATGCTGGTGACGCTCGCGAACCTTCCGGCTCCGCCGGAAAGCGTTCCGATCAACATGCTGATCCCGATCCCCGGCTCGAAACTGGCCAATGCCGATCCTGTCGATCCGATCGAATTCGTCCGCACTATCGCGCTTGCCCGCATCCTGATGCCGCGTTCGCATGTAAGGCTTTCTGCCGGGCGTACCGAGATGAGCGATGAGATGCAGGCGCTCTGTTTCCTGGCCGGCGCCAATTCCATCTTCATCGGCGAAACGCTGCTGACGGCGGATAATCCGGGGGAAGATCACGATACGGCGCTCTTCCGGCGGCTTGGCCTCAAGCCAATGGAATTGCCGCCTGTGGAAGCAGGAGGCTGCCGGTGAACCTTGCGGCGCTCTCCCCCTATGAGGCGAAGCTTGCCGGCCTCAGCCGCAAATCGCGGCTTCGTGCGCTTGCACCGCGCGAGGGGGTCGATTTCACTTCGAACGATTATCTCGGCCTTGCCGAAGCGCCGCGCCTGAAGGCGGCAATCGTTGACGCCATGGCAAGAGGCGTGCCGGTGGGCGCCGGTGGCTCGCGATTGCTGCGTGGCAATCACCCCGAACACGAGGCGTTGGAAGCGGAAGCGGCGGCGTTCTTCGGGGCCGAAAAAGCGATCTATTTCAGCAGCGGTTTTGCTTCCAATGTCGCGCTTTTTTCCACCCTGCCGCTGCGGGACGATCTTGTCCTACATGATGCCCTTATCCATGCCAGCGTGCATGATGGCATTGCGGCGGGAAAGGCCAAGGCGGTGGCTGTGCCGCATAATGAGGTCGAGGCATTCGAGCGGGAAATAATCCGCTGGCGGCAGGCGGGCGGTAAGGGGCGACCATGGATCGCTGCCGAGAGCCTTTATTCCATGGATGGCGATTGCGCGCCGCTCGCGGCGCTTGCCGATCTTGCCGAACGGCATGGTGGTTTTCTGGTTGTCGATGAAGCCCATGCCACCGGCGTCTTCGGCCCCGGTGGGCGTGGACTTGCTGCGGCACTGGAAGGCCGTGGCAATGTGGTGGCGCTTCACACCTGCGGCAAGGCGCTCGGGGCCTCCGGCGCGCTTTTGAGCCTGCCTGCGGTTCTTGCCGATTACCTCGTCAACCGCGCCCGTGGTTTCATCTATTCCACCGCGCCTTCGCCGCTGATGGCGGCGGCGGTGCGGGAAGCCCTGCGCGTCGTCGCGGACGAACCCTGGCGGCGGTCGCGACTGGCAGAACTGGTCAGTTTTACCGGCGAGGAGTTACAGCGCCAACTCGGCGTGGCGCCAAGCGGTTCACAGATCCTTCCGGTGATGATCGGCGACAATGCACGCTCGCTGAAGATTGCCGCGCAGCTGCGGCAAGGGGGCTTCGATGTGCGGGCGATCCGCCCGCCGACGGTGCCGGAAGGCACGGCGCGGCTGCGCATCGCCATCACGCTCAATCTGGAGGAAAGCCAGATTGCCGCCATGATCGGGTTGCTTGCCCTCTCGTTGCGGGAGCATGCAGCATGAGCCCCCGTTTTGTCATCTCTGGCACCGATACCGGCATCGGCAAGACGGTTTTTGCTGCAGCGCTCACCCATGCCCTCAAGGCTCATTACTGGAAGCCCGTACAGTCAGGGCTTGAGGAAGAAACCGACAGCGAGACGGTTGCAAGGCTTGCCGGCGTCGCACCTACGCGCATCCTGCCGGAAGCCTATCGGTTGAAGACGCCTGCCTCGCCGCATCTTTCGGCTCGTCTCGACAATGTCATGATCGATCCCGCATTTTTACGGCCGCCGCGGCTGGATGGGCCGCTTGTCATCGAAGGGGCAGGCGGGCTTCTGGTGCCGCTGACGGAGAGCGTGCTCTTCGTCGATATCTTTGCCCGCTGGCAAATTCCGCTCATTCTGTGCGCCAGAACCGCGCTCGGCACCATCAACCACACGCTGCTGTCGCTCGAGGCGCTGCGGCAACGCGCCATTCCGGTGCAGGGCGTGGTTTTCATCGGTGAGGAAGACAAGGAAAACCAGCGCGTTATTTCGAATATAGGCGCGGTGCGTCCGCTCGGCCGGTTGCCACGCCTGGCGGATCTGACCAGCGACGCGCTGCATCAGGCCTTCGCCCAACACTTCAATCTCGCTGATTTTCTGGAGGCACCGGAATGAGCCGTTCCCCGGTCTGGCATCCCTTCACCCAGCATGGGCTGGAACCGCCGATGAAACATGTGGTCTCGGCGCAAGGGGCGTTTCTGGTGGATGAGGATGGCAATCGCCTGTTCGACGCCATTTCATCCTGGTGGGTCACCACCCACGGGCACCGGCATCCGGCAATCATGGCGGCCATCCGCGCCGCCACCGAGACATTGGACCAGGTTATTTTTGCCGAATTTTCCCATGAGTCCGCTGAGACGCTCGCCCGAGGGCTGATTGAGCTTGCTCCCGCAGGCTTAAACCATGTGTTTTATTCCGACAGCGGCTCGACGGCGGTGGAGGTGGCGCTGAAAATGGCGCTCGGTTATTTCCACAATCGCGGTGAAAAGCGCGACCGTATCGTGGTGATGGAGCATGGCTATCATGGCGATACGATCGGCACCATGTCGACAGGCGAGCGCGGTGTGTTCAATGCCGCCTATGAGCCGCTGCTTTTCGGCGTCGACCGTCTGGCCTTCCCGGAGGCGGACAGCGAGCAGCGCACACTGGATATGTTCGAGGTCTATTGCCGCTCGGGCCGCATTGCCGCCCTGCTGATCGAACCCCTGGTGCTCGGAGCCGGCGGCATGAAGATCTATGGCGCCCATGTTCTTGCCGGGCTGAAACAGATAGCCGAACGCCACGGCTGCCTCGTCATCGCCGATGAGGTGATGACCGGTTGGGGCAGGACCGGAACCCTGTTTGCCTGCGAGCAGGCGGCAATTTCGCCGGATATTCTCTGCACCTCCAAAGGGCTCACAGGCGGTTCCCTGCCGCTGGCGGCAACGCTGTGCAGCGCAGAGATTTTCGATGCGCATTTTTCGACCGACCGTCGCAAAACCTTTTTCCATTCGAGCTCCTATACGGCCAATCCGATCGCCTGCGCCGCTGCCGTCGCCAATCTTCAGGTCTGGCGGGATGAACCGGTTCTCCAGCGCATCGGGCAGGTGCAACAGGCGCTGGGCGATAATATCGGGCGATTTGCAGATGATGGCCGTTTCGCCAATATCCGGCAGGCGGGCACCATCGCCGCGCTCGATCTTGTGGTGCCTGCTGGGGGGTATCTTTCCGCAGCGGGGCCACGCATGCGCCAGTTGTTCCGCGAGCGCGGTTTCCTCATCCGCCCGCTCGGCAACGTACTTTACCTGATGCCGCCGTATTGTTCGACGCCTGACGACCTGACACGCGCCTTTGACGTCATCGGTGAGGTTGCCGGGATCGTTACTCAGGCTGCACCGGTAAATTCGCGCGCCGCCGGGAGCTAGAAATGGAGATGCCAGGACCGTTGCGAAAGTCATGACAATGCAGACACGCTCTTCCCGTATGGCTGGTTTCGGCCATGCCGTTCCTGCCCGTTGCGTCGGCAATGCCGAAATAGAGGCCAACCTCGGGTTGGAGGCCGGCTGGATCGAACGGCGCACCGGCATTCGCTCCCGTTATTGGGCAGAGAAGGACGACACGCTGAGTGGCCTTGCGGAAAAGGCGGGCCGGATGGCGCTGGCGGATGCCAAGATCGATCCCGATAACATTGCGCTTACGCTGCTTGCGACCTCCACGCCGGACCATCTTCTGCCGCCTTCCGCGCCGCTGCTGGCACGCAGGCTCGGTTTGACGCGCTCCGGTGCGATCGATCTTGCTGGCGCCTGTTCCGGTTTTCTTTATGCGCTCACCCTCGCGGATGGTTTTGTCCGTACCCATGGCCGCGCCGTCCTTGTTGTCGCGGCCAATATTCTCAGCCGTCGCATCAATCCGGCGGAAAGGGCGAGCGCCGTCCTGTTTGCCGATGCCGCCGGCGCTGTGGTGCTCACCCCTTGCCCTGAGGCGAAACGCGGGCTGTTGTCGGCCGATCTCGTTGCCGATGGAAGCGGTTACGATCTCATCCAGATTGCGGCAGGCGGCAGCAGCCGGCCCTTTTGCGCTGATATGTCCGCCGAAGATGCCCTGATGACGATGCGCGATGGCCGGGAGGTTTTCTCCCGCGCCGTGGCGCTGATGAGCGAGACCTCACAGCGCGTGCTGGAAGAGGCGGAACTGACCGCAGCCGATATCGGCCGTTTCGTACCGCATCAGGCCAATGCCCGCATGTTTGATGCCGTCTGTGGCAATCTTGGTATCGAGCGGGGAAAGACGGTTCGCACCATAGAAGGCTTCGGCAATTCGTCCGCCGCCACCATCCCGCTTTCGCTGTCCATGACCAACAGCGGACGACCTTTCGCGAGCGGCGAAAATCTGCTTCTGACGGCAGCCGGCGCGGGCATGACGGGCGGAGCGGTTGTTTATCGCATCTAACCCCGCGGCGGCCTTCAGCGCCAGAACACGAGCGCCATGCCGATAACGACAAGAGCGGCTCCCACCCACGCACCAGATGCGGGCCGCTCCCCGGTTCTGAGCCAGAGCAATGGCAGGATGATGACCGGCGTGGTGGCCGAAAGTGTGGAGACAATGCCGACCTTTCCGCCAGAAAGCGCAAACAGCAGCAGCGTCATGCCGAAGCCGAGCGCGATCGTGCCGGTCAGCGCCGTCTGGAGGAAAATGCTGCCCGTCAATGGCCCCTTGGGTTTTACGGCCTTGATGGGGAGCATTGTCAAGATCGTAAGGCAGATTGCGGCGGCGCCCACCCGCAGCATGGATGCGGCGATGGGATCGACACCTGCTGCCATCACGGGCCTCGCGATCAGCGAGCCAACGGCTTGGCTGAGAGCTGCGAGAAGGCCGACGAGGACGCCAAGCCAGAGCGGTCCCTTCACGCTTTCCCATGCGTGCAGCTGCGACTTGCGTTTGCCGAAAAGGATGGCCAGCAGAACGCCCGCAAGGGTGAGGCCTATGCCGGCTATGGCTGTCACGGAAAGCTGTTCCCCGAGAACAGCCCAGCCAAGCACGGCGGCGATGGGAGCGTTGAGCGCAAACAGGATTCCGGAGCGGCGTGGCCCGAGCCGGTTGAGGCAGGTGAAAAGCAGCGTGTCGCCAACGAAGATGCCGATGAAGCCGGAAAGCAACAGCGCCCACAGCGCATCCGGTTGCAGGTCCCGCCAGGTTCCTGATGCGATGACGTAAAGACCGAGCACCGAGGCGACAAAAAGCTGCCTTGTCCTGTTGAAGGCAAGCGCGCCAAGATGCCCCGCCGGGCGGGCGGCGAGCAGCCCCGTTATCGCCCAGCAGGTTGCAGCGCCCACGGCGGCCAGTTCATAGAGTACCATCTCGTTCCACTGCTCCGCGGGCTTTTCTTATTCACCCGCCCCCATCATGCGTGCTTGCGCGCCCACCGCTGGTTCTGCGTTTGCCCGCCATAACCATAGGTGTCGCCATCCACGGCGTGAACCAGCACATAGCTTGCTTCGTGCACGGGGCCAAGCAGCCTGTTCATCTCTTCATAAACACGGCGTACCCATTCGGTCGTCTCGTCCTTGCTGTTTGTGTGATCGGTAATCGAAACCTCGACATAAAATGTGCCGACCTTCTGTTCGGCGACGCTCGATCCGGCGACGATCCAGTCGGCGGGATCGGCACTTTCGACGAGAACGGCGGTAACCGCCGGGTCTTTGTGCAGGATGTCCGCAGTCAACCGGGACAGGAGAGCGGCGATTTCCAGCTTCGGATCGTCAGCGTCTTGAGGTTTGGTGTAGCGGGTTTTGATCATGGGCATGGTGTTTCTCCTTGTTGCCGAAAACCACCTTGCGTAAATTTCATCATAATGAGAAGATAATGAGTAACATTCTATTCATAGCGATTTTATATGATTGACCTTGAAAGCGTCCGCCTCTTCATTTTCGCCGTTGAACTGGGCAGCCTGACTAGGGCGGCCGAGGCTGCGGGAACCGTGCAGCCCGTCGTCAGCCAGAAGCTGAAGATGCTGGAGCAGCGTCTCGGCAGACGGTTGATCGACCGCTCGCCACGCCACCTTCGGCTGACGGAGGATGGGCAGGTGTTTCTGCCGAAGGCCCGCGAGCTGCTGGCCAAACATGAGGATGCGCTGAACTTCAGTGACGAGCCACCGTTGCACTTTGCACTGGCGGCCAGCGATCACGCGATCGGGACCCGCCTTTCGGCGGCGATAAGAGCAATGCGCGCGTCGCTGCCGGCTAATGCTGTGATTGATGTGACCTTGGGTTTTTCCCGGCAGGTGAAGGAAAACTTCGCTTCCGGACTGGCCGATGCCGCAATCATCCGTCGCAATGGCGGCGGGTCCGATGGCGAAGTGCTGCGCACTGACAGGCTGGGATGGCGTGTGGCCCCGGACTGGCGACCGCGCACCAACAGCGCCGTTCCGCTTGTCTCTCTTGGGGCGGGGTGTGGTGTCCGGGATATTGCGATAGCCGAGCTCGGAAAGGCTGGCGTCGCCTGGCGCGATGCATTCACCGCTGGAAGCTGTTCTGCGCTTCTGGAAGGAGTGCTTGCCGGCGCAGGCATCGCAGCCCTCGGCGAGATCAGCGCGCGAGGCTTGCCGGATCGCGGCCCCGAGCTGGGCTTGCCACCGTTGCCAATCTCTGACATCGTGCTTCTTTCCCGCGCGCGCACACCGGCCCATGCCTCAGCCATCAGGGCGCTCGCCGCCGCGACATCGGCCGCGGGTGAGTAGCGTCGGAATGATATCCGCTACGAGACAAAAATCGAGGATGTAAAGGGAGTTAAGGTGTTGGCTGGGGAACCTGGATTCGAACCAAGATCGACGGAGTCAGAGTCCGCTGTTCTACCATTGAACTATTCCCCAAAAGCCTGAAACGCGTTGTCGCGTTCGCTTTGGTGGGTCGTCATATAGATGATTTATTCCGGGGCGCAAGTCGAAAAAATCGAAAAATGCGTTTTATCCTGCTTTTGCCTTTCGTCTCTGTGTCAGAGCCTTGCGCGGGTGGAACGCGGGGTGGAGAGCAGCAGGCTGGTCTCGCTGCCGGTAATCCCGGGCACGAGGCGGATGCGGCGGAGCACGGCGTCGAAATCGCTAAGTGTCGCGGCATTCAGTTCCACGATCAGATCCCAGCGGCCGTTGGTGGTGTGGATTTCGGAGATTTCCGGAAAGCCGCCGAGCGTACGGATAACGCGGTCCGTCACATGGCCTTCGATCTCGATCATCATGATGCCGCGGATTGCGGCTTCAACGGCGTCGGCGCGCAGGATAACGGTATAACCGATGATCGTACCGTCATTTTCCATTCTTTCGATGCGCGAGCGAACCGTCGCGCGCGAGGTTTCAGTCTCCACGGCCAGGTCGGAGATGCTGCGCCGGCCATTATGCCGCAGAAGGGTGATGAGGCGTTCGTCGAGTTTGTCCATACCTGCCATTTCGATAAAATGATTTTACCAAAACGGTAGCTTATTTCGATAATATTGCCAATCTTTGATGTTCGTTCTGCCATGTCTCCGTGGTCTAGTGGAGTTATCGGTCGGGAAAATGAGGACGGGAATGGATATCAGGCTTGTTGGTGCGCCGTTGCAGATCGGGGCCGGGCAATTGGGATGCGAAATGGGGCCGAGCGCCTATCGCGTCGCGGGGCTTGCCCATGCCCTCGAAGAGCTGGGGCATCGGGTGGTGGATACGGGCAATGTGACGCCCGCGCCGCTTCGGGAATTTTGCCATCCGAATCCTGCCGTACACCATCTTTCCGAGACAGTGGCCTGGACAGAGGCGCTGACGGAAGCGGCCTATCGCGAAAGCGCGGACGCCGTGCCGATCTTCCTCGGCGGCGACCATGCGATTTCGGCGGGGACGGTTGCCGGCATGGCGCGCCGCGTGGCTGAGACGGGTCGGCCATTCTTCGTCCTCTGGCTCGATGCTCATACAGATTATCACACCCTTGAAACCACACGCAGCGGCAATCTGCATGGCACGCCGGTCGCCTATTTCAGCGGGCGTGACGGTTTTTCCGGTTATTTCCCGCCGCTTTCCCATGCTGTTCCGGAAGAGAATATCGGCATGATCGGCATCCGCAGCGTCGACCCTGCCGAGAGGGCCGCTCTGGAAAAAAGCGGCATCACCGTTCACGACATGCGTTCGATTGACGAGCATGGCGTTGCCGTGCTGCTGCGTGAATTCCTGGCGCGGGTTCAGGCGGCAAACGGGCTTTTGCATGTCAGCCTCGATGTCGATTTTCTGGAGCCGTCCATCGCGCCGGCTGTCGGCACCACGGTGCCGGGCGGCGCGACATTCCGCGAAGCCCATCTTGTCATGGAGATGCTGCATGACAGCGGGCTGGTCTGCAGCCTCGATCTCGTGGAACTCAATCCGTTTCTCGATGAGCGCGGCAGGACCGCGACGCTGATGGTGGATCTTGCCACCAGCCTGATGGGCAAGCGGGTCATGGACCGCCCGACGCGGGCCGGCTGAAAGGGGTGATGTGATGACCGTGATACCAAACCTCAATATCGTGCCTTTCGTAAGCGTCGATCACATGATGAAGCTGGTGCTCAAGGTGGGCATCGACACGTTCCTGCGGGAGCTCGCCGATGTGGTGGAGGAGGATTTCCGTCGCTGGCAAAGCTTCGACAAGACCCCGCGCATCGCCTCCCATTCGACGGAGGGCGTCATCGAGCTGATGCCGACCAGCGACGGCACGCTTTACGGCTTCAAATATGTCAACGGCCACCCGAAGAACATGAAGGAGGGCCGCCAGACCGTGACGGCCTTCGGCGTGCTTTCCGATGTCGGCAATGGTTATCCGCTGCTTCTGACCGAAATGACGATCCTGACCGCGCTGCGCACTGCCGCCACCTCCGCCGTCGCGGCGAAATATCTCGCCCGCCAAAACGCCCGTTCCATGGCCATTATCGGCAATGGCGCACAGAGCGAATTCCAGGCGCGGGCGTTCAAGGCCATTCTCGGCATCGATACGTTGCGGCTGTTTGACATCGACCGCTCCGCCAGCGAGAAATGCGCCCGCAATCTCGCCGGGCAGGGCTTTGCCATCAAGATCTGCGACAGCGCGGAAGAAGTGGTGGAAGGCGCGGATATCGTCACGACGGTCACTGCCGACAAGCAATATGCGACGATCCTGACTGACAACATGGTCGGCCCCGGCATCCACATCAACGCTGTTGGCGGGGATTGTCCCGGCAAGACGGAATTGCACCGGGATATTCTGTTGCGATCCGACATTTTTGTCGAATATCCGCCGCAGACGCGTATTGAGGGCGAAATTCAGCAATTGCCGCCGGATTACCCCGTTACCGAGCTGTGGCGGGTCATAACGGGTGAACAGCAAGGCCGGGCAAACGACAGGCAGATCACACTGTTCGACAGCGTGGGTTTCGCGACTGAGGATTTTTCGGCGCTGCGTTATGTACGCTCAAAACTGCCGTCCACCGGGCTCTATACGGAGTTGGACCTGCTGGCGGACCCGGATGAGCCGCGGGATCTTTTCGGCATGTTGCTGCGCTGCGAGGCGGCTCTCGTCTAGGCCGGCTCCGGCCGGCAAGCATATCAGCCTTGCCGGCGACCCTTCCTTGCGGTCATGTGTTCCCGCCAGATGGTGAAAAGACCTGCTGCTATGACGATGGCCGCGCCGATCACCATATTGGAAGTCACGACCTCGCCATAGATGGTGACGCCGATGATGGAGACGAGCACGAGCTGGTAATAGGAAAAAGGCTGCACGGAAGCCGCATCCGACAGTTCGAAGGCTTTAATCAGGCAGTAATGGCCGCTCATGCCGGTAATGCACAGGGCCAGCATCCATCCCCAGTCATGGGGCGCCAGACTGACCCAATAAAACGGGCCAACCAGCGTCAGGGCGGCCGCGCCCGCCACGCCGGTATAAAAGAAGCTTGTCATGGCCGTATCGCTCCGGCTGCCGAGCCGCGTCAGCACACCATAAAGCGCCAGCATGAATGCGGCGACGAAGGTGATCAGCAGGCTCTTGTCGAAACCTTCGCCATCGGGTTTGAGAATAACGAGAACGCCGATGAAACCGACAAAAATAGCGCACCAGCGCCGCCAGCCCACTTTTTCTCCCAGCAGCGGCACGGAAAGCGCCGCGACGATGAGCGGGGCGGAAGCGATGATGGAATGGCTGTGGGCAAGGCCGACGATTGCGAAGGAGAAAATCGAAAAGACGATCTGTACGGCAAGGAGGACACCACGGCTGATCTGCAGCCAGGGGCGATTGGCGATGGCGGCACCGCGAATGCCGCCTGAAGACTTTGCCGCCATCAGCAGAACGAAAACGGCAAAGGCCCAATAGCGCAACATGGCGACGAAGACCGGTGGGTAGGCGCTGCCCAGATGTTTCGATATGCCATCCTGCGCCGCAAAGATCGTGAAAGCGACAAGCGCATAAAGAAAACCGGTCTTGGCTGATGGCATGGAAAAACCGCTGTCCGGAGTTTGCCGGCAAAAAAAGGATTCGGCGTGAATGAGATGGATATGGCCATATGTTATGGCCGCACCTTGTCAGACAACCTTATTTTCCGAATAGCAGCCATGCAAGCCCGGAAGCAGCCTGTTGTGGATTTGAGCGCCGCGGATCAATGTGGGATCTGGACGATGTGCCCGATATGCCCGCTGGCGAGGCCTTGGGAAAGGCACGGCTGTCCGCCGTCGACAATTGCGCGGCGGACAGAGAGTTCGGCAAGACGCGCGGCGCTACGGCCGCTACCTCAGGCGATCGTCACGACCGTTTTCGACGTTGCGGATTTCAGCGCCGCATCGGCGAGCTTCAGCGCGATCAAACCGTCCTTGATGGAAGGAGAGGGCGCGGTGTTATTTTCAATGCTGTCAATGAAAGCAGTGATTTCCGCAGCATAGGCTGCCGTGTAACGCGTCATGAAGAAATCATGCAGCGGTGGCCGGGTGTAACCATCCGCATTGGCGATTTCGATGGAAACCGGGCGCTGGTTTTCTGCCGCTGCCGAACCGAGCGAACCGTGCACTTCGATGCGCTGGTCGTAACCATAGGTCGCGCGGCGAGAGTTTGAAATAATCGCCTGCCTGCCGCTTTTCGTCGTCAGAACGATGCTGGCGCTGTCGAAATCACCGAGTGTGCCGATCTCCGGATTGACCAGAACGGAACCGGTGGCGAACACGCTTTCCACTTCCTCACCGAGCAGGAAACGGGCCATGTCGAAATCATGAATGGTCATGTCGCGGAAAATGCCGCCGGAAACCTTGATATATTCGGCCGGGGGCGGGCCGGGATCGCGACTGGTGATTGTCACCATTTCGACCTTGCCGATGCGGCCGTCGTCGATCGCCTTGTGAACAGCCTGAAAATGCGGGTCGAAACGCCGGTTGAAACCGAGCATGACCTTCGCACCGGTCTCTTCCACCACCTTGGCGCAGGCTTCCGCGCGGGCAACATCGAGATCAACGGGCTTTTCGCAGAAGATCGCCTTGCCGGCGCGGGCGAAACGCTCGATCAGATCCGCATGGGTGTTGGTCGGCGTGCAGATGATGACCGCGTCGATCGTTTCGTCGGCCAGAACCTCCTCGATCGTGCTGACCTTGCAGTGGGCCTCCCGCGCGATTGCTTCCGCAGCGCCGGCCATGGCGTCCACGACAGCCACCAGCTGCGCGCGGCTGTCGGTGGTGATCGCCTTTGCATGGACCTTGCCGATCCGTCCGGCGCCAAGCAGGGCCAATTTCGTAACCATTTTTCCTCCGGTTCCTTCACACGTCCGCCCGTCACTCCCGGACAGGCAGAATATGAATGCAAACAATGTTTCGATATAGAATATATGTTCCATTTTGCTAGATCGACAGGCATGGCGTGTCAAGCGATTTGACGTCGCACAGGGCAGCCGAAATCACGGCTCCGGAGGGTGTCGGGGAGATGCCGTTCGGCTTAAAATGCGCCGTTACAAGCTGGGCAGCAGGCGCAGCCCATCAGGCGGCAACGGGCGCCGATGCGGGATTTTGCGGAAGAGCGTAAACTTCGACCGGGGTTTCGAGGCCGCGCAACAGCCAAGGGCCCAGACTTTCGA
This sequence comes from Agrobacterium sp. MS2, assembly GCF_003261015.1. Lineage (NCBI taxonomy): Bacteria > Pseudomonadati > Pseudomonadota > Alphaproteobacteria > Hyphomicrobiales > Rhizobiaceae > Agrobacterium > Agrobacterium sp. MS2. The sequence continues at coordinate 179,079 of NZ_QLNF01000007.1, read as the reverse complement.
ACCCGGTCCCGTTGCCAGCCATGCGCACGAATTCTTCGGAGAAGAGAACGTTGCGCCCTGTTTCCTTGGTCAGCGTCTCAAGCCGCGATGCGATGTTGACGGCGGGTCCGATGACGGTGAAATCGAGCCGGGTTTTCGAGCCGATATTGCCGTACATGACATCGCCGACGTGAACGCCGATGCCATAACCCAAGGGGTCATGGCCTTTTTGCCGGTTGATCTCGTTGAGTGCGATCAGGCTCCGTTGCGCCCTGGCAATGGCCTTCAGGAGGTTTCCGCAAGCATCCGGGTTGCTGAGCGGGAAGATCGCCAGCAACCCGTCGCCCATGAATTTCAGGATTTCCCCGCCAAATTCCTCGATCGGATCACACATGGCGTCGAAATAACCGTTCAGAAGCTCGATCACATCGTCACGCGGCCATAGATCGGAAATATGGGTGAAATTGCGCAGGTCGCAGATCAGGATTGCTGCTCCCACCGTCATGCCGCTGCCGCGTGTCGTGGCGCCGTTCAGGATTTTTTCGCCCGCATGTGGTCCCACATAGGTTTCCAGAAGGGTGCGTGTCATCCTGTTCTTCAGGCGTATCTCGCTCACCAGCGCGAGCGCGGGCAGGAGGTTTTTCAGCGCGACGATCTCTTCGTCGGAAAAGCCGCCGGGGCGATCGCTGGAAAACGATGCGACGTGGCGTTTGCCGAACGTGTGCTCAATAGGCCAGGCGCAATAATCCGTCAGCCCTTCCGACCGCAGCTCCTCATAGATCGTGTAACCTGCTTCGTCGATGGCGTCGACGTTCAGGCGATGACGGATTTCGCTGGCGCCCTGGTGAATGTCCCTGATCGGGCTGTTGAGATATTCGGGGGTGTTTTCCGAGCCGTAGCCATAAGTGACGATCTCGGCTTCGGACATGCCGGCTTTCCATAAAATCCGCGCGCCCAGCCATTGCGGATGGCGGATACGGAAAGCCAGAACGCCGCGCGCCACCGAAATTCCGCTTGCCCGCAAGCGGTTGCAAAGTTCCACGAAGATTTCGTCGATGAAGCGTTCGTCCTTGGTGCCGGTGACCAGCCAGTCGAGAGTCTCGGTTTTCTCCGCCGGCCACAATTCAGCCAATGCTGAAGAAACCCGTTCTTCGGTGTCGAGCGTAAATGTCATGGCGGGATTCCGGAGGTTGTTGCTGCTCTCGGCGGGCGGGATACATGTCGAATGTCGCTGAACGTCCCCGCTCGCGAATTGCATGTGGTGCCGGATAACGAAAATGTTAAGGGAGCGGATGCGGAAAATGTTCCGAAAGAACCGGCAGCCTCCGGGCTGCGTGCGCCGCCTCGATGTTCCCGGGAACATCTTCCCGGCGGCGCTGAGATTTTTCGTGATCGATATGAAAGATCAGATAACGGTTTCGACCGGAATATGCAGCGCGGCGGCAACACGCCGGATGCGCAGGGGATCGCTGTCAGTGCCGTCTTCCAGGGCACGTATTTCGCTCGTGGTGAGGCCACAGGTCACGGCAAGCTGCTCGATCGTATAGCCGGCAAGATTACGCGCTGCCAGGACCTTTTTGGCGAAAGGAGCATCGGTTTCGTGATCGGAATCGGGTTGTGAAACTGAAATTGTCATTATTGCATCTCCCTGATGATGGACACTTAAATGCGGGCGGCAGAGAAAAGTTGCCGGGCCGAATGCGACCGCGTTGCCGGAGAAGAAATCGGTGTTGCAACGCAGCGAGGAACATAGCCGCTTCGTTGACCTACGCAATAGTTAAATTTTGTTAAGATTCGTGATCGCCGAATTGACGAGGCACGTTTCCATGCGAAAGCGGCTGCGAAACGGTCCTTTTTTACCTTCCGGATAGTCTGCAAGGGGCCGCTACAGCATGCCCCAGGCGCGGAAACGGCCGCGACCGGTAACTTCCCGCAATTCCAGCTGGTTTGCGAGGCCGATTGCGCCCTGTGGCGTGGTGCCGAGTTCCTTCACGATCATGGCTGCCGAGACCACGGGGCGGGAAACGACCAGTTCCACGAGTTCGGGCAATCGCGAAGAGGAACGGCGGCCGGCCAACTTGCGCATCATCCGCTCCCGCGCGTGGCTCAGCCGGTCGTGTTCCTTCATGCTGGCCAGCGCCGCCTCATAAAAACTGTCGAGAAGTGCGAGGATGCGCTGTGTCTGGTTCCTGGCGTGCCGCCGCTCCCGCGGGATGGCACGAAGACCGGCGCTCAGGGCCGGCAGGTGATCGGGCGTGACAGCGCCATCGCGCAGAAAAGCCGAGGCCAGAAGCCGCCCAAGCCAGGGGCTGCGCTGGAGCACCTCTATCATGTTCCAGGAATCAAGCAGGATGGCGGTGCGCAGAATTGCCGGCAGTTCCTCCGTCCTCGACTGCACGTCCCACCATTCTTTCAGCCGTTCGTCTTCGTCCCAGTCAGGCTCGTTGATGAGCGCATGGCTTTCCTCCCTGTGCATCGACGGAAGCGCGTTTCCCGTGGTGATCGCATCGAGCGTGGCTGCGCTTCGCGCCAGAAGGGCGTCGAGTTCGGAAAAAGCGCCGTCCAGCGATGTCTCAGCCTCATGTGCCTCCTCACCCGCAGGCTGATCGATGGTCTGCCGTGCGGGCAGCATCTCTTCGGCGGCGGGCGACGCCCTGCCGCGCAGCCGGGAAAGACCCGGTGCAGTGAAAGCCCAGCCGGCCGCATTGGCAAAGATCAGCCGCCGCGAGCGGAGGATTCGGTGTGCCGCCGTCATTTCATGGCTTGGCGCACGCACATCCATATGGGCGTCATGCAGCACGAGGTCTTCCATGTGCACGAGTTCGCCGTCCACCCACATGGCGGAGATGGCGTCGGTGAAATCCTGCCTTTCGATGAAGCCCTGTTTCATCGGCGATCTGCTTATCCGCTCGTCCAGCCGCGCCAGCGCTTCGCCCGCGCGGGCGGCGGCGATGAGGAGCTTTTCGAGCTGGATGTCGGATATGTCGTAAATCATTGATATATTTTAGTTTGAGCTGGCGCGGCTTACAAGGCGGTTCAAGGTCGTCCAGTTTTCCTTCGATGGTTTCTGCCCAGCAATCGTGATAAAAACGGGTGGCGAAAATGCCGGGGAGGAGGAAGTCTTTCAGACGCCACAGCTGCTTTTTCAGCAATATTGCAACGCGGTATAAACTTGCGCATCGCAACATGGCGGGTATATACCCTCGACAGGAGCGACAAATTATCACACCTTCCGTTCGCCCTTCCATCTCCAGACGAAGATGAATTGGAGTCAACCCGTGAATATTATGGCAAATGGTCCCGCCGCCGCGCCGGACCAGAAAACCCGTTTGAAATCCATTATCGGCGGATCGGCGGGTAATCTCGTCGAATGGTACGACTGGTATGTCTATTCGGCTTTCACCCTTTATTTCGCGCCGGTGTTCTTCCCCTCGGGCAATCAGACGGCCGAACTCTTGAGTGCCGCTGCCGTTTTTGCCGTCGGATTTCTGATGCGGCCCATCGGGGCCTGGTTCATGGGCACCTATGCAGACCGCAAGGGCCGCAAGGCGGGTCTGACCCTGTCCGTCACCTTGATGTGTCTCGGTTCGCTGCTGATCGCGATTACGCCCGGCCACGAAACGATTGGCATTGCCGCCCCCGCCATTCTGGTATTTGCAAGGTTGCTGCAGGGCATCAGCGTCGGCGGCGAATATGGCGCAAGCGCGACTTACCTCAGCGAAATGGCCGGCAAGAACCGCCGTGGTTTCTTCTCCAGCTTCCAGTATGTGACGCTGATTTCCGGCCAGCTCCTTGCGCTTGCCGTTCTTCTGGTATTGCAGCGGGTTTTGACCCCAGAGCAGCTCGGTTCCTGGGGCTGGCGGATTCCCTTCTTCATCGGCGGCCTTCTGGCCATCGCGGTATTTTATATCCGACGGGGCCTCGCCGAGACCCAGTCGTTCGAAAACGCCAAGACTGGCGCCGCCGACAAGCCGAAATCCAGCGGATGGGCGCTTTTCAAGCATTATCCGAAGGAAGCGCTGATGGTCATGGCGTTGACGTCGGGCGGCACGCTCGCCTTTTACGCCTACACCACCTATCTGCAGAAGTTCCTCGTCAACACCTCGGGCTTCAGCAAGGAAAGCGCCACGGAAATTACCACGGCGGCGCTTTTTGTCTTCATGCTGTGTCAGCCGCTTGCCGGTGCGCTGTCGGACAAGATCGGCCGTAAACCGCTGATGGTGGGCTTCGGCATTCTGGGAACGCTGTTCACCTATGTCATTTTCAGCACGCTTTCGACCACAACCGATCCGATCATGGCTTTCGGCCTCGTGCTGATCGGCCTGCTGATCGTCACCGGCTATACCTCGATCAATGCGGTGGTGAAGGCGGAAATGTTCCCGGCCCATATTCGCGCGCTCGGCGTGGCGTTACCTTATGCGCTGGCAAACACCATATTCGGCGGAACGGCGGAATTCGTAGCCCTGAAGTTCAAGCAGATCGGCCACGAGAACTGGTTCTTCTGGTATGTGACGATCATGATCGCGTTGTCGCTGGTGGTTTACGTGAAGATGCGCGACACGCGCGACCACAGCCATATCCACGAAGACTGATCGGCTTACACAAAAACCAGCATAGCCCCGCCCTTCCGGCGGGGCTTTTTCTTTTTTGCGTTCAGGCGGCTTCGCTGGGAATGATCACGCGGGCTTCAAAACCGTCCTGCTGACCTTCTGCGGGAGAGGAAAGCACCAGTTTTCCGCCGGTCTGTTCCACCAGGCTTTTGACGATGGCCAGACCGAGCCCGGTGCCGTCAGCCGTAGACTGGCCTCTGGTGAAACGTGTCGTCAGCTTGGGCAACAACACCGGATCGACGGTCGGCCCGGCATTTACGACGCGGATCGCGCCGTCTGTTTCCGCAATCACCTGCACGGGGCTTTTCGGCGGGCTGTGAATCAACGCATTTTCGAGAAGGTTGCGGATGATGATACCGAAGGCATCCGGACCGATCCTGCCGGACAGGGCGCCTTCACAGCGATTGGTGAAGCGGATGCGAGACGCTCCTATCGCCGTCCTGCTCATATCGTCGATAACGAGTTCGAGCACGGGGATGAGATCGCTTGTCTTATCCGTGAGCCCGATCCTGGCTTCAGCCCGGGACATCTGAAGCAGTTTCTCAGCGAGGTGGGCGAGGTGCTGCAGGGATTTTTCGATGTTTTCAACGCGTGGCGCAAGCTCCGGGGGGATATCGGCGTGCAGCCGCTGCGCCTGCGCCAGCGCACCGGCAATCGGGGTTCGCAATTCGTGGGCGCTATTGGCGGTGAATTCCCGCTCGGCGTCGATTGTCGAGCGCAGCCGCCCAAGCAGCAGGTTGACCGATCGCGCAATGGGGTGAAGTTCGGGCGGGAAGGGTTGAGTTGCAAGCGGAGCGAGATTGCCGCCGTCCTTCTTGCCGATTTCGTCGCGTAAGGTTTGCACCGGATGAAGCGTTCGCCGCACGACGAGGATGACCGCAAAAATGCTGGCAGGAATGAGAATGAGCACGGGCAACACCAGCGCCGTGCCTGCCTCCACGATTGCCTCGCGGCGATTTGCGAATGCATCGGCGACCTGCAGGAAATAGTTGCCGTCGGGTGAGGCGACCGTGAAGATGCGCTGCGACGATGTTTCTGAAAAACCGGGGTCGAGAGAGACTTCGAAAGGCTCCGTCGAACTGTCATGCGAATGCAGCACGACCTGGCCTTCTCGGTCGCGAACCTGATAGGTCAGATATTCCGCTCCCTCCGCCGACTGGTTGAGCTTCTGCGCGGCCGGCGCGGTATTGTTCTCACGCAGGTCGTCGAGCAGAAGCGGCAGCAGTCTTTCCGCGGTTTCCTCGAGACCGGCATCGAAAATCTCAGCGAACTCGTCCTGCATCACCATGACGCCCAAACCGCAGGCGAGAAGCCATGATATGGCGACAACGCTGGTCAGCGCCATCACGAGTTTGCGGGTCATGCTGGTCGGTCTGGCCATCTGTATCTGCCTGGGGTTCGTCTATTTGATCGTGTAGCCAACGCCACGCACCGTCTCGACGCGGTCATGGCCGATTTTCTTGCGCAGCCGGCTGATATAGACTTCGACCGTGTTGCTCTCTATTTCCGCGCCGAATTCGTACAGGGTGTCGTGCAGCTGCGCTTTCGAGACGACTGCGCCGGGATGCTCGACCAGTTTCTCCAGCACGGCCCATTCGCGGGCGCTGAGCGTCTGCGCCGTGCCATCGACCGTGATGTTGCGCGCTACCTGGTTGATCTCGATGCCGGGCAGGCGGATGACGGGGGCGGAACGCCCCTCGTAACGACGCGAGACCGCCAGCATGCGTGCTGAAAGTTCGTTGAGATCGAAAGGCTTGACCAGATAATCGTCCGCGCCGGCATTGAGCCCGGCAATCCGGTCGGAGACCTGGTCATGCGCCGTCAGAATGATGACCGGCGTGGCGTCGTCGCGCTTGCGCAGGCTTTGCAGAAGGGTGATGCCCTCGCCGTCAGGCAGTCGCATGTCGAGCAGGATCAGGCCGTAACCCATCGTCAGCGTCGCCGCCATGGCGTCGCCCAGCGTCTTGAACCAGTCGACAGCGTGACCCGCCGCGGCCACATGGTCCCGCAGCGCCTCCCCCAGCACATGATCGTCTTCAACAAGCAGAACCCGCAAGACAGCTCCCTCTATCGCGTCGTCTTGCGTATCTTGTTCTCCGGATAAGCGTCAAGCACTGTCTGTTCAGCTCGTCCGGCGTTGGGTACAGCCGCTGAAGACATCGAGCGAGGGATCGTAGACCGAGGTGGAGACGTTCATCATTCCAAGGATGCTGTGGAAATAATTGTCGTGCGAGCGCCCGCCCTCTGCCGCGCTTTTCGCAAGGCAGGCCTTGTCCAGTCCCATGGATTTGGCAAAATCGTCATCGAACCACACGAGAAACGGCACATGGGTCTGCTGGTCGGGCGCGAGGAGATAGGGCGCGCCATGCAGGTAGACGCCGTTTTCGCCAAGTGACTCGCCGTGGTCCGAGGCGTAGATCATGCCTGTTGCCAGCTTGTCGGAACGCGCCTTCAGCTTGTCGATCACGGTCGAGAGGAAGTGGTCGGTATAAAGAAGCGTGTTGTCGTAGGAGTTGACGATTTCGGCGTCGCTGCAATTGCCAAGCTCGGCGGTGCGGCAGTCCGGCGTGAACTTGCGGAACTCGTCGGTGTAACGCAGGTAGTAGGTCGGACCATGGCTGCCCATCTGGTGCAGCACGATGACACTATCCTTCTTGACGTTATCGAGCCAGGCGTCGAGCTTGTCGAAAAAGATGTCGTCGCGGCATTCCCCGCCGGTGCAGAAGCGGCTGTCGTTGGTGGAGGGCAGGTCGAAATAGGGGATACGGTCGGCGACGTCCTTGCTGCCGGTATTATTGTCCAGCCAGGTCGCGCTGACCCCTGCATGGACGAGGACATCCATGACATTTTCATTCGCAAGCGCCTTCTTGTGGCTATATTGCGAGCGCGTGAATTGCGAGAACATGCAGGGAATGGAAATCGCCGTCGCGGTGCCACAGCTCGTTGTGCTGGGGAAATAAACCACATCGCGCTTCTTGAGCTCCGGATTGGTTTCCCGCCCGTAGCCATTCAGCGAAAAATTCGCCGCGCGGGCAGTTTCGCCCGCAACGATGACGGTAATGCGTGGCTTATGCACGTTACCCAATGCGGGCAGGACTTTGGCGTCCTTGCCGATTGGGCTGACTTGAATATCGACTTCCTTGCCGGCCTGCGTGAAATAATGCACCGTCGACATGATCGGTGACAACGGATTGACGCTCTTGACGATATCCTTGTGCTGGCGAATGGCGGTGGTGAAGGTCTTGGAGTTGGCGAAGCTGATGATGCCGGTTATGGCAAGGCAGACCAGGATGCTGATCGTGTTCCACAGAAGCTTGTCGAGGATCGGCCGATGCCGGATGCGGACGGCGACGACGACGAGGGACGGCACCAGCCCGTAAATCGCCATATGCCAGAGAAAGCCGGGCGTGATCAGATTGCCCGCTTCCGCCTGCGTCGTCTCCATGGCGTTGCGGATCATGTCGCTGTCGATGACGATACCGTAGCGATCCATGAACCAGGACGCCGCCGCCGCCGCGAAGATCAGGACGATCAGAAACGGCCTGAGGAGATATTTGGCGGAGAAAATCGTGATGAGCGCGCCGAAAAAGGCGATCATGGCAACATAGAGCGCGACGATGGCGACCGGATAGGCGGAAAGATAGGTATGAACCTTCGACCAGAATGTCCGGTTCGTGAAAAACAGAAGATAAGCCGCCGTTAGCAGGCTCAGCGCCACGCTGCCGATTTCCGGACGATAAGTTGTTGTTCCCGTCGCTTTCGCGGTAAAAAGAGCCACTGCCAGATCCACCAAATTTTCGATAGGCCGGCGGCGATGACAAGCGAGCGCAAACGCCCCTTTCCGGTTTGCCGCATGGGCCGGTCAATGGCGCATGCAGGATTTTGCTGACATCAACCTGAAAGCTTGTCATGAAAGTGTCATGTTGCATGGCATTGCCTCCATAGTGTGTGTGGCGCTGTTGCCGCGGAAAGACCATCAGTTGAGCCCGACAATGCCGGTTGCGGTGGTGCGCGTCGAAAATATCCGCGTTGCGCGGACCGGCAGCAGGCTGCCGGCGGGCAGGTTCTGGAAGGTCACGGTTGCCCCGGAAAGCACAGTCAGGCAAAGATGTCCGCCATTGCCCACATAGATCGCGCGTGTGGACGAAGGAAGCGGCTTTGCATCGTCCGGAACGACGTCAAAAGCGTGGGAAGCCGGTGATTCGAGGCCGGCGGCGTAGTGGTCGTAAATCTCAGCCATTGCTGTCTCCCATAAATCGAAATCTGTCGCGATTATGCAGTGGGCCGGGGCGGCGGGGAGATGCGGGGAAGGAGATTTTTGCCCCGGTCCCCGGAACGACGTCCGGCAGGCAGCCATCTGCCCGGCAATTCCGGGCATTGCGGCGCACCGTCGTCGCTCGATCAATGCCGCGCGACGGAGGGCGGCCGATTTTTCGTCCCCGGCGAACAAGGTGCGACACGGATATTTCCCTCCACGCGGCTCAATTGCGGGCGTGGAGAATGAAGGCCCTGACGGCGGGGGAGGCTTCGGTTTTCCGGTGGGCGATAGCGAGGTCCGACGTCGTGGCGCTTGCCACAAGCGGCACATAGCGCACGCCGGGCAACCGCAGGCAATCAAGCGAGCGCGGCACCAGCGCAACGCCAAGGCCAACGGCCACCATGCTGACAATGGTCGTGTAGTCCCTGCCTTCCGGGCTGATTGCCGGCTGGAACCCGGCTTCGTTGCAGGCCTCGATGGTGTTGTAATGAAAGCCGACATCCGGCGGCTGCCTCGGCGTGATGAAGGTTTCATCGGAAAGATTTTTCAGATCGACCTGCGGGGCAAAAGCCAAAGGATGGTTTTCCGGCAGCGCTGCCATCAAGGGCTCCCGCAACACCACGTGGGTTGTCACACCTTCCGGAACAGGGGCGGGCGGGCGGATAAAGGCGAAATCCAGATTGCCGTCGGCAATCCTGGCCAGTTGCAGCCGCATTTCCATCTCGATCAATTGCAGCTCCACATCGGGATGGGAGGCGCGGAAACTGGCGATCGACTGTATCATCAACCCGGAATAGGCGGCGGAGGCGACATAACCGATGGAGATGCGCCCGGTTTCGCCGCGGCCGACACGCTTTAGCGTTGCAAGCGTCGCTTCGGCATTCGAAAGGATTTTCCGGGCATCCTCATAAAGAAGCTGGCCGGGCATGGTGAGCTTCACCGACCGCCTTGTGCGATCAAGCAACGGCATGCCGACGATCTGTTCAAGCGCCATGATCTGCTGGCTCAAACCCGGCTGGGCAATGCCGAGGCGGGCAGCGGCGCGCTCGAAATTGCGCTCGTCCACCAGCGTGGTGAAATAGCGCAGATGCCGCAGCTCGAACGCGTCAGCCCGGTTCGCCGGTTTTCTGCCCATTGTCAGCGCCTTTTTTGGCAGGTTTTGAATAATTCCAAACTATTATGGAGAGAGATTTCATAATCAAAAATTATGAAAAAATCCAGTTTCACTTATTGGATCGAAATCCACACCTTGCGTAATAAGATGACTTTAATTCTCCAGTAAATGACCGCCTATGGTGGCTGCGGGTGACGAGGGATTTTGGCGTGCAGGGAAAAACCAAACACATTTCCATTCTGGCTGGTGGCTGCGCCGCCATTGCTTATGTGGCGTTCCTGGCCCCGGCTTCCGCCCTTGCTCAGGACGCCGGAACCACGGTGCTGCAGACCATCACCGTCGACGGCGCGAAAAATCAGGACCCCAAGGCGCCCGTGAAGGGTTATGTGGCGAAAACCAGCGCCAGCGCCACCAAGACAGGGCGATCCCTGATCGAGACGCCGCAATCGGTATCCGTCATCACCAGAGATCAGATGGATGCGCAGGATGTCCGCAATCTCGGCGAGGCGCTGAATTACGTCCCGGGGGTGGTTGCGCAGCCGTTCGGCGCCGATCCGCGTTTCGATGCGCCGCGCATTCGCGGCTTTCAGGGGAATCAGCTGCAGTTCCTCAATGGTCTGCGGTTGATGCGGACGGCCGGTGCGCCTTCTTTTGAGGTCTACGGTCTAGAGCGCGTGGAGGTCATTCGCGGGCCCGCTTCCGTGCTCTACGGGCAGGGCAATCCCAGCGGCCTTATCAATCTCAGCAGCAAACGGCCGACCTTCGAACGGTTCGGTGAAGTCGGTGCGCAGATCGGCAGCTTCGATTATTATCAGTCGATGTTCGATATTGGCGGCCCGGTGGCGGATAGCGACAGTTTCGCCTATCGCCTGACCGGCCTTGCGCGCAACGCCCATGCCCAAACGGACAATTTGCAGAACGACCGTTATTTCATCGCGCCGGCTCTCACATGGCAGCCGGACGAGGATACGAAGCTGACTGTTCTTGCCTCCTATCAGCACGACAATCCGAGTTCGCCCTCCGGTTTGCCGCCGGCGCTGACCTATTTCAGACCCGGCAATATGCTGGACCGCAGCTTTTATGTCGGTGATCCGTCCTTCGATACATCAAACCGCAAGTTCACCAATATCGGTTATGAATTCGAACACCGCTTCGATGAGACTTTCACCTTCCGTCAGAATGCGCGTTATTCCAATTTCGACTGGTCCTACCGCGCGCTCGGCATGTCTTCGACCAGCGGCGGCATGATAGGCAATCTCATCCGTCGCAATGCGACGTTCCAGGACGAGCTGCTGAACACCTTCAACATCGACAACAGCCTCCAGGCGGATTTTTCCACGGGGCCGATCGATCATACCCTGCTTGTCGGGCTGGATTACCGCTATTTCGACAATAACGTCAAAACCGAGTTCTGGGCCGCAACGCCGCTCAATCCCGTCAATCCTGTTTATGGCGGGCCGATCAGCCTTACCGCGCGCACGCTTTATGCCGATGTGAAGACCGATATTTCCCAGATCGGCCTTTATGCGCAGGACGAGATGGCGATCGAGAACTGGCGCATCACTGCCGGCCTGCGGCAGGACTGGGCAAGCACCAGCGGCACGACCTTCAATGGCACCACCTATCGCACGCTCGACAAGGATGACCACAAGCTGACCGGTCGTGTCGGCGTCAGCTATCTGTTTGATGGCGGGATCGCGCCCTATGTCAGCTATGCAACCTCCTTCGAGCCGGTGCCGCAGCCGGCTGTCGGTGATGCGCCAAAACCGACCACCGGTGAACAATGGGAAGCGGGTGTCAAATACCAGCCGGAAGGTTTCGACGGTTTCTTTTCGGCGGCGATCTACGATCTGAAACAGAAGAACGTCACAACGACGGTGGGTGGCGTGACGCAGCAGATGGATGAGGCGCACGTGAAAGGCCTAGAGCTTGAAGGCGTTGCAAGCCTTGTCGACGGGCTCGACCTGCGTGCGGCCTATACCTACATGGACAGCGAGGTCTCCGGCCGTGTGAATAATGGGAACGAGCTTGATAGCACCCCCCGGCACGCCGCCAGCCTTTGGCTCGATTACACCTTCCCGGAAGATACCGCGCTCGAAGGTTTCGGCATCGGCGGCGGTGTTCGTTACGTTGGAAAACGTTATGGCGATGCCGCCAATACCTTTGAGATGAAGGGGCTCGCCCTGCTCGATCTCGGCGTGCATTACGAGAAGAACGGCTACCGCGCCTCGCTTATGGTGCAAAACTTGACTGATAAAGAATATATTTCTAGTTGCTCCACTTTCGGATGCTATTACGGTGACGGAAGAACGGTCATGGGCAAGCTGACCTATCGTTGGTAACGCCACATCTAAGTGAAGCAGCAGGGGCATGACGCGCAAGGATCGATGGATGTCTCCCGTTTGGGGACGGCGGGAGTTTTTGGCCCTGCTCGCTGCTGCGGCCTTTGCTGGCGCGACGCGGGCACAGTCGACCCCGCGCATTGCCGCCATTGACTGGGCGATGCTCGAAACAGCCGTGGCCCTTGGCGTCATGCCGGTGGCGGCGACCGAGCTTATCCAGTTCCGGGCGGGTGCGCTGGAGCCCGAAATCCCGGAAACCGTCGCCGATCTCGGCCTGCGCGGCGCTCCGAATTTCGAGCTCCTGCAACTGACCCGACCCGATCTCATTCTGATCTCGCCCTTCTACACCCGCTACACCGGCAGGCTTGAAGCTATCGCGCCGGTCTTCTCGTTGCCCTTTTACGTAAAGGGCGAGCCGCCTTTCGCAAAGGCGCTGGCGGCAGTCACGGCGCTTGGTGAAAAGCTCGGGCGGGCCGAAGAGGCGCGCAGGGTTCTGGGTGAAACGGAAGCGGCGCTGCACGCCATGCGGACCCGCCTCGCCGGATTTGCGGCGCGGCCGACCTATGTGATCAATATCGGCGACGCGCGACATTTTCGCGCTTTCGGCGCGGACAGCATGTTCGGGGATGTTCTTGGCCGGCTGGGGCTCGCCAATGCCTGGGTGGATCGTTCGCAATTCACTTTCGCGGCTCCGGTCCCGATTGAAAACCTCGCGGCCTCGCCGGATGCCCGCATCGTCGTCGTCTCCGATATTCCGGTCGAGGCACGGGAAACGTTGCGCAACAGCGCAATCTGGCGGGCACTGCCTGCCGTGCGGGAAAACCGCGTTGTGACGCTTGCCAATGTCGCCCCCTATGGCGGCATCACCGCCGGCATGCGTTTTGCGCGGCTTCTGACCGAAGCGCTTTCGGTGCGGGGGGAAGCCCTGTGACGGCGCGCCCTCTCCAGATTGTCCTGGGGCTGCTGTTCGCTCTCGCATGCGGGCTCTCCCTGCATGCAGGGCTGCTCCGGCTGCCGTTCAGCGCATGGCCCAGTCCACCGTTCGATGCCGCCAACCTGTCGATGGATCAGGTGATTTTCGCCTTCAGCCTGATGCCCCGCGTGGCGGTTTCCGTTCTGGCGGGCGCAATGCTCGGTCTGTCCGGGGCGCTTTTCCAGCAATTGCTGCGCAATCCGATTGCCGATCCTTCGACGCTCGGCATCTCGGCCGGCGCGCAACTGGCCATCGTCATCGCCACCCTGTTTTTTCCGTCTGTTCTGGACGGTAACCGCGCCCTGGTGGCGCTTGCCGGGGCCGCTGCGGCCGCGGGTATTGTCTTCCTGCTTGGCTGGCGGCGCTCCTTCGAGCCGGTGACCATGGTGGTGTCAGGATTGCTGGTCGGCATCACCGCCGCTTCCGTTTCCGCGGCGCTGACGCTCGCGCAGGGCGAATATCTGATGTCTCTGGTGGTCTGGAACGGCGGCTCGCTTAGCCAGCAGGACTGGTCGAACGCCCTGTCTCTCACCTGCCAGCTTCTGGCGGGGCTCGTTCTGACCGGCCTGCTGATAAGGCCTTTGACGGTTCTCGGTCTCGGCGATTCTGGTGCTCGATCGCTCGGCGTATCGCTGTTTTCGATCAGGCTCGCGGTTGCGGCCGTCGCCGTCATGCTGGCCGCCTTCGTTGCTTCTGCGGTCGGTCTCGTCAGCTTTATCGGTCTTGCCGCACCGGCACTCACCCGGGCGCTGGGCGTGCGGCGCTCGTCTTCCGTTCTGTTCGTTTCGCCGCTGCTCGGCGGCCTGCTTCTATGGTTCTGCGATAGTCTGGTCCAGCTTCTGGCAAGCACGACGGCGGAAGTTTTTCCAACGGGAGCGGTGACGGCCCTGATCGGCGGTCCACTGCTTCTGTGGCTCCTGCCGAAAATCCGGCCGACAGACGTGCAGCGCGGTGAAGGCGTCGAGCTTGCGACAAGACGCCGGCTTGCGTCCCTGCTGCCTGCACTGGCCATCATGGCGGTGCTGGTGTTTGCCGCACTCGCCGTCGGCAAGGGACCGGATGGCTGGGAAATGCTGAAGGCGGACGATCTGCAAAGCCTGTTGCCGTTCCGCTGGCCCCGGCTGCTGGCCGCCATGGCCGCTGGCGGTCTTCTCGCGATGGCGGGTGCTCTTTTGCAGCGACTGACAGGCAACCCGATGGCGAGCCCGGAGGTGATCGGCGTCAGCGGCGGTGCGGGCCTCGGTTTTGCCGTCGCCATCACCATTTTTCCGGCAGCAGGCCTGCTGGAACTGTTTTGCGGCGCCGGCATCGGCTCGGCGGTCGTCATGATCCTTGTGCTCTTCTTCGCCGTGCGCAGACACCTCCCGCCGGAAAAGATACTGCTCGCGGGCATTGCCGTCAGTTCGTTCTGCTCGGCGGTGCTTTCGGCGCTGCTTGCCATTGGCGACCAGCGGGCATGGCAGATCCTCGCTTGGCTCAGCGGCTCGGGTTCGACGGCAACGCCGGCTTCGGCGATCTTTCTCGCCGTTCTTTCCATCGTGCTTCTGGCGGGAGCGTTATCGGCCACGCGCTGGCTGACGATCCTGCCGCTTGGGCGGGATGTGCCGCTCTCCCTCGGCCTGCCGCTCGGCGCTGCGCGAACCGCCGTCATCGCCGTGGCCGGCATTGCCACCGGTGCCGCCTCGCTGCTGGTTGGTCCCTTGAGTTTCGTCGGGTTGATGGCGCCCCATATTGCGCTGCGCTCCGGTTTCACAACGCCACGTGACCATTTCTTCGCCTCCTTCCTGTTCGGCGCGGTGCTGATGGCGCTTTCCGATCTTGGCGCGCGGACGGTGACCTTTCCCTATGAACTGCCGCTCGGACTTTTTGCGGCGCTTGCCGGCGCGCCCTATCTGATCTGGCTTTCAGGCAGGCGATGATGAATTTTTTGAAAGATGTATGGAGATGAGAAGCATGGGTCAGGCAGTGCCTGCGGCCGGTTACGATGACATGCCGCTTTTTTCTCTGGATGGCGTCACCATGGAAGTGCCGGGCAGGACATTGCTGCAGCCGCTGACGGCCAGTTTTGCGACCGGCAAGACCATCGGCCTGATCGGCCATAACGGTTCGGGAAAATCCACGCTGCTGAAGATTCTCGCACGGATACAGGAGCCGACGGCGGGCCGGGTGTCCTTCGAAGGGAAGGCGCTTGCCGCCTGGGGCGATCGGGAATTTGCGCGAAAGCTCGCCTATCTGCCGCAATACACGCCGGCCGCTTCCGGCATGCTGGCCAAGGAACTGGTTGCACTTGGCCGTTATCCCTGGCACGGCGCGCTGGGCCAGTTTACGAAGGCGGATCAAGAAAAAGTGGACGAGGCGATCCAGCTTACCGATACCGTTGCCTTCCGCGACCGGCTGGTGGATACGCTTTCGGGTGGCGAGCGTCAGCGCGTCTGGCTTGCCATGCTGGTGGCCCAGAATGCCGAAAGCCTGCTTCTCGATGAACCCATCTCGGCACTCGACCTGGCGCACCAGATCGAGGTGCTTTCGCTGGTGCAGAGACTGTCGCGTGAAAAAGGCCTTGGCGTCATCGTCGTGCTGCACGACGTCAACATGGCGGCACGCTTCTGCGACGAGATCGTCGCGCTGCATTCCGGCCGATTGATTGCCCGGGGAACGCCGGAAGAGATCATGACGCCGGAGACGCTGGAGCGCATCTATGGCGTGCGAATGGACGTGATGACCCACGCCGCCACCGGCCTTCGCGTGGCCCTGCCGCTCTGATGTTGTTGCTGCAGAACCACGCCCGCCAAACGCTTGCTGTTGATGGTGATTCCGCACGCATTTCCCGCCCTAACAATGTCTTAATGGCATCCTACCGCCATCAGACATTGTTAACCGTTCGGCTTTCATCGCCTCCAATTAAGTTGTTTTGGATCGATTTCAGGGAACAAACGTTAACAGTGCGGAATTCAATATCCGGAGAGGGCAAGAAGGGCTGCTGCGGGTAGGAATAAAACAGGAGATAATCAGATGAAAAAGGCTGTTGCCGTAACTTTTGCCGCATTGACGATGGGCCTTGGCGGAACCGCATCCGCACTCGCTGCCGACCTTGCACGATACGAGCCGGCTCCGCAGGAGCAGGACGATCGCAACGGCGTCAAGATCGGTTACCTCACCTGCGATATCGGCGGCGGCGTCGGTTACGTTCTCGGCTCGGCCAAGGAACTGGATTGCACCTTCCAGTCCACGATCGGCGCACGTCGTACCGACCATTATAGCGGCGCTATCCGCAAGATGGGCGTTGACCTTGGTTTCACCACGCAGGGCCGTCTGGTCTGGGCCGTTTTCGCCCCGACCGCCGGTTACCACCGCGGTTCGCTTGGCGGCCTCTATCAGGGCGCAACGGCTGAAGTCACCGTCGGTCTCGGCGTTGGCACGAACGTTCTCGTCGGCGGTACTTCCGGCTCGATCCAGCTGCAGACAGTGAGCGTGACCGGCCAGGTTGGCCTTAATCTCGCCGCCACCGGCACCTCGGTGACGCTGACGGCCATGAACTGATCCGGCTGATGCCCGGAGGCTAGAGCCGGGCATTAGGTCGCATGACAAAACACGCCCTCTTCGTTGTCAGACGCAGAGGGCGTTGTATTATCAAGGGTATGATGTCCCCGATCAAAAAAGTCGCGGCCGCGGTCGCGTTCATCCTCCTCCCGGCGTCGGGCGCTTTCTCCGAAGGCGATGCTGCGCATGGCGAGAAGGTTTTCAGTCGCTGCTCCACCTGCCACAGCATCGACGCGCCGCGCACCCGCATGGGGCCGCATCTGATGGGCGTGGTCGGAAGACCGATCGCATCTATCGCTGACTACAGCCACTATTCACAGGCGCTGAAGGATGCTGGAGCGGCAGGCAGGGTTTGGTCGGAGGAGGAGTTGCAGAAATTTCTGTCCAGTCCGAAGAAGGCGCTCCCGGGAAATGCAATGCGCTTTTTCGGCCTCTGGAGCGAGAGTGATATCGCCGATCTCATTGCTTATCTGAAAACCCGTCCGCTGCCGCAATAACGTCAGAGCGGTGCTTCCGATAAAATATCTTCCGCTTCTTTCGTCGTCATCGACATAACCTTCGACCCGATTTCGAAACCAAAACCATTGCGGGCAAATGCCGAAAACTCCTTTGCCTTGCGCTTCTCATCAAGCTCGACCCGACGGTAAGGGCCAAAAGCCCGTTTTCGCGCGAAATTGATGGCTGCGACCAGATCGTTGGTTTCCTGAAGGGCGACGGCTGCGGTCTCCCGGTCTATCCCCTTAAGCTGCAGCTTTTGCGCCAGCCCCCGTTTCGATTTGCCGCTGCGCTGCCCGCTTCGCACGGTGATTTCCGCAAAGGCTGTATCGTCAAGCGCCTTGATCTCATAAGCGAAACGCACCGCGAAATCGCCAAGCGCCTTTATCTGCGCGGCGCCGATATCCTCGAATTTTTCCCGTGCCTTGCGCATGATGGCGTCGCGCAGCTGCTTTTCCGTCATCATGCGCTGTTCCAGCCGGTATAGAGCGGAATTGCGTGCCCAGGAGAGCATGCGGCTGGTTGGTTCAACGGCCGGGGCTTTGCCGTCGAACTCCATATCGTCAGTCAGGAAAAGGTTGGAATCGTCACTCATGGGCCAATTATAGCGCTCTGAAGCGATCTTGCCACTTCCTGCCAGACCAGCGTTTTCGGATTTCAGGGTGTCTGTGCACCGGTTGCGGCGACATAGACCGAATAGAGCGATTTTGTCGCGGTGATGAACAGGCGGTTCTTTTTCGGCCCGCCGAAGGTGAGGTTCGCCACTGTCTGCGGCACCTTGATCTTGCCGATGAGTGTGCCGTCAGGCGCAAAGCAGTGCACGCCGTCACCGGCGCTCGTCCACAGATTGCCGGCCGTGTCGAGGCGAAAGCCATCTGGCAGGCCATTGTCGATATTGCAGAATTCCCGGCCGTTGGCGAGTTTTACGCCATCCACGACGTCGAAGACGCGGATATGGCGGGGTCGGGTGACATCGTGGCTGTAGGAACTGTCGGCAATGTAGAGCTTCGTTTCGTCAGGCGAAAATGCGAGGCCGTTCGGCTGCACGAAGTCGTCGATGGCGATGTCGATCTTTCCGGTAGCGGGATCGAGCCGGTAGACATTGCGGGTCTTCTGCTCCGGCTCGGCCTTGTAGCCCTCGTAATCGGACAGAATGCCGTAGGTCGGGTCGGTGAACCAGACGCTGCCATCTGATTTCACCACCACGTCATTGGGTGAGTTCAGCCGCTTGCCGTCGTAGCTATCGGCAAGGACGGTGATCGAGCCGTCGACCTCGGTGCGGGTGACGCGGCGGCCTCCATGTTCGCAGGACACAAGACGTCCCTGCCGGTCGCGGGTGTTGCCGTTGGTGAAGTTGGAGGGCTGGCGATAAACCGAGATTCCGCCATCCGGCACCCAGCGAAGCATGCGCTCATTGGGGATATCGCTGAAAAGCAGGCAGTTCAGGTCGGCGAACCACACCGGTCCCTCTGCCCAGCGGCAGCCCGAATAAAGCTCTTCCAGCTCGGCATTGCCGACGATCAGGTGGCGGAAACGGTCGTCGTGAATTTCGTAAGGTGAAGTCTTGTCTGTGGTCATGAGCGTGGTCCGCTTTGGCTTGTCGTTCGGGGTCAGCGCGTGGCCTTCGGGCCGCTCGCCAGAAGAATGACGGAGATGATGATGAGACCGGTGAGGATGAGGCGGATGCCCGCGCCGAAACCATAGGTATTCAGCATCGAGACCACCAGGAACATGAAGAGCGATGCACCCCATATGCCGGGCACGTTGGAATCCCCTCCCGCCACCGCCGTGCCGCCGATGACAACGACGGCGATGGACATCAGCAGATATTCCGAGCCCATGTTGAGCGCCGCACCGCCGGAGAAGCTGGCGAGCAGGTAACCGGCAATTGCCGCCAGCACCGCACAGAGGACGTAGGTGACGAAGCGTGCGCCATCCACGGGAATGCCGGTCATGCGGGCAGCGAAGGTGCTCTGGCCGATGGCGGCAATCCAGCGTCCGTAGAAGGAGCGGTCCAGCAGCAGCCATGCAATGACGGAAAGCAGCAGGGCGACCAGGGCGACGTTGGGAATGCCGAGAAAACTCGATGTGGCGAATGTGGCCAATGTTTCCGGCGGCTTGATGCGCAGGCCGCGGTTCGACCAGATGGCGATGGACTGCACGATGAAGCTCATGGAGAGCGTCGCGATGATCGGCGGGATGCGCAGGAGCTTGATCAGGGCATAATTGCCGATGCCGATGGCGATACCGATGAGGATGGCGATCAGCAATCCCGGCAGAATGAGTCTGTCCGATACATCCATGAACTTCAAGGCAAGCGTCCCCGACAGCGTCATCGTCGCGGGAACGCAGAGGTCGATATTTCCGGGCCCGAGCGTGATGACGAACATCTGGCCGATGCCGACGATGACAGAAAAGGCCGCGAAGGTGAGTGCTGCGTGCGACAGGCCGAATGAGCTTGCGCCGCCAGTGAAGAGCACGGTAATGATCCACACCGCAATGGTTGCGGCGAAGGACCATATCCACGGTTTTCTGGTGAGGGAAGAGAGCCCGTTCATTGGTTTTTCTCCCGCTTTTCGAGACGGTTGAGCAGGATGCGCAATGCCAGCACGATGATGAGGATTGCCCCTTGCGCGCCAATCTGCCAGTCCGGCGAGAAGCGCATGAAGGAGAGGAAGGAGCCTGCAAGCGTCAGCGTCAGCGCGCCGATGACGGCACCGATGGGCGATACTCTTCCGCCGACGAATTCGCCGCCGCCGAGGATGACGCCGGCAATCGACAGTAGCGTGTAGCGCAGCGCGATATTGGCGTCGGCCGATGTCGTCAGGCCCACGAGGGCGATACCGGAGAGCACCGCGAAGAAACCGGCCAGCGCAAAGGTAGCGGCGCGGATGCCGATGACTGACCAGCCGGAACGCTCGACAGAGCGGAAATTTCCGCCGACGCCGCGCATCAACACGCCGAACGAGGAGCGCATGACGATATAATGGGCGATTACCGCAATCAGGATACTGGCGACGATCGCGATCGGCACGAAAGGCGGTTTCGCCGTCATCAGCGTGCGGATGAAGGCAGGCGCCTGGCCGCCGGGCGAGGGGAGAATGAGCACGGCGAGGCCGCCCCAGACGAAACTCATGCCCAGTGTGACGACGATGGAGGGCAGGGCGCGGATATGGATGATGGCGCCGAGCAGTGCATAAACCGCGATCGACCCAGCAAAGATCGCAATACCGAGGAATGGCGTCGTTTGCAGGAAGGTGGCGGTGACGCAGGCGCAGAAACTGACGAAAGTGCCCATCGACAGGTCGAGATCGTTGACCGACATGATGAGCATCTGCGCAATGGTGGCGAGTGCAATCGGCACTGCCAGATTGAACAGTAGGTTCAAGCCGGTATAGCTCATGGCACGCGGCTGCATGTAGAAGACCGCGGCGAGCAGGAAGGCGAGCGAGGCGGCGGGAATGATGAGGCGGAGCGCGTTTGCCGAAAGTTTCATGCGTGGTCTTCTCCGGCAAAGGAAGCGGCCAGCACATTCTGCTCGGTAATGTCGTCGCCGACGAGTTCGGCCTGAATGGCGCCGTCGCGGAAGACATAAACCCGGTCACAGAGACGGATCTCATCCATCTCGGTCGAGTACCAGATGAAGGTGCGGCCGTGAGAGGCTTCAGTTCTCAAGATATCGTAGACCTCCTGTTTGGTGCCGATATCGACGCCGCGCATCGGATCGTCCATCAAAACGGTGCTGGCGGTGGTGGCGAGCGCACGGGCAAAAAGCACTTTCTGCTGGTTGCCGCCGGAGAGAGACAGGATCTTGTTGCCCATGTCGGGCGTGCGAATTTCGATGCGCTTTTTCCACTGCGCGCCCAGTTCGCTCTCCTTGCTCCTGTCCACAATGCCCGCGGATGAAATATCCCGCAGCGACGCGATGGAGAGGTTCTTCAGGATGCTCCACAGCGGGAAGGTGCCGTTGAGGCCGCGGTCGCCCGCGACGAAAGCGATATCGGTCTTGCGCGTCGGCAGCCAGCTGCTGTTGCGGGCAAGATAGAGGTCGAGAAGCGCTTCGGTCTGGCCATGTCCGCCGAGGCCGGCAAGGCCGATGATCTCTCCGCGGAAAGCCTCGAAGGCAAGGCCTTCGCCCCGGCGCGCCGGCATGGAAAGCACCTTTTCGCCCGCCTTGCGGCTCTCACCCTTTTGCCTGTCCTGCGGCTTGACGACGCTGCCCATGGCCTCCACCAGCGTCCGCGTGGTGAATTCGGCGGCGGGCCGGTTGGCCACCACGCGGCCATCCTTCATGACAACGATGCGGGTGGCGGTTGAAAGAATTTCACCGAGAATATGCGAGATCAACAGAACGGAGCCGCCGGTGCGCACAAAACGCCGGACATAATCCATCAATTGTTCGGCCAAGCCGGCGTCGAGCGAAGATGTCGGCTCGTCGAGAATGACCAGCCTCGGGGCTTCGGGTGTGCGGCAGAAATTGATGGCGATTTCCACCATCTGCCTCTCTGCAATCGATAGCTCGGCAATCGTCAGTTCGCAATCGATGCCGTGGCCGGGAAAAATCTCGTCGAGCGTCTGGCGGATCATGGAAAGAGCGCGCCCGCGCCAGTTCCGCCCGTTCATGGCAGCATGCATGATGCGGACGTTTTCGCTGATTGTCAGATTGGGGCAGAGCGAGAGTTCCTGAAAGACGCAGCGCACGCCGCTCGCACGCGCAGCGGCTATGCCGTGGCGGTTCTGGTTCCCACGATAGGAAATGGAGCCTTCATGCGGTGTGAGCCCGCCATTGATGACATTGACGATGGTGGATTTGCCTGCGCCATTGTGGCCAACGAGCCCGAGGCATTCCCCGGCGCGGATGACGAGATCGGCCCCATCCAGCGCCCTGACCGCGCCGAACACGACCTTCACGCCGCGCGCGGCGACGACTTCTTCCGCCTCGATGATGTCATTCATGAGCAATTACGCCAGTGATCTGAAATTGAATGTAGGCATCACTGCGGCGCTTCCTTCGAAAGCGCCGCAGGATCAGGTAGGAACCGCGGGTTACTTCGCCGCGGAAATCACCTTCTGGGCATCCTCAAGCGAATATTCCACATTCGCCACGCCACCCTTCTGGGTGTTCTTGAGGTTGTCCTCGAGATTGGCCTGGTCGATGCGCAGGAAGGGCACCGTCAGGTCCTTCTTCACATCCTTGCCGTCGAGAATTTGCTGCGCCACCCAGAAAGCCAGCGTCGAAACACCGGGTGCGATGGAGACGGACATGGTCTCATAGCCGCTCGCATCCTTCTGCTGTTTCCACCATTGCAGCTCGTCTTCGCGGTTGCCCATGACGATGGTCGGCGTCGGGCGCTTGGCGGCGGCAAAAGCCTGGGCCGCACCGTAACCGTCACCACCCTGCGTTACGACGGCCGCGATCTCGGGAAGGCTTGGCAAAATGCCGGCAACGGCGCGCTGGGCGACATCCTGCGCCCAGTCGCCATTGACCGAACCAACGATCTTGAATTGCGGGTTCTTGGCGACGGCGTCGACAATACCAGCATGGATTTCGTCATCCACGGAAACACCGGCCAGGCCGCGAATTTCGAGCAGGTTGCCGCCCTTCGGCATGGCCTTGGCAAGGTAGTCGATCTGGCTTGCGCCCATGGCCTTGAAGTCGACCGCAATGCGCCATGCGCAAGGCTCGGTGACGATGCCGTCGAAGGATACGACGGTGATGCCCGCATCGCAGGCTTCCTTAACCGCGCCGTTGAGTGCAGTCGGCGAAGCGGCGTTGATGACGATGGCGTCGTAACCCTGCAGGATCAGGTTCTGGATCTGCGCCGCCTGTTCGGTCGCCTGGTTTTCGGCTGTCGTGAAGGCGTCAGCTGCGGCCACCTGCTTGTCGGCAACCGCCTGCTTGGTGATCTTGTCCCAGCTGGTCAGCATCGCCTGACGCCAGGAATTGCCTGCGTAATTGTTTGAAAGCGCAATCTTTTTTGCCGACGTATCGGCATGAGCGGTGATCGGCAGCGCTGCACATGCGACAGCGGCCGATGCCAGAAGCATCTTCCTGAAAGCCATTTGATTTCCTCCCTCGTGGCTTGCCCTTTTCGAGCCCGGAATTCTCGCACGCCGCAAATCTCCTCGGCGGCAGGCGGAATTCCTTTGCACTGGAGCTCCTTTCCCCAGTAGAAGCGAGAATGACCAAGAAGATTTGGCTTGTATAGGCGGATCGCGGCAATCTTCCTGCGGATTTCCGCATAAAGCTTGCGGGAACCCGCAGGACGAAAGGCCACTGCCGGGCGCAGAATGAAGAATGCGGACCCGATGGGTTAAATCTTCGCCGCAGGGATTGGAGGCAGACGCTTGGGAGGGCGTCCGCACATGCTGGATACGCCGAAAAGCGCTCTTTTTCATCACTATATGGGCATTTCGAGGCTGCTCGCCGGGCAGCTGGAGTTTAATGCCATCATTCAGGCGGTCGCAACCGAGATCAGCCATATCATCCCGCATGATCACATGGATGTCTGCATCAAGCAGCTGGATGACAAGTATCACATTGCCTATGAGAGCGGTCTGGTCAGCGCCTGGAGCCGACAGCCGCCCGCACTTCTCACCGGAAGCCCGATCCGGTCGCTGTTGTCGGGCTCGGTCGAATATCTTTTAAGCGGCGACGCCTGTTCCGATCCGCGCTTTCATTTCGAAGGGTCATTTTCTAGCCCCATCATCGAACTTGGCCTGCACAGCCGCCTGCATGTCCCCATGAAGGTGCATGGCGACATCATCGGTGCGCTCAGTTGCTCCTCGCACCAGTCGAACGCCTATACGATGGAAGATGTCACCAATGCCCGCGCCGTTGCGGATTTGCTGGCGCCCTATTTCTACGCCATTCGTGCGGCTGAACAGGCCAAGCGCTCGGCCATCGAGGAGGCGCGCGCCAATGCCCGCGAAGAAGGCCTGCGCCTCGGCGCGCTGCAATTGACGGAAGCGTTGGAGGCCGAGCGGCAGCGCATCGGCATGGACCTGCATGACCAGACCCTAGCCGACCTGACGCGGCTTGCGCGGCGTATCGAGCGCATGAGCCACACTCCCGATATTTCCGGCGAGATGCTGGAGCCGGTGGTGCGCAGCCTGCAGCATTGCATGCAGGATCTACGCGAGATCATCGAGGAGGCGAAACCCTCGATCCTGCAATTGTTCGGCGTCGTTGAAGCCATCGAGACCTATGTGGACCGCTCCGTGCGCGACAGCGGATGCGCTATCGACTGGTCAGTGAAGGACGAGACGGAGGGGCTGGTTGAAAGGCTGGACAAGACGGTGGCCATATCGCTCTTCCGCATCGTGCAGGAGGCCGTGAACAATGCCATTCGCCATGCCCAGCCCGAAACGATTGCCGTGAGACTGGCCGCAATCGACGGCGGGTTGCGGGTGACCGTGAGCGATGACGGCAATGGCGGCGGTGACAGTGGTGCCCCCGGCGGTCTAGGCATGGGCAACATGAAGACGCGGGCGCGGCTGATCTCTGCCCGGTTCGACAGAGGCGGCAACCGTGATGGGGCGGGTACCTGCATCACCGTCACCCTGCCTGCGGGCGCTTTCAATTTTCGGGAGGAGATGTGACATGGACGTGCTCATCGTTGAGGATGATGCCCTGCACCGGGCCTATCTGAACGAGGCGGTAAGAGCCGCCCTGCCGGAATGCGACAAGGTGCTGGAGGCGGCAAACGGCAAAACCGGCGAAAAGCTGGCGCGGGAAAATCGCGCCGCCCATATCGTCATGGACTTGCAGATGAACGAGCGCAACGGCATCGAGGCGGCCCGCACCATCTGGAAGGAAAGGCCGGATACCCGCATCCTGTTCTGGTCCAATTATTCCGACGAGGCCTATGTACGTGGCGTTTCCCGCATCGTGCCTGAGGGTGCCGCCTATGGCTATGTGCTGAAATCCGCCTCCGATGATCGCCTGCGGCTGGCCCTTCGCAGCATCTTCATCGAGGCGCAATGTGTGATCGACCGGGAAGTGCGCGGCCTGCAGGAGAAGAGCCTCGGCAAGGCGCATGGCTTTACCGATTCCGAATATGAAATTCTTGTCGATGTCGCGCTTGGACTTACCGATAAGGCGATTGCGCGCCGGCGGAACCTGTCGCTGCGCAGCGTGCAGAACCGTCTGCAAAGTCTCTACGAGAAGCTGAACGTGCATCAGGCGGCCGGCGATGACGAGGCGGAAGGCCGGTATAATCTTAGAACCCGCGCCGTTACCGTCGCATTCCTGCGCAAGCTTTTGAATTACAGCGCGCTGGAAAAGGCCGAACGCGAACTGGCGGAATGGGTGGGAGGCCGCTGACCTGTCAGGGTAAAAAGGCCAGCAGACGTCGTTCATCCGCCCTGAGGCCGGAGACGGGTTTTGCCCCGACCTTCAAGATGCGGCTGAGCTTTTTCTGGGCCTTTTCCTCCGTGGCGATATCGAGAACAGCGGGGTGCACATAGCTCTTGCGGCAGATGGCAGGCGTATTGGAAAGCTCGGTCGCCGCAGCCTGGCACATGCCCTTTATGCTCGGTTTTTCACCGGCTGCCACATGCTCCATGGCGTTGCAGAAGGCCGCGAGCGTTCCGCCCCAGGTGCGGAAGGTCTTGGCGGAAATGCCCTGGCCGCCGATGCGTGAGAGATATGCGTTGAGATCGCTGGAATCGACGGAGTGAACCCTGTTTTCACTATCCTGCCAGACGAAGAGTTCCTTGCCGGGCAGATCGGCGATCTCTTCAAGAATTTTCTGGAGGCGGGGGTGGCGTAATTGCCGTTTCACCTTCTGCCCGCCTTTGGCGGCGAAGCGCAATTCGATGGTTTCACCGAAGGAAACGTGCCGCTTGAGCAATGTCGTTGCGCCATAGGTGCCGTTACTCTCAAGATAGGAGCGATTTCCGACGCGCAAATAGGCGGCATCAAGCAACAGGGTGAGGGCTGCAAGCGTCATTTCCTGCCCGTGGTCCTGTTTACCGACGTCGGCCATGGCGCGACGGCGGATGGCAGGGAGCGCCCTTCCGAAGCTTTTGAGCTGGAAGAACTTCGTTTCTCCCCTGAGCGTATGCCAGTCGGGATGATAACGATATTGCTTTCGGCCGCGGGCATCAAACCCGGTGGCCTGCAGATGCCCCGACGGGTCGATGCAGATCCAGACATCCTTATACGCGGGCGGTACACCGAGCGATTTGATGCGCTTCAGCTCATCACTATCGCAGAGGAGTTCGCCGCCCGGCAGCCGATAACAGAAACCGCGCCCGCGTTTCTCGCGGGAAATACCCGGTTCCTGATCACTGACATAGGCAAGTCCGATTTTGGCAAGAAGGCGGGTTGGCGGCTGTGGCATTGTTTTTCCCGGCAGGTTTCACGCTGCGGCAAACGAAAAACAGGCCGCCTTCGTTCCGGCGGCCTGCTGTTCCTGTCATGGCTTTCTCAGGTGGCCTTGGCGATCCGTAAAATTTGCGAGTTGCCGCCGCCGCGTTCTTCAGTCACGGCATAAACAGCGCCATCCGGACCCACTTTCACATCACGAATGCGCGCTTCCAGCGGCAATCGGCTTTCCGTCGCAACCCTGTCGCCGTCTATGTGCAGAATGACGAGGCCCTGACTTACCAGACCGCCGACGATGAAGGCTCCCTTCCACTCGGGAATCCCGTCACCGTCGTAAAAGGCCATGCCGGACGGGCCGATGACGGGGTCCCAATAATAAACCGGCTGTTCCATGCCTTCCCTCGCGGTGGCGCCTTCGCCAACGGACCGGCCGCTATATTCGACGCCGTAGGTGATCACCGGCCAGCCATAATTGAGGCCCGCCTTCGGCAGGTTCAGCTCATCGCCGCCTTTCGGGCCATGTTCCACTGTCCAGAGCCTGCCCTGTCCATCCAGCGCTGCCGATTGGAGGTTACGGTGGCCATAGCTCCATATCTCGGGGAGGGCGTTCTGCTGGCCGGCGAAGGGGTTGCCCTCGAAGGCCTTGCCTTCGGCATCAATGCGGAAGACCTTGCCGAGCCCGCTCGAGAGGTCCTGCGCCTGCACACGCGGCGTTGCGTCTGAACGTTCACCGACAGTGACGTAGAGCTCATTGTTCTGGCCGAAAACCAGCCGTGATCCGAAATGCTTGTCGCCATCATAGGTCGGCATCTGGCGGAAGATCACCGAGACGTCTTCCAGTTTCGCCGCTCCACCGTCTTCTGTCAGTTTGGCCGATGCGACGGAGGTGCCGTTACCGCCCTCACGCGGCTCGGAAAAGGAGAAGAAGATTTTACGGGAGGTTTCGAAATCGGGCGCCAGCGCTATGTCGAGAAGCCCGCCCTGTCCATCGGAAGCCACCTCCGGCACGCCTTCTATCGCCGGCCCGGCCTTGCCGTCAGCGACGATATGCATGGCGCCCTCCTTGGCAGCGACGATCATGCGACCATCGGGCAGGAATTCCATGGACCACAGATGCGGCAGACCATCGGCGACGACGGTTTTTTCGATGCTCGGCTGGGCAGCAGCCTGCGGCGCGCGCGTCTGGCCCTCAAAAGCCGGTTTCTGATCCGGCGCATTGGGCCGTTTCGTTTCGGCAGCCGGGGCGGTCTGTGCGTTGGCTGCGCCGGCCGAAGGAACGGCAAGCATCGCGCACAGGATCGTCGAATTCAGAAATCGGTTGTTGTGGAACATGGGTCTCCCTTCCGTCGTTTAGGTCACGCAGGAAACCATTTGGGGAGGATTTCGTTTCCTTCGACAGTTTCAAGAAAACTTGATCATTGCGTGTGCAGGCGTCACGCTCTTTTCTCATCCATGCGAATTCATAGGGAACCGCGAGCCGTGCGCTGCGTTTGGCCTCTGTTATACGGAGGGCGCCATGCAAATCATCGACAACAAGACCATAGACGCGAACAGAACCAAGCCGATCCTCAACGTGGCGGAGTTCTGCCGCCGTTATCGGCTCGACAAGGCTGAGGAAGTCAGGCTCAGAAAGCTGTTCGGTGAGTTCGCCTCGCGGCATGAGCTTCTGATGAACGCGCAGCGAAAGCCGAACTTCCGCTGATCATTCATCCTCGTCGTGGGATTTTCCGAAGATCATGAAGACATCATAGCGGGTGTTCTTACCGAGTATCTGATGTGATGGCTTGCGAACACCCGGCATCGGGTCGGCGCGGAGCGGCCACTTCAGAACCACCCGCTTCGTCGCATTCTCCAGCGCAGCCTCCATCAGCTCAACCTGGTCCGGGTCGGCGCCGACCAGTTCTCTCAGAACCCGCATCTCTTTTTTCACCAACGCCGTGTTGTGGCGCGGCGGATGCATGGGGTCGACAATCACGACCTCCGGTGACAGCTCTTTCAGCAAATGCCGGGAGTCGCCATGGAGCAACGTCATGCGCGCCGCCGCCTCGGCATAAGCGCCGCCCGCTTCCAGTGCACGACGAATGCCGTCAGCGAGGTGGGCGTGCATTTCCGGCGAGCGCTCGATGAGGGTGACGTCAGCCCCGAGCGATGCGAGCAGGAAGGCATCCCGCCCGAGGCCAGCCGTGGCATCGACGATTTTTGGCGTGCGGCCCTTGGTGAAACCTGCGGCCTTGGGCAGTGCCTGTCCGCGCCCCTCGCCGGAACGAAAACGGTGCCCCACCGCGCCGCCGACGAAATCCACCACGAAACTATCGTTTTGTTCCTTCATATCGACCTCAGAACGGAGAGGGCACGGTATAGATGACATCCCGGCCGTCCGGATGACGGAATGCCACTTCCTGCGCATGCAGCATCAGGCGGGGCGCGGCGGAAAGCGCCTCACCTTCGGCATAAAATTCATCGCCGAGAATGGGATGGCCAAGCGCCTTCATATGCACCCGCAATTGATGGGTGCGCCCGGTGAGGGGAGTGAGCGCCAGCCGCGTCGCTGGAAGCGGCAGTCGTTGCAGCACCTGCCACAGGCTCTGCGCGGACTTGCCATTTTCGTGGTCGACCCGGTGGCGGGGCTTGTTCTCGGGATCGATGGCGAGCGGCAGGTCCACTTCTCCGGCCTCTCCCTCAACCTCTCCCCAGACAATGGCAACATAGGATTTGCGCGTCTGGCGGTTTTCAAACTGCGACGCAATTGCCGCGTGCGCCTTGCGGTTCAGCGACATCAGCACGATGCCCGAGGTGTCCTTGTCCAGCCGGTTGATCATCAGCGCTTTCGGGAACTGCTTCTGCACACGCGTCATGAGGCTGTCGGAAAGCGCCGGATCGCGCCCCGGCACCGATAACAGCCCGCTCGGCTTATCAAGCACCAGCAGATCGTCATCGCGGTGCACGATGGTGAGCCAAGGGTCGAGTGGCGGATTATAGATAGGGTTGGAAGGCTCGGATGACATGTCGCTTCCTTAGCACGAATTGCGCATTCGGACAGGCGGTAGAGCATTTCCAGGAAAGGTGGCCCCGGTTTTCCGACCGGAAATGCGCCAAAATAAAGAGTTAGAGTGTTTCCGCGATTCGAAGAAAAGCGAAAACTCTAGTCGGGAATATGGAGATTGACGCGTCCGCTGGTCAGGTCGCTAAGGAGCCGGGTCAGTCGTTCGGTTTCCTCGGCCGGAACCGAGAGCACCATATCCGCGCCGGTGCCGGTAAAGTCCTCCCTCTCAAGCCGCAGGTTCGGCGTGGCGGAAAGGCGTGATTTCACCAGTGCCAGGTCTGAGAAAGGGCAACTCAGCGTGGCGCTGACATAAGCGATGACCGGTGACGTCTCGCCGAGGCGAAGACAGGCCGCCGCCGTGCCGCCATAAGCGCGCATCAGCCCGCCGCTGCCGAGCAGAATGCCGCCAAACCAGCGGATGACGAGAACCGCGACATTGTCGAGTGCCTGACCGTCGATAGCCTGAAGGATCGGTTTACCGGCCGTTCCCGAGGGTTCGCCGTCATCGCTAAAACGATAGGTCTGACCGCTTCGCCAGGCCCAGCAATTATGGTTTGCATCGGGATCGGAATGTGCCGCGAGGAATGTTTTCGCATCCTCTTCACCCGTCACCGGCGCGGCAAAGGCGATGAAGCGGCTTTTCTTGATATCCTGCGAAAAGGTGACGGGGCGGTCGAGCGTGAACATGGGCGCTTCAATATCGCATATATT
Source organism: Agrobacterium sp. MS2 (assembly GCF_003261015.1). Lineage (NCBI taxonomy): Bacteria > Pseudomonadati > Pseudomonadota > Alphaproteobacteria > Hyphomicrobiales > Rhizobiaceae > Agrobacterium > Agrobacterium sp. MS2. Next base: position 148,683 of record NZ_QLNF01000007.1, on the reverse strand, counting down.
CGCCTGCGGAAATCGCTATAAGGCTTTCAACGGTGAAGATGGCAATGGAGAGGGTTTTGGGCGAGGCGAGGCAGGTCGCAATTATCGGCGGCGGACCGGCGGGGCTGATGGCGGCAGAGATGCTCTCGGCTGCAGGCCATGCCGTGACGGTGTTCGAGGCGATGCCGACCGTGGCGCGCAAATTGCTGATGGCCGGAAAATCCGGTCTCAACATCACCCACGCCGAAGACTACGACAGTTTCCGCCACCGGTTCGGCGATGCGGAACCGAGGCTGCGCGCCGCTCTCGATGATTTCACGCCGGATATGCTGCGCGACTGGGCGCAGGGGCTGGGGCAGGAAACTTTCGCCGGCACTTCGGGCCGGGTGTTTCCCACCGTCATGAAGGCTTCGCCGTTGCTCCGGGCATGGCTCGCCCGGCTGGAGGCGCAGGGTGTCACCATCAGGACGCGGCATCGCTGGACGGGTTTTTCCGGCGAGCACCTGGTTTTCGCGACACCGGAGGGCGAGATCATCATCAAGGCCGATGCCGTTCTTCTGGCGCTCGGTGGCGCAAGCTGGCCGCGTCTCGGTTCGGACGCCGTATGGGTTCCGGCGCTGGCGGAGAGAGGCGTGGCGCTTTCCCCGTTCCGCCCCGCCAATTGCGGTTTCGACGTTGACTGGAGCGATGTCTTCCGCTCGCGTTTTGCGGGGGAAGCGGTGAAATCCACCATCACCATTTCGCCAGCCGGAGCCTTTCAGGGCGAATTTGTCATCACGAAGCATGGTATTGAGGGCAGCGTGATCTACGCCCATTCCGCCGCGCTGCGCGACCGGCTGGACGAGGCGGACAAAGCGTCGCTCGCAATCGATCTTGCGCCGGGACGTACGGTGGAACGCCTCAGCGGCGATCTGGCGAAACTCGGACGGAAAGAGAGCTTTGCAAACCGCATGCGCAAGGCGGCAGGCTTATCGGCCGTGAAGGTCGGGCTTCTGCGGGAAATATTTCCCGATATCGCGGGCATGCCGGATGAATTCGTCGCCGCGAGAATAAAACATGCGGAGATTCCGCTTCTGCGGACGAGGCCGATTGCCGAGGCAATTTCGTCCGCCGGTGGTATCGCGTGGAGCGGCCTTGATGAAAACTACATGCTGGAAAAGCTCCCCGGCATATTTGCTGCCGGGGAAATGCTGGATTGGGAAGCGCCCACCGGCGGTTATCTCCTGACCGCCTGTTTCGCCACCGGCAAGGCGGCCGCAAAGGGCATGGCCGCGTGGCTCGAAGGCTCAGCCTGACAAACGTTCAGCCATGCCTGCTTCCTCACCATGTGCGGTTCGGACGAGGCAGCGCATGATGGCATCGGTGGTGATTGCACCAAGCGCCTTGCCGTTTTCTCCGACGACCGTGGCGCTGCTGACATTTTCCCGGACCAGCGCGCGCAGGCCCTCTTCAACCGTCATATCCGCATCGAGCTGAAGGCGGGACTGGCCGGCAAATTCCGGCTGCACCACGGCGCCAAGGCGAATGACGCGGCCGCGATTGACCTCTTCCACGAAGGCCTCGATATAACTATCCGCCGGCGACATGACGATTTCGGCGGCCGTTCCCTGCTGGATGATTTCGCCGTCGCGCAGAATGGCAATCTTGTCACCCAGCCGCAGCGCTTCGTCGAGATCGTGGGTGATGAAGACCACGGTCTTCTTCAGCTCTTTTTGAAGTTCCAGCAGCACCGTCTGCATGTCGACGCGGATGAGCGGATCGAGGGCCGAATAGGCCTCGTCCATGAGCAGGATTTCGGCATTGTTGGTGAGCGCCCGAGCGAGACCCACACGTTGCTGCATGCCGCCGGAGAGCTGGTTGGGGTAATGGTTGGAGAAGCCCTCCAGGCCGACCCGCCTGATCCAGACCTCTGCCCTTTCTTCGCGCTCGCGCTTGTCGACGCCCTGCACCTCAAGGCCGTAAACTACATTTTGCAGCACGTTGCGGTGGGGCAGGAGACCAAATTTCTGGAACACCATCGCCGTCTTGTGGCGGCGAAATTCCAGAAGATCCGCTTCGTTGAGGCTGCACACGTCTGTGCCGCCATAGAGGATTTCACCGGCGGTCGGGTCGATCAGCCGGTTGACATGGCGGATCAGCGTGGATTTGCCGGAGCCGGAAAGGCCCATGATAACGGTGATCTGCCCGCCCGGCATGGTGATGTTGATGTCACGCAGGCCGAGCACATGGCCGTGCTTGGCGTTGAGTTCCGATTTGGACATGCCGGCTTTGACGGCTTCGACATGATCCCCCGCTTTGGAGCCGAAAATCTTGTAAAGACTGCGAATTTCGATCGATTGACTAGCCATGCGCCACTTCCCGGTGTTTTTGCAGGCGAAGGCCATAGGCCTGGCTGATGCGGTCGAAAATGATGGCGATGCCGACGATGGCAAGCCCGTTGAACACGCCGAGCGTGAAATATTGGTTGGCGATGGCCTTCAGCACCGGCTGGCCGAGGCCCTGCACGCCGATCATGGAGGCGATGACGACCATGGCAAGCGCCATCATGATGGTCTGGTTGATGCCGGCCATGATGGTGGGCAGCGCGAGCGGCAGCTGAACTTTAAAAAGTTTCTGGCGTTTGGAGGAGCCGAAGGCATCGGCCGCCTCCAGAACGTCACGATCGACCATGCGGATGCCGAGATTGGTGAGCCGGATCATCGGCGGAATGGCATAGATGACGACGGCGATGACACCTGGCACACGGCCGATGCCGAGCAGCATGACGACCGGAATAAGATAGACGAAACTCGGCATCGTCTGCATCACGTCGAGAACGGGGTTGATCACGTTCTGCAGGCGGTTGGACCGTGCCATGGCGATGCCGATGGGCAGGCCGACGATGATGGACAGCACGGCGCAGACGAAGATCATCGAAACCGTCTTCATCGTGTCTTCCCACATGCCGAACCAGCCGATGGCGAAGAGAATGCCGCAACAGAGCGAAACAATGGTGGCGCTGCGGCTGCCGAACCAGGCAAGAGCGCCGACAATAAGAATAACAACCGGCCAGGGGGCGCCGATCAAAAGCCTTTCCGCCCAGATGAGGAAGCTCTGGAGTGGGGTGAACAACCCCTCGATTGCGCCGCCATAGGTTCGGGTGAACGCCCGGAACCCCTCGTCGATGACTTTTTTCAGCGCGCGCAGAGCATCGTCATTCATGGTCGGAAATTTGAAAAGCCATTCCATATCCTGTTCTCCATGACGAACCGGAGGCGGGGATCGATGTCCTCCGCACTCCGGGAGTAAAATCGCCAGAGCGCCGCGCGGCCAACTGGACGCATGGGCGGAACGCTCTGTTGAACCGGCGCATCGTTATCAGCCAAAGCCGGGTAGCCGATGCGGTTCGGCGTCGCCGCGGGAGACGCCGGTTGCCGGGCAGATATGTCAGGACGCGCTTTTTAAAGGGCGGCCTTGACCTTTTCCGCGACCTCGGGCGAGACCCAGCCCTTCCACAGGGCTTCGTTTTCCTTCAGGAACTGCTTGGCGCCGTCTTCACCGGTGGCCTGGTTATCCGTCATCCAGGCGATCAGCTTGTTGACGGTGGCGTTGGTCCAGGCGCGCTTGTTGAGATAATCCATTGCCGGACCGGCACGATCGGCAAAGGATTTGCTGACCAGCGTCTGTACGTCATCGATCGGCCAGGCGTTCGGCTTCGGATCGGCGCAATCGGCAACGGATGTACAGCGTTTCCATTCGGCCGCGTCATAGTCGGTGCCGAATCCGAGCTTTACCATCTCGTATTTGCCGAGCAGCGAGGTGGGCGCCCAGTAATATCCGACCCAAGGCTGCTTGGCTTCATAGGCCTTCGCGATGGAGCCGTCGAGACCTGCGGCAGAGCCGGTGTCCACGAGGGTGAAGCCGGCCTTCTCGCCGCCAAACGCCTTGAACAGCTGCGCGGTGACGACTGTGCCGCCCCAGCCCTGCGGGCCGTTGAACACAGCACCCTTGGACTTGTCTTCAGGCGACGGGAAGAGCTCGGGATGCTTGAAAAGATCAGGAATCGTTTTGAGATCGGGGTTGGCTTCAGCGACGTATTTCGGAATCCACCAGCCCTGAACAGCGCCATCGGAAAGGATTTTTGCGGCCGCGACCACTTTGCCGCCTTCCAGACCCTGCTTGACGATTTCCGGCTGCAGGCTGACCCAGGCCTCAGGTGCGATATCCGGCTGGCCTTTTTCGGCCATGGAGGTCAGTGTCGGCACCGTATCGCCGGTAACGATTTCGGCGGAGCAGCCATAGCCTTTTTCGAGAATGAATTTGTCCAGGTTGGCGGCAACTTCAGCGGATTGCCAGTTCATGCTGGCGATTGTTACGTTTCCACAGTCGGCGGCATAGGCTGCGCTGCCTGAAAAGGCGAAGCCGGCGGAAAGAATTGTGGCACCCAAAAGTATTTTCATTGTTGTTCCCTCTGGTCGCGGTGTGGCGATGACCCGGGCGCTGACGGCACCGCGACCGCCAGCACCCTTATTGAGGCTTAATAAATCTTTTGTCGCCATCCCGTTTGCGGCAATTTCTGGCGTATTGAGGATGCCATTCGCCGGACGAAGGCGCGATCGCAGGGCCATATTAGCGAAAATTTCGGAATTAAGATATTGAAACATATAGTTGTTTAGCGGCGCATCAACGATATTTCACAAGCGAGGGAACTTTTTCATTTTTTTGAAAAGTCCGGGAACAATCAGGAGAAGTTTCTGTTCTCTTGGACTTTTATCCCGTTCTGTATTACGGGAGATTTCTTCTCGATTTTTGTGGTGATTTTGAATGACCAATCTTCGTGCTGCCCCGGTATGGCCCATCGGCGGCGGTGAAACGGGTGAGCTTGTGCGCCGCTTCGACTGGTCGAAGACATCGCTTGGTTCGATTTGCGACTGGCCGCAAAATCTGAGGCAAAAAGCCAATTCCGTCGTCAATTCACCTATTCCGCAGGTGCTGATGTGGGGCCGCGATCATGTGATGATCTACAATGACGGTTATGCGGAGATCGCCGGTAATTACCATCCGCAGGCGCTGGGCGGCACGGTGCCCGGCATCTGGCCGGAAATCTGGGACTGGAACAGCCGCATTCTCGAAGCCGGTTTTCGCGGTGAAGTGTTGGCCTATCGCGACCAGCCAATGACGCTTATGCGACATGGCATACCGGAAGAGGTGATCTTCGACCTATTTTACACGCCGATCTATAATGAAGGTGGCACGGTTGATGGCGTATTGTGCACCGTGCTCGAAAATACCGACAAGGTGAAAGCCGTTGAGGCTATGGAGCAGAGCCGCAAGGAATTGAGCCGGCTCACCAACGCCCTGCCCATTCTGGTCGGATATGTCGATCGCGATTACATCTATAAATTTGCCAATGACGGTTATCTCGAATGGTTCGGCCGAAGTGGTGAAGACGTCATCGGCCGCAGCGTTCCCGAGATTGTCGGCGAGGCATTTTTCGATGCGCGAAAGGCCTATCTCGACCGGGCGCTTGCCGGTGAGAAGATCGTTTCGGATACCGTCATCAGCAGACCGGATGGCACCAAGCGCGCCGCTGAAATCCGGTATGTTCCGCGCTACATTGCCGACGGCTCCGTCGACGGCATCTATGTCCTGATCATCGATATCGAAGAGCGGAAGCGCTCGGAGCAGGAAATCCTCATCAGCAACAACCGTTTCCGCGCGGCGGTGGAGGCCGTGCACGGTGTGCTGTGGACCAACAGTGCCGAAGGCAGGATGCTGGGTGAGCAGCCGGCATGGGCGGCGTTGACGGGCCAGACGCCCGAAGAATATCAGGGCTTTGGCTGGGCGGACGCCGTTCATCCGGAAGACAGGCAGGGTTCAGTCGATAGCTGGAACAAGGCGGTCGCGGAAAAATCGACCTATATCTGGGAACATCGCGTGCGCAGACATGACGATGTCTATCGTACTTTCGCGATCCGCGGCGTGCCGATTTTCGACAAGTCAGGTGCTATTGCCGAATGGGTCGGCGTTCACACCGACATCACCGAGCAGCGGTGTGCCGAAGATACCCTCAAGGAACATGCGAGCAACCTTGAGCGTGAAATTCGCCATCGCATCCGGGCGGAAGAGCAGCTCCGGCAACTGAATGAGGGGCTGGAAGCCCGGGTCGAAGCTGAAATGGCGGAGCGCCGTCAGACCGAAAAGGCCCTTCAGCAGGCGCAGAAAATGGAATCGATCGGTCAGCTGACCGGTGGTGTGGCGCATGATTTCAACAATCTACTGCAGGTGATCGCCGGCAATCTGCAATTGCTGTCGAAAGATGTGATCGGCAATGAACGTGCGGAGCGCCGGCTGGAGAATGCGCTCGCGGGCGTCCAACGTGGCGCGAAGCTCGCGAGCCAGCTTCTGGCCTTCGGCCGCCGTCAGGCGCTGGAGCCGCGGGTCATCAATATTGCCCGTTTCGTAACCGGCATGGATGACCTGCTTCGCCGCTCGCTTGGTGAGGCGATCGAGGTGGAGGTCATCACGTCAGGTGGCCTCTGGAACACCTACGCCGACCCCAACCAGGTGGAAAACGCGCTTCTCAATCTCGCGATCAACGCGCGCGATGCCATGGAAGGGCACGGAAAGCTCACCATCGAGGTAGCCAATGCTGTTCTCGACCGCGATTACGCCCGCAAACATTCCGAGGTCACGGCCGGGCAATATGTGATGCTCGCGGTCACCGATACGGGTTCGGGCATGTCGCCGGAGATACTCGAAAAGGTCTTCGAACCGTTCTTCTCGACCAAGCCCGAGGGCAAGGGCACGGGCCTTGGCCTTTCCATGGTCTATGGTTTCGCCAAACAGTCCAGCGGGCATGTGAACATCTATAGCGAGGTGGGGCAGGGCACCACGGTGAAAATGTATCTGCCGCGTTCCGCAGCCGATGAGGACAGGGAGGTTGTGGTGCATAACGGCCCTGTCGAAGGTGGGACGGAGACGATCCTCGTGGTTGAGGACGATGAAGAAGTGCGCGGTACGGTCGTCGAAACTCTGAGCGATCTCGGTTACAGGGTGCTGACCGCACGCGACGCACAGGCGGGTTTGACGGTGGTGGAAAGCGGAATTCCGATCGATGTCATCTTCACCGACGTCGTGATGCCAGGCCCCTTGAAAAGCCGGGAAATGGCGCGTCGCGCACAGGAGCGGTTGCCCAATCTCGCCGTTCTTTTCACCTCGGGTTACACCGAAAACTCCATCGTGCATGGCGGCAAGCTGGATGCAGGTGTGGAACTGCTATCCAAACCCTATACGCGTGAAGCGCTGGCGCGGCGCATCCGCCACGTCATAGCCAACCGCAAGCAGGTTTCGCTGTCGAGGGCGCGGCCTGGTTCTTCGAAAATCCCCGAACCCGCCATGGCGGTCGACAACCGGGAGCGGTCAATCCAGGTTCTTCTGGTCGAGGATGACGAGCTGATCCGGATGAATTCCATGGAGATGCTTTCGGAGAGCGGCTTTGCCGTTGTTGAGGCTGGCAACGCGGCGCAGGCGCTGAAGGTTATCGAATCGGAGCAGATCGACGTTCTCGTTACAGATATCGGCCTGCCGGACATGAAGGGCGGTGAACTGGCGGTGGAGGCCCTGCGCCGCAGGCCGGGTCTTGCCATCGTCTTTGCGACGGGCGACAGCCATCTGCCGGAGGGGGCGCCGGAAAGCGCAGTCCTGCTCACCAAGCCCTACGATGAACAGCAGATCATTGCCGCCGTAGAAAAGGCCCATACGGCCAGGCCGGTGGCGGCCGAATAGGCCGCCTTGGCGCCGGTTCAGTAACCGCGGTCCATGTCGACGGTTTCCGGCAGCTTGCCTGTTTCCCGCCATGTGCGGACGTTGCCGGCCACGATCTGCGCCGAACTCTCCCGGCTTGTCGGCGCGGAAATATGCGGCAGGACGGTAACTTTGGGGTGCTGCCAAAATGGCGAAGCCGCAGGGAGTGGCTCGTGTTCGAAGACATCGAGGACGGCATGCGAGAGCTTGCCGGAATCGAGCGCCGCGATCAACGCATCGGCGACGATGACGGCGCCGCGGGCGAAATTGATGACTGACGCGCCCTGTTTCATTGCGGCGAGACGGCGGGCATCGAGAAGACCGCGCGTCGCATCGGTAAGCGGCACAAGGCAGATGAGAATGTCGCTTTTTTCCAGCAATGCCTGAAGCCCTGCATCGCCGGTCAACGTTTCCACGCCTTCGATTGTTTTGGCCGAACGGCTCCATCCTGCGACGTTGAAGCCGGCATGGATAAGGCGCTCCGCCGCGGCCGCGCCGAGTGCTCCGAGCCCCAGGAGACCGATGGTCATCTCGCCGGGGTGGCGGTAATCCAGTTCCTGCCAGAGCGCCTTTCGCTGATTTTCGCGATAGGCGGGCATGTCACGCTGCAGATAATAGGTCCATGCCAGCACCGCTTCGGCCATGACGCGGGAAAGTTCCGGGTCCTTCAGCCGAACGATGGGGGGAGCCTTGCTGCCCAGTTCCAGCACCAGCCGCTCCACGCCCGCCCACAGGCTGTGGATCCATGAGAGGCCCGGAAGAGCGGCGATATCGGCCGGATCGGGATTGGCGACAATGGCAAATTCCACTGCCCGCCGCTGCTCATCCGTCAATTCGGAAAAGGAGAGGATCTCCTCCTCCGGCATGGCGGCGCGCAGCGCCTGTTTCCAAACGGCCTCCGTCTCTGCATTCATCCGTGAAACAAAGGCGATTGGTGAAGACATGGCATTGGTCCTGCTTGCGATTTTTGCGTGACGCCATCAATGCGCAATTTCGGCGGGTAATGCCATGGGTGGAATGGGGGAATTTGTGATTCTTCCGCCATGCCGGACTAGATCCGGTATCCAGCCGCCGCGCGTCTGCGCGGCGCCAAGACTTCTTTCAGCTCAAGGACTTGGGCTGGCTGGACTCCGGCTCGGGGGCCGGAGTGACGGAGTGTGGATGCAACCGGCCTGTTAAATCTCTGCCACTACGCATCTTCTTTCACCGGCGGCTTTGCATCGCCGTAATAGGCCGAGAACGACTCGTGGTAATGCTCCGAACCGCCAGGTCCGGCATAACGCTGCAGTTCCGTCATGTCCGTCTTGTTGAGCACGATGCCGAGCGTCTTGTTGGCGATCTGCGGTTCGTTGGCCATCAGGTTCTGCACCATCTGGATCGGTGTCTTGCCCCATTCGGTGACGAAGACGAAGCCGTCCACCTGCGGCGCAAAGGCCTTGGCGTCGATGACGGGCACAACGGGTGCAAGGTCAACGATGATGTAGTCGCAGGCCTCGCGAGCCGAGTCGATAAACTTGCGCATGCCGGAAGAGGAGAGCAATTCGCTTGAATGGGCGAACTGGTTGCTGGTCGAAACCGGCAGAATGCCCATCTTGGTGCGCGTGTCCACTTTCACCGCCTGCGTCCACGGCACCTCGTCAAGCACGACCTCCACCAGACCGGCGGATTGGCGCGTGGTCAGCATGCGGCTGAGACCCGGATTGCGGATGTCGGCATCCACCACAAGCGTGCGCTTGCCGGTGGAGGCGATCAGGCCCGCGAGGTTGAGCGCAACGACCGATTTGCCCTCATTCGGCAGGCAGGAAATGACGCCGATGACCCGGCACTGGCGCTCCTGAATAACGACATCGGCCGTCAGTTTCACGTTGCGCAGCGTTTCCGCGAAACTGGAGCGCGGACTGTCAACGGCAAGGCGCAGCATTTTCTGGAACGAAACCTGGCCGCTGTCCTCAAGCGTGGCATTCTCGCCGCCGGGGGTTGCGGCGCTGTTTCCGGTCTTGGCGTTTTCCACACCCCTTTCGCCGATGAAGGGGAGGTAGCCGAGAAAGCGCATGCGCAGGTTATCACGCACATCGTTGCCGGTGTGGAAGAAGCGGTCGCGGAATTCGAGAAGTGCCGCAATGCCCCCACCCAGCATCAGGCCCAGTACGACCGAAAGCGCCATTGTCATGGTCTTTTTCGGGCTGGAAGGCGATGTGGGAAGACCAGCCTCGGAGATGATGCGGGCTTTGGCGATCGGCAGCGACTGCTTCTGCGAAGCCTCTTCGAAGCGTCCGAGATAGGACTGGTAGAGGGTGCGCAGGGCCGTCGCCCGCTGTTCGAGCTCGCGTAGCTGCACCATGGTGATATTGGCTTCCGAATTACGGCCAGCCACCTTGTCGATACTGTCGCGCAACGACTGTACGCGCGAATTGGCGACGTCGTATTCGTTCTTGAAGCTGCCGGTCAGCTGCTGCAGTTCCTGGAAGATCTGCTGCGCCACTTCTTTTTTCTCGGCGTCCAGCGCGGCTGCCTGCGGATGGTCTGCTCCGAACTGCTGCACAATGCCCCGTTGCCGGTCGGAAATGGTGATGTAGCGCTTGCGCAGATCCTGAATAACGGAATTGTCGGTGTCCCGGGCCGAGACGACGGCGTTGTCGACGGCCGTTTCCGGGCCGCGGTCGATGATGGATTTATACTGATTGTAACGGGCGGAGGCCGTCGCGGCATCCGCCTGTGCCGCAATCAGCTGGCCATTGAGATCGGCAAGCTGGCCTTCCGACATCAGTTCGCCGCGCGAGGACACGATATTGTTGTCGGACCTGAATTTCTGCACCGCAAGCTCTGCCGCCTGGGCGCGCTGGTTAAGGTCGGTCAGGCGTTCCTGCAACCAGACAGATGCCCGCTCGCTGGCGTCGAAATTGGCGTTCAGCTGCTCGGTGAGATAGGCCTGCGCGTAGGTCTTGGCGATGTGTGCGGCCAGCTGGCGGTCAGTCGAACGGGTGGAGATTGCGATGACGGAACTGCGACCGACCCGCTCCACAGTCAGCGACTGCTGCAGCACGGCAGCGGCCTTTTCGCGGCGTCCGGCGCGGATTGCGGCTTCGGAGACCGGCGGATCGCCCGGCAGGACGAGATCGAGGATACCGCGCACGGAGGATTTGACGAGCTCGACTGGCGACATCGGCGGATTGACGATGGTGTCGTTCTCGTCAAGCTTGGCCTTGTCCACCACGGTCAGCGCCATTTCCTTGGATTTGAGGATTTCCACGGCGCTGGCAATGCGGTTGTCGACGATCTGGGCAGCGGGCACAGGCGATTCCTCTTCCGCATAACGGGAGAGGCTTTCATCGAGCAGCACCTGCGTCATCGCCGTATAAACGGGGGTCGCAAGCACCAGGTAAAGTCCGGCCAAAACTACGGCGGCAATGACGGAGGCGGCAATGACGTTGGCACGGCGCACCACGGCGGCCCACAGGCGGTCGAGGTCGATGAACGTGTCGGAATCCTTGCCGGATTCCGGAAAACCGATATTGGATTTAAAGGTCTTGTGGTGCATGGACCTACCTTGTGAATTAAAAATGGTACGCGGGAAGCCGAGCAACTCTCGCCTTCCCGCCTCCCGTTATTGGTGCGCCGGCCGCCTCCCCCGGCGGCGCGATGAAAGTCAGGCCGCCTGCACGCGGCTTTCGTGGTTTGCCACCAGTTCCTTCACCGAAGCGAGAACCTGCGCTTCCATGTCGGCGCGCAGCAGCGAGAAGGCGACGTTGGCGGCGATGAAGCCCTGCTTGCTGCCACAGTCAAAGGTGCGGCCGCTATATTTCTGCGCATGGAAGGCCTGCTTTTCGGCGAGCCGCTTCATGCCGTCGGTCAGCTGGATTTCGTTGCCCGCGCCGCGCTCCTGCTTGGCGAGAATATCGAATATTTCCGGCTGCAGAATATAACGGCCATTCAGGTAATAATTCGAAGGCGCCTTGGATGGTTCCGGCTTTTCGACCATTTCGGTCACGGCGAAGCCGTGATTGACCTTCTGGCCGACGCCGACGACGCCATAGGACGAAACTTCTTCCGGCAGGCATTCCTCGACACCGAGAATATTGCCGCCGACTTCATCGTAAAGCTCCATCAGTCCGGCAATGCAGCCGCGCGCGCCATAGGAGACCATGTCAGGCAGCAGCAGCGCAAAAGGCTCCTTGCCGACCAGCTCACGCGCACACCAGACGGCATGGCCGAGGCCAAGCGGCACCTGCTGGCGGGTATAGCTGACGGTGCCGGCAACCGGCAGCATCTTTTCCAGCTGCAGCACCTGCACGGTCTTGCCGGAGCGGGTCAGCGTGTTGATGAGTTCAGGTGCGCTGTCGAAATAGTCTTCGATGGCGGTCTTGTTGCGGCTCGTGACGAAAATAATGTGCTCAATGCCGGCCTGCATGGCTTCATCCACGGCATATTGAACGACCGGCCGGTCGACGATCGTCAGCATTTCCTTTGGCATCGCCTTGGTGGCGGGCAAAAACCGCGTGCCGTTGCCGGCTACCGGAATGACGGCTTTTCTGACAGTTCTCTTCAGGTCCATCGCGTTCTCCTTCATCAAGGTTTGATCTGTCCCCAGTCCCCGCGCAGACATGGTCCGCGCGCAAATTTCACGAAATCTGCCTTTTCACCCCTGTATTCGCTGCGGGCGCAAACACGGCGTCCCGCAGCCTCCTCAGCCGCACTGCAATCGGCATTCTCAGGTGCCCCAGCACGGCAGGATCTCGGATTGTGGTCTTCAAGGCGCCGAGTACCGAGCGGCGCTTGATGTTGTCCACCAAAGTCAAAAAATTATGCGCCAGCCGCAGGCTGCGGGCTCTCGCCTGCTGCGCGTCCATGGCGGCCGGCAGCAAGGTGTAGTGGCTCAGAAATTCTTCGTCCGCTCGCATCATCGCTTCGACGTGATGAAGTTCGAGGACGCGGGAAATCGAACCTTCGCGGATATTGTAGATGTAACCCGGCTTCGGTTCGATGACGCAGAGGCCGCCAGCGGCAAGCGCCGAGGCGAGAAGAATATAGTCTTCGCCGATGCGGATATCCTCACGGAAGCGCAGTGCTTCGTTATTAAGGAAATCGCGCCGGAACATCGGTTTCATGTAGCCGAAGTTAAAGGTGGAGCGGAACAGGATGTTGGAGGAAATGAAGTCCTCCAGCGTGAGAACAGGCCGTTCCTCCAGAAACTCTTCGGGAAACATCGTCTCCATCGGCCGGCCATCGGTGTAGACGACATCGAGATTATCGACAGCGATGTCAGCGTTGGCGGCTTCTGCCCGGCACATCATGCAGGCGGAGCGCTCCGGGCGGATGACATCGTCGGAGTCGAGCACGGCGATCCAGCGCCCCGTCGCGGCCTCGATGCCGGCGTTGCGGGCGCCGCCTGGACCGCGGTTTTGTTCGAGCGCAAGCAGCCGCACGCGCGGATCGATTGCGGCGATCGCTTCAACGAAGGGAATGGTATCGTCTGCGGAGCGGTCGTCGACGACGATTACTTCCAGCGTCACGCCCTGCTGATCGAGCGCGCTTTGAACCGCGGCCTCAATCGTATCGGCGGCATTATAGGCGGCGATAACGAAGCTGATGTCTGGCGGAGAGGTGAGGTTTTCCATCAGGTCGCCTCCACGGCACCATATTGCCGGATTTCGCGCACACCGAAGGCGCCGCTCATCGAACCCATATGCAGCGCGCCTCGCAACGCATAGCGGTTGCGGCGTACGGCATTGAAACCGCTCAAGGCGGCAAAAAGAGCGCAATAAAGCACTTTCGAACCAGCTTTCACCACCTGGACGACGCGGCGCGCACCGGGTTTCTTTTCAGCCAGCACCCGTCCATGGGTCTGGCCGGAACGGAACCGGCGCTTGGCAAGCCATAGAAAGCTTGCCCGATTTTCCGGAACCGGCTCCGACAAGACAGCGTCTTCCGAAAAGACGATACGGCCGCCGGCGGCGTGGAGATGCGAGAAGAAATGTGTGTCTTCGCCGCCGCTCTGGCCAAGCGCCAGCGCGAAGCGCCGGCCCTTTACCGATGGCGCTTCCATCCTGAGCAGCGTGTTGCAGGTATAACCGGTGATGATCTCGCCATTGACCCAGACGGGAACGGTCGAGTGGAAATCTCCGCGTTTCATCCAGCCCGGCGCGTTGTCCCGGTAAACCGCAGTGACGGGGCCGAGAACGGTTTCTGCACCGGTCTCGTCGGCCTTTTCCAGAAGCGCGGCCAGCCAGTGTGGCGGCGCCGTTTCGTCGTCATCGATAAAGGCGAGATAATCCGCCTTGCATTCCGACAGGCAGGCATTGCGGGCAATCGAAATATTAGATTTCGGGCAATGCACATAGGTGATCTCGAAGGGGGCGGTTTCGCGCAGGCGATCGACGCTTGCCTTTGCGCTGGGCTCCTCGTCATTATCGGCGACAATCAGCCTAACTTTCACGCCTTCAGGCACATCCAGCTCGAAGAGTGACAGAAGTGTGGCGACAAGCGCCGGGCGTCTGTAGGTGCAGATGCCGATATCGACGGTCTTGAGATATTGCGTGCCGGTGACGGTGTTGTCGGTCATGAGACAGCCTTTCTTCCCCGGAATTTCAGGAGTTCCAGCCAGAAGCCGGTGGACCAGGCCAGATGCATCACCATTGCCGAAAAAGCGGCGAGCGGGCCGTATGGATTTTTCTGACCTATTGCCATCCACAAGCCATAACCCACACATGCGGCAATCCAGAGGCCGAGCGGAATAAGGGCTGCCCAATGCACCAGCGACAGCAGCGCGAAGATGAAGACCGGCAGCACGGCGAGCGGAATCATCTGGCGGATTTTCGGGATTGAGCGATGTTTCAACAGGTTCTTCGCCCGGCCGCGGCCATAGGCGAGATATTGCTTGAAGAGCGGCATGACGCTGGCGCGCGGATAATAGGTCATGCGGGTCTTGTCGGTCATCCAGATGCGGAACCCGGATTTGCGCAGCCGGAAATCCAGCTCCGCATCCTCGTTGTGGCTGAAGCTCTCATCATAACCGCCTACCGCATCGAAAGCTGCGATCCGCATCAGCGCGTGGTGGCCGTGGTCGATCCAGTGGCCTTTTGCGCCTTCGCGGTGCTTGGAACCGCCATTGCCGAGCTTGGAATTCTGGGCAATGGCAGTCGCCTTCTGGAACAGGCCGTGGCCGACCGTATCCATCGCAACGACAACGGAGTCCGCACCCGTCCGTTCCGCATCCTCGATCAGCCGCTGGCAATAATCATCGGGATAATCGCCGTGGGCGTCGATCCGGATGAGATAATCGAAATCCTCGCCGAAGGTGGCGACGGCGAGATTGATGCCGGCGCTCTGGATGCGCTTCGGATTGGCGAGAAGCGTCACGCGGTCATCCGCCGCCGCAAAGGCGGAAACGATATCGCGGGTTCCATCCGTGCTGCCGCCATCGGCAACCACGATGCGGAACAGGCGCCCCTGCATCGCGCCGGTGAATTTGACGAGCAGCCCCTCGATCGTCTTCGCCTCATTGAGGCAGGGTATGACGATCAGCGTTCTGATGCCGGAATGACCTGGACCTTCCATAATTTGCCCCCTACGCACTACACGGGTGAAAACTGCGCTTCACGGGCGTGGCCGGAAGCGGATTTGGCGAGTGAGGACAATTGCTGCACCAGCAGACGGCAATCGTCGCGGTCGGTCAGCCATTGTTTCCTGTCTGTTGCCGACAGGGTGTGGAAGGCATCCGCATAGGTTTGCGGGGTCATCCGGTTGAAGAGGGCGGCAAGATCGTCAGCGCCCGCCTGTTGCAGCACGAAGCCGATATTGCGTTTTTCAATGAAGCGAGCCGTTTCCGTGCCGGAAAGTGCAATCGGCAGAGTGCCGTAAAGGCAGCCCTCGTAAAGCCGGTTGGGCAGCAGCCAGCTGGAATTCTGGCCTTCCTCGAAAAAGTCGATCGCCCAGGTGAATTGCACCTCGCTGTAGATCGCGGCTAGGTCCTCGGGGTTTTTATAAGGTCCGTGGAAATGCACATGTGGAGCAGCCGCCACGAAGCCATCGAAATCAGCAAACTCCGAATAGGCCGGCCGGCCACGCAGGATGATTTCGACCCTGCCTTCCATGCGGCGAGCGAACTCAGCGAGAATTTCAAGCGATTTGCGGCAGCGAAGCGCGCCGAACCAGCCGATTTTCCATGGTTCGCCGGGCGCGGGCGCCCGTGGTCTTGGCGTGGCGGCAACGGTGTCGTCGAGCGCCAGCACCTTGTTTTCCTGCAACAGGACAGGAAGGTCGAGGCCCGACACGGGCTTGAAATAATGCTCCACGAATGCCGGGGAGCTTGTAACCAGAAGCTTTGCGTCGCGTGCGAAATAACGCTGCGCGGCATTCAGCATCTGTCCGGGCTTGCCTTCGTTGAGCAGCAGGCGGTGAATATCGAGACATTCGTAAACCAGCGCCGGGCGGCTGGAATAGATCGACATGGCGCGCTTTGCCAGAGCCAGCATTTCGAGGTTTCTGGCAAGAATGACGTCGGGTGTCGGGATGCCGCTCAGGACCTTTCCAAGAGAAAGGCTGGCTTTTGCAACCGCCGCCATGCGCTGCAGAAACTGCCCGTCGGCGGTCTCTCCGAGCACGACGGGCACGACGCCCTCGATTTCCGCCAGCCGGTTCTGCCCGCGCCGGAAACCGGCCAGCGTGACCCGCGCCCCGCCTGCAAGCAGCGTCAGCACCCGCCGACGAATGGCGGGGTCTGACAGATCATGCGCGAGATAGAGAATATGGATCATGCAGGGTTCCGGTCGGTTCGCGGGTCAAAGACGCCGCAGCACAGGATTTGGTTCAAAAAAATCGGTCAATTCAGAGCGCAGGCGATGCTTTCCGGGAACTGGCATTTATCGCCGAGCGCGGTGAAGGCGAAGCGGTCAACGACCATCTGCGATGGCCCGGCATAAGCAAACTTGCCCATCCAGTCCTTCAGCGTGTCGGTTCCCCACAGGCTGAAGAAGATTTTCTGAGCGTTCTGCGGAATTTTCGTCGCGTCCGTCACCTCATGAACAAGCTTGCCGTTGACGTAATAACGCAGGCGCTGCGGTTCCCAGACGAAGGCATAGTCGTTGAAGCCGGCATCGGCCCCGCCTTCCACCGGCACCAGCTTCTCATTGCCGCCCTTGGCGGACACATATTGGTTGAGCTGCACCTGACCGGTATTTTTGCCAAGAACCTCAAAGTCGATTTCGTCGTGCGGTTTTTTGTCGGTCGGGCCGATATAGGTGAAGAAGGCGGAGTTCAGGCCAGGGCCGGTGGCGGCCTTCATGCGCGCTTCATAGGTGCCGTAACGATAACGGCCCTTGGTCTGGATTTCACCGCAGGCGAAGTTGCGGTCGCCGGCCTTGGCTTCCTCGAAGCCCAGCGTCAGCTGGCCGTTCTCCACCGTTGCCAGCTTCTTCGACCAGGTGCAGTTCTGGTGCGCGCCGTTGTTCCAGCCGTCAGAAACGTACCAGAAGCTTCTGTCCATCTGGTCGAAATTCTCCATGAAGGACGTGCCATTGCCCTCTTGGGCTTTGACGGGGGCCGTGAATGCCGTTGCAGTGAGGGCGGCGGCAAGAAGAATGCGTGTCTGAACGCGGGTGACAAATGTTGTCATTGGTTCACCTCTGTCGTTGCGAATAAAGTGTTTCGGATGTGGGTGGGCCTATCGTGGAAGCCCGTTTGGCCGCGAATTCGGCCTTTGCCTTGCCTTTGCCGCTGCGGCTTCCGGTCAATACGGCATAGACGGCCGGCAGGTATTTGCGGGTCTGGGCATTGCTGATCACCAAAATGACGAAGGCGCAAAGCGTCGCGCTGATGTAGAAAGCGGGATAGAAATCCGGCCCGCCCTTGTTCCAGACCATCCACATGATGACCAGCAGCGGGTAATGGGCGCAGAATATCCAGAAGCTGAGACTGCCGGTCTCGGCGAGCCTCTGACCAAGCCGGCTGCGGATCAAGATCGATGAAGACACCCAGAAGCCGAGCGCGCCGAAGACCGCGAGCAGATTGCGCGACATATTCAGCCAGAATGTGAATTCAGGGCCAGTAAAATAGAGACCTGTGGCGAGAATGGCCGACGCGGCAAATGTCAACAACATGATCGGCAGGGCATAAGGATCAAGTGCCTTGACGTCGACCCGGTGCAGGGCAAGCGCGATGCCGAGCGAAAAGCTGAAGAGGATGGATTTTTTCTGGACAATGAAGATCTTCAGGTCCGGCATGGCCGTGACGATCAGCAGGATTACGAGCGTCGGCAGCGCAAAGCGGCGCATCAGAAATGCGAGCACAGGCGACAGCAGAATGCAGACAAAAAGGTCGCGCAGGAAATAAAGCGGCACATTCACCGGCAGCTCTTCCAGCGCCGTACCATGGCTGAGTATTTCGCGCGGGCTGGCGTTCCATAGGTCGGGAAAATATCCGACGCCAACCTCGAACAGCTGGATCAGCAGCACGGCGGCAAACAGTGCGCCATTCCACAAGAGGAATGGCAGCAGCACGGTTTTCGTCTTGGAGCGGATCGTCGCCGGATAATCGAAAGCGCTCATGCCGCGGCGAAACAGCAGATAACCGGAAATGGCGCTGAGACAGGGCACGCCGATGCGAAACAGCGCGTCGCCCAGGAAAACCCGCAGCCAGTCGAAAAAGCCGTAAAGGCCAAGAAAGGGGCTGGTTTCGGCATTGTGCGGCACATGCACGAACACGATTCCTGAAATCAGCAATATGCGCATCAAGTTGATACGGGAGGATAGGTTCTGATCGACAGTCACATCAGTCACCCCTATTGGGCGGCGTCTCCCCACGCCGCGTTGCAACCAGAGCGAACTTAAGCCCGCACTGGGAAGTCTGGTTTCGACTTTGGGATAAAATGTGGCGACGCGGGAAAAACACAAGATTAGATTTTGCGGGTGAATGTCTGGCGTCAGCACAGTTTCTATCGCGTGAAAAAATTAAACGATTGAAATAAATGAATTTTATCTAAACTCACGCTTCATTAAAAATCTCTGAAGCGTGCGAATTTGTCATTTGCCGTGATGTTGCGCTGCAAAAAGAGCGCCGAACCCACCTTGCCACGGCGAGAAAAATCACCGTGGCAAGGCCCCTTAACGGCAGAAATGAGGCGCATTTTTCTGTGACATTTCTAACCTTGAGTTGCGGTATTTGGCATGCGCCGTGATTTGACCATGCCCAGGATTTTTCCCAGCAGGGCACGTTCAGTCAGCAGGATCAGTATTGCATAGATGGCGCCGCCCACGGCAGCACCGATAAGAACCTGAAGGGTGGCATTGGGAATGCGATCGGCGAGAAGGTGAAGCAGATAGCGCACCGCAACGGCCATCACGAAAGCGGCTATCATCGGTCGACTGCTGACATAAAGGCCCCGGAAGAAAGGCGTGTCGCTAGCCTTGAACACGGCCCAGGAGTAAGCGACCAGTGTGACCGCGTTGACGATGCAAAGCCAGACCATGGCGTCTATCAGCGTACCATAAAGTGCCGCGAGCCACACTGCCACCGTGGTGACGATGGCGCGGATCGTCGCCGACCAGAACAGTACGCGGCCGTAACCAGCACCCTTCAGATACGGGATGAAGGTGCTGCACGGTGTGAGAATGGCCTTGGACAGGGCGAGGAGCCCGAGGACAGGCCAGGCATAGGCCCAGTTCTGGCCGAAGATGACAAGCATGGCCGGCTCGGCCACGGCCCAGAGACCGAACATCATGGGCGCGAGCAGTACGGTCAGCACCTGCGTGCTGAACATCAACGCATCACGACGGCGCTGCGGGTCGTCCATCATGCGGCTGAAGGCGGGAAACAGAACCCCCATGACGGCGGATAAAACCACCTGGTTGGGAATGCTGGCGAAACGGTTGGAGGCGGAATAGGCGCCGGCATCCGCCAGACCCAGGTGACGGGCAATGACCACCATCGGCGACTGGAATGTGACAAAATTGGCGATTTCCGAGCCCATCAGCCCCGAACTGAAGCCGAGAAGCGGCACCAGCCGGCGTGGCTTCATGACGAAACGCGGGCAATAGCGGGAAACCGCATAAAGCCCGACAAGACGGATGAGAGCTGCGGCAAAAAGCTGGATGATAAGCGCCCAGACGCCGAACCCCATGAAGGCGAGCGCGACCGCGACAATCGCTGCGATGCTCTCCGAGGCCATGCTCCATAGCGCATCCTTGCTGAAGTTCATCCGTCGCGCCAGCAGCGAATAGGCGACATCGCCGGCAAGCTGCAATGGAATGAGGAAGGCCATGATGCGCAGCAGGTATGCGCTTTCCACCGCCCCCAGCAGTCCGCCGAAAAATTCCGCCCAGATGTAGAGCACGGCTGCCATGGTGCAGGAGATCGCCAGATTAGCCCAGAAGACGGTATGGATCGTTTCCATATCCTCTTCCTTCTCAACGATGAGAGCGGAGGTGAGCCCCGCGCCAGCAATCATGGTCAGGAACTGTACAACCGTTAGTCCTACCGCTACCACCCCGAATTCCTCCGGGGAAAGCAGCCTTGCAAGAATAGGGACCGTGACAAATTTAAGCCCGAATGTCCCTGTTTTTGATAAAACGCTCCAGCCGACATTCGTGGTGATGGTCTTTACATTTGGCGCTGGGGGCATACAAGCATCCTGTTTCTGGAGGCCGGCGGGAGGAAGCCGGTTGGGAGTTGCCGATACCATCGGGGCCGCTTTTAGGATCGGGCCCGACACTTCTTGATCAACGCAAGGGGCGAAACAATGGCAAGATTTACTGTCGTCATTCCCTACTATCAAAAGCAGCACGGTGTCCTGGGACGTGCACTCGCATCGGTTTTTGCGCAGACTTACCAGGACTTCGATCTTGTCATCGTCGATGACGAATCGCCATACCCGATCGATCAGGAACTTGCGGAACTTTCGCAGGAACAGAAAGACCGGATTCTTGTCATTAAGCAGGCCAATGCCGGCCCGGGCGGCGCCCGCAACACCGGTCTGGACAATGTGCCTGACGGCACCGACTACGTTGCCTTTCTTGATTCCGACGACATCTGGACGCCCGATCATCTGCGGAATGCGGCCTTTGCGCTCACGACCTATGGCGGCGAGTGCTACTGGGCGTCCATGCAGGCAAGTGACGAATTTTATTATCATTTCGCCATTTCCGAGCTGGAGAAGAATGAGGGTGCGGCACGGCTTTCGGAGAAGCCGCTGGTGATCGAACTGCCGGATCTCGCAAGCGTCATGCTGCGGAACTGGAGCTTCCTGCATCTCTCCTGCATGGTGATCGGTCGTCCTCTTTTCGAGAAGATCCGTTTCGATCCGGCGCTCAGACTGGCGGCGGAAGACGTGCTGTTTTTCTGCGATTCCATCCTTGCATCGAAGCGGACACTGCTCTGTGACGACGCCGGCGCGATGCGCGGCATGGGCGTCAATATCTTCCACAGCATCGACAATACGTCGCCGGAATTCCTGCGCCAGCAGTTCAATACCTGGGTGGCGCTCGATACGCTGGAGGGACGTTTTTCTCGCCGGCCGGCCGATGTGGCGTCCATCGCTTCCTATAAAAACACGGCGCGCAAACAGGCTCTCTGGAGCCAGGCTGGCAACCTGAAACGGCGCAAGGCTCCCGAATTCGGTTTGCTCCTGAAATGGGCAATGCGCGATCCGGCACTGCTGCGCGCCGCTTTCGAACTCGGCGCCGGAAAAATCGTCCGATCCAGATGAGCGAATTTTCGCCCGCAACAATTTATATGTTTTTCACCCAGGAGTGACCTCATGAAACCTTACCACTGGGAATCTCATCACGGAAATTTCGGTGACGATCTCAACCTGTGGCTGTGGGATTTTCTGCTTCCGGGCCTGCGCGATGTGCATGACGATGTCATGCTCGTGGGCGTCGGAACGGTGCTCAACGACGTTCTTTTGCCCGCCAAGCAGCGCAAGCTGGTGATCGGCAGCGGCTATGGTTATGGCGCGGTGCCGGATACCAGCACCGAGTTCTGGGATATCCGGTGTGTGCGCGGCGAAAAAACCGCCGCCAAGTTGGGGCTCGCTCCCGAAAAAGGCATTGTCGATCCCGCCGTGATGGTCACCGAGATGCCTGATTTCAAAGGGCTGCCAAAGCTCCACAAGAAGACTTTCGTCCCCCATTGGGAATCGGCGGAATTCGGCATGTGGGAAGCCGTCTGTGAACCGGCAGGACTCACCTATCTCGACCCGCGCGGCGAGGCAAAAGCGGTCATCCGCGCCATTGCCCAATCGGAATTCATCGTGGCTGAATCCATGCATGGTGCAATCCTTGCCGATGCCTTCCGCGTGCCGTGGGTCGCCGTCAGCACTTCACCATCGATCAACAGCTTCAAATGGAGCGATTGGGCCGGCAGCGTCGGAGTCGAATATCAGCCGCGCTATGTGCCGGTTTCAACCCGCGCGGAAGCGGCGAAAAAGGGCTCACGCTTCTGGGGCATGAGCTTCCCGCCACCGCCCGCCCCCGTTGTCACCGCCGATTCCGTCTCTGCGCTTGAGGGCCGGGCGCATGAGGGCGATGTAATGGTGCGTCCGCAGGAAACGCAATCCCGCTCGTTGCGGAAGCTCGCCAAGCAGGTGCTGGCCGCACCTTCCACACTGGCGCTCTGGCAGGCAAGCCGAGCGGAACCGCGTCTTAGCCCGGATGGCAGACTGGAGGAACGCAAGGAGCGTTTCGCCGCCGTTCTGGAAACGGTGAAGCGGGATTATCTCTAGAGGTGAGGAGCGGATGCCGCAGAGAATTTTCTGCGGCTTTTGCTTGAGGACACCGTTGCCGCATCGCCATGCTTGGGCCTGTCCCGAGCATCTGCGACTGAGCGCTTAGAGGATACGTGAGCAAATCCCCGGGACAAGCCCCGGGGGCGGACGGCAGAGATTTGTCGTGAGTTGTCTTTTCCCTTAGGAAACCGGCGTGCCGTCCAGCAGATAACGCACGTCCCGCACCGGCGCCGCTTTGCGGAAGCGGGCGGTCTTGTCGCTCCAGATACCGCGTGTAATGGCGGGCAGGGCGGGCAGACGCGCAAGGGCGTGGCTCAGCGCTCCGCTCACACCCTTCTGTTTTTTTGTATCGAGAAAATGGCGAAGCTCGAATTTGGCGCGGATGTGTTTCTCGTGCTCGCGCAGGATCGCCGTTTCCTCTGCCGAGAGCCGGCAACCGGCGAGAATCGTCCTGTCTGCTTCGTAGAGAAGACGGAGATCTTCGGTTCGGTGGCGGCCACTCAGCGAGTTGCCGCGAACGATCGCACCGTAACCGCAATGACGGATGACCTTGTAGCGCGCGCCGGCCGCCAGCGCGCGCACGTAAAGTTCGTAATCCTCGCCAAGTCGCAGAGCCTCGTCATAACGCAGCGCATGTTTGTCGAGAAAGGCGCGGCGTATCACCGGTTTCAGGAAGCCGGTTTCCCCGCGCTCCACACCCGGCCTGGAAATATTGCCTTCCACGAATTCCGTCAGCGACAAAAACCGCGCCTGGGGCTTAAAGCGGGCCGGCTGCATGGAGGACGCGCCTGGAACGGATTGCTGGATGAAGGCGATATTATCGGCCACGAGGTCCCAGTCGTCATCGGCCAGCATGGCGGCGAAACGGCCGCGGAAGAAAAAATCGTCCGCATCGAGAATGCTGATGAGGGGAGCGGAGGAAATCGAGATGGCATGATTGCGCGCAGCCGATGGCCCGCGGTTGACGTCGAATCGCACCACCCGCAGGCGGCCCGTGCCGTCATCCGCCGCATGCGCCACGTCGCTCGTTGTATCGGTGGAACCATCGTCGATCACGACGACTTCGCCGACCTCTGGCTCCGCAAGGGCGGAACGAATGGCGATATCGATGGTATCAGATGCATTCTTTGCAGCGATGATGACGCAAATGGGCTGTGAACCGCTGACCATGGGGTGTCCTTCTGCTTTGACGAACCTTCAGGATTTGGCCAGCAGAAAGTGTCAGCGATATGGATGCAAGCGATTTTTTGCGATGCAATAAAAGCGGATGCGAAAAAACTTACATATCCGTCAGCTTTGCCCCATGCGGCGGTGCGCTTTTCGCGGTGTCTGCCGCAATTGTTTCAGCGCTGAGGTCCCGGGCAAAGGTCTCCCGCATCCGGCGTTTTTCACGGGCGACCAGAACCAAAATCGCCACGAAGTAACCGACTTGCAGAATGACTGCGCAAATGAGGGTCTGAATGAATGCCGTATAGAAGGAGCCGTGGATGAAATATGTCGCAACCGCAAAAGCAAGCAAAGCACCGATCATGCTGAAAAAAACACGAGGTGCATACATGTTGCTCTCCTCCCGAGAACGATTTCTCCATTTTTGACTGCGCTGCGGCATTTTTCTTCTTTGCAGGAAATATACGATGAGACCGGTGCTGTTTCAACACACATATACTTCTTCTACCTCCCGCGGCATGAAATTTCGGTAATCTTGATTGGTAAATTCCTCAGTAACTGCCGATTCGCATCGATGACGTCGGCCAGACAACAGCGATGCCTGCTTCTGATAAGTCTAAAACCGCCTCCGGTGCAGGCCTTGCGGAGTGTCTGGCCCGCTCTGCAGACTTCGTTAACCATCTCGCCTTTAAAAAGTCGGTATTGATTCCTCGAAGAGCAGGGTGCCCGCGTGACGACGAGTTCAGAAGTAATCGCCTTTCCGGCAAAGAACCGCATTGCCGACGTAAAACGATGTGCAACCATGCTCGACCGGCTGCATGGTGTGGAGGCGAATGATTTCTGGCGCAGGGAGTGCCGTGAACTGGCCGCCCGTCTGACGGCGCTTGGCTATGAGGACGCCGCGATGCGGCGCGAGGTCATGGAATTTCAAAACGCCGTGCAGGCTGAATTGTGGGCGGTGGATGCCGCGCCCGAGGCACGCCGCGACAGCCATTGATGGTTCTTTTTCTTCATTAAAAAAGCCGGCGGATTATAAACCAGCCGGCTTTTTTATTGGTTCCGGACGCCTTAGGAGGCGCCAGCGGCGCCGCGCGTGCGGGCAACGCCATCCAGTGCGGGCTTGTATTTGGGATCGAGTCGCGCCGCATGCGCATAGGACTTGGCCGCCTTGGCCATCTCACCGCGTCGCTCATAGACCAGCGCCTGGTTGGCCCAGGATTCCGCCACATTCCCGTCAAGCGAAATGGCGTGGTTGAAATCCGCGAAGGCGTTTTCGTCGTCATTGAGCGCGACGTAGGAAAGGCCGCGACCGTTATAGGGCTCCGGTGACGTCGATGACAACGAGATTGCCTTGGAGAAGTCCTCGATGGCCTGGGCATGCTGGTTACGCAGCTGGTAGATCAGGCCGCGATTGTGCCAGGCGCGACCGTCGGTGGTTTCCAGCTCGATGGCGCGGGAGAAATCGTTGAAGGCTTCGTTGACGCGTCCGGACTGCCGGTAAAGATTGCCGCGACCGATCAGCGCCACATCGTAGCTCGGATTGATCTGCAGGGCGGCGTTGTAGTCCTGAAGGGCCTGCTGCTGCTGGCCGCTATTGCGGTAAACCAGCGCGCGGTTGGCATAGGCCTGGTAAAAGCGCGGGTTGAGCTGCAGGGCCTTGTTAAAATCTTCGATGGCGCGGCGCGAATCGCCGGCGCGGCCGTAGGCCGAGCCGCGGACGTTGTAACCCTCAGGATCCTGCGGATTGGCGTTGATGACCGAGGTGAGCGAGGCGATGTTTTCCTGCGAGCCCTGTGCGCGGTCGATCCTGAACACATCTTCCGTCTGGTTGGATGTCGCGCAGCCGGAAAGACCGGCAAGCACGGCGCAGACGACCAGAGAAGCGCGGAACCCTCTGTTGTTTTTTAATGGCAACCGGCGCGTGGAGGCATCGGCGTTTTTCACAACACAGGTGTCGACAGCGATCATTCGGTGTGGGTTCCCTCGCAGGCCGGTCTCACGGTCGTTTTCAAGAGCGTTCTCCGGCCACAAACACAAAGAGCGGCGGCGAATTGATCGCCCCCGCCCAACAAGCATTCAAAAACGTCCAAAAGACGGCCTATTAACGGCCTGCGCGGGGGCCAGCAACCAGACCTTCGCGCTGTGCACGCTTGCGTGCCAGCTTGCGAACGCGGCGAACGGCTTCAGCCTTTTCGCGAGCGCGCTTCTGGGAGGGCTTTTCGTAATAATCACGCATCTTCATTTCACGGAAAATGCCTTCGCGCTGCATCTTTTTCTTCAGGGCGCGGAGCGCCTGATCAACGTTATTGTCGCGGACTAGTACCTGCACGTTAAACCCGTTCCTTTAGTTTGGTTATCTTGCTGTGTGAATAAAGGCATTCGCACGCAAACAAAAAGTGGTTCATCCGGCTGTTGAGCCGGGCGATTGGTGACGTGCAATAACAGATCATTTGCAGCAAGTCCAGCCGGTAGCGCATATTCAGCCACAAAATGCGCGCCGTCCCGCAATCTTTCGGCCATGTCGAAACAAAACCATTGCCGCGTCGCAAAATGGATATTGCCTCCCATCCCGATTTGCCATGTGTATGATACGGGCCGGGGCTATGTTCCAGGCCTCTGGCCGGTTCTCGAGGAGCAGATTGCGAATGCGCAAATATTCCGTTTTTGCCGTGGCGCGTGAGGCGCTCAGGGGTCATAAGGGCTGGGATGCGCAATGGGCCTCACCCGAGCCGCGCAAGGACTATGATGTCATCATCATTGGCGGGGGCGGCCACGGTCTCGGAGCGGCATATTATCTTGCCAAGGAACATGGCATTACCAATGTCGCGGTTCTGGAAAAAGGCTGGCTCGGCGGTGGCAATACCGGCCGCAACACCACCATCATCCGCTCCAATTATCTCTATGAAGAGAGCATGGATATTTACGAGCATTCCCTGAAACTGTGGGAAGGCTTGAGCCAGGATCTCAATTATAACGTCATGTATTCTGCGCGCGGCGTAATGATGCTGTCGCACAATATCCATGACCGGCAGTCCTTCAGCCGTCATATCAATGCCAACCGTCTTTATGGCATCGACAATGAGTGGCTGACGCCGGAGCAGGCAAAGGCGTACTGTCCGCCGCTCGACATATCCGGCAATGCGCGTTACCCGATCAATGGCGCAGCCCTTCAACGTCGCGGCGGCACGGCACGCCATGACGCTGTCGCCTGGGGTTATGCGCGCGCGGCCTCCGACCGCGGCGTGCATATCATCCAGAACTGCGAGGTGACCGGCATTCGCCGCGGGCCTGATGGCGCGGTGACGGGTGTCGAGACAAATCGCGGCTTCATCGGCGCAAAGAAGATCGGCGTATCGGCCGCCGGTCATTCCTCCGTCATCATGAAGATGGCAGACGTGCGCGTTCCCTTGCATTCCAACCCGCTGCAGGCGCTGGTTTCGGAGCCGCTGAAGCCGATTTTCCCCTGCGTCGTCATGTCCAACACGGTGCATGCCTATATTTCGCAGTCGGACAAGGGCGAGCTGGTGATCGGAGCTGGCACCGACCAGTATAATTCCTACTCCCAGACCGGTGGTCTGCAGATCATCACTCACACGCTCGACGCTATCTGCGAGCTGTTTCCGATCTTCCGGCGGGTGAAGATGATGCGCCAGTGGGGCGGCATCACCGATAACACACCTGATCGTTCCGCCATCCAGAGCGTGACGCCGGTGCCAAACCTTTTCGTTAATTGCGGCTGGGGCACCGGCGGCTTCAAGGCGACGCCGGGCTCCGCCAATCTCTTCGCGCATCTCATCGCCCGCGGTGAACCGCATCGCCTGGCGGCCGGGCTGACGCTTGACCGGTTCCGCACCGGCCGCCTGATTGATGAGGCTGCCGCTGCCGCGGTGGCGCATTGATGCTGGCGGCGGCCATGCTTGCGATCAATATATCAGGCGCGGCCGAGGCCGTGCCCGCCGGTAGCGTCATTCCCGGGGCCGAGGATTTTCGCAGCCAGAAGATTGCGAAGATGCAGGGTGAGAAAGACTGGCCCTTCACGGCGGAAAAAGGCCTGCTTTTGTGTGCTCCCAGCCTCGCGGACAAGATGGTCTATTTTGTCGGAGAGAATGAGGATGGCGAGCAGGATTATCCCTTCGCGATCGACACCGACATGATGGCGGTCGCCATCGTCAATATGGGCCGGGCCTCGGCGTTGCGCCCCTTCGATAATTTTGAGCAGCTTTTAAAGCGGCTTTCCCCTTTTGTAGCCATGGGGAAGCGGCTGTGTGACCAACCCGCCGGAACAGCGCTTCCGGAAAATTCTCTCTAGGTGGAGCGACGATGCTTCTGATCCATTGCCCCTATTGCGGGGAAGACCGTTCCGAACTGGAATTCCGCTGGGCGGGCGAAGCCCATATCGCCCGGCCGGAAAACATCGCCGATATCTCCGACGAGGCCTTCGCGGAATATTTCTTCATCCGCGACAACGACAAGGGCCTCGTTTTCGAGCGCTGGCGTCACATTCACGGCTGCGGCCGCTTTTTCAACGCCGCCCGCGACTCGGTGAGCGACAGATTCCTGATGACCTATAAGGCGGGTGAACCCAAACCCGATATTGAAACGGTCCTTTCGGCAGAAAAGGGAGCCGGGCAATGAGCGGCGATTATCGTATCAAGGGCGCAGGCCGTCTCACGCCGGCGAGAACCGCGCGCTTTACCTTTGACGGCAAGATCTATCCGGCGCTGGAGGGCGATACGGTTGCATCAGCCCTTCTGGCCAATGGCGTGCATCTGATCGGCCGCTCGTTCAAATATCACCGCCCGCGCGGTTTCCTGTCCGCCGGGCCGGAGGAGCCGAATGCGCTGATCGACGTGTCGCGCGACAGCCTGCGCAAGCAGCCGAATGTGCGCGCCACGGTGCAGGAAGTCTTCGACGGCGCGATTATCGCCTCGCAGAACCGTTTCCCGTCGCTGTCCTTCGATCTGAGCGCTATCAACGATCTTCTGTCGCCGATGTTCGCGGCCGGTTTCTACTACAAGACGTTCATGTGGCCGAAGGCCGCCTGGCATAAGATTTACGAACCGCTGATCCGCCGCGCCGCCGGCCTCGGCAAGGCGCCGAGCGAGCCGGATGCGGATCATTATTCCGGCCGTTATGCCCATTGCGACGTGCTGGTGGCCGGCGCTGGTGTCGCCGGTCTCACAGCTGCGCTTTCTGCCGCGAAAACTGGCGCCAGCGTCATTCTGGTGGATGAGAATGCGGAAGTCGGTGGTGCGTTGCGCTTCGACACTGGCGCTGTAATCGACGGCCTGCCCGGTTATGAATGGGCGCAGAAGGTGCTTGCCGAACTGCAATCCATGCCCAACGTCCGGGTTCTGACCCGCACGACGGCCTTTGGTTATTACAACCACAATTTTGTCGCGCTCGCCGAACGCGTCACCGATCATCTCGCGACGCCGGCCAAACATCAGCCGCGCGAGCGCCTTTGGCAGGTCCGCGCCAAAAAGGTCGTGCTGGCGGCCGGTGCGATCGAGCGCCACATGGTCTTCGCCAACAATGACCGGCCTGGCATCATGCTGGCTTCGGCCGCCCGCACCTATCTGAACCATTACGGCGTCGCCGTGGGCCACAATGTCGGTGTCTACACCGCTCATGATTCCGCCTATGAGACTGCCTTTGATCTGAAGAAGGCCGGGGTGAAGATCGCCGCCATCGTCGATTGCCGCGAAAATCCGGACCAGCGTCTGCTGGACGAGGCCCGGGCGCTCGGCATCGAGGTGCTGGCGGGTCACAGCGTTTACAACACCGCCGGCCGCCTGCGCGTATCTTCCATGACGGTCGGCCGCAATGGCGGGTCGAACAAACGCAAGATCGCCATCGACGCGCTTGTTGTCTCCGCCGGCTGGACGCCTTCAGTGCATCTGTTCTCGCAATCGCGCGGCAAGCTCAAGTTTGACGCGGCTAACCAGCGTTTCCTGCCTGACATTCATGTGCAGAACTGCGTCTCCATCGGCGCCTGCAATGGCACGGATGATCTTTCGGCGCTGATCGCCGAAGCCGCGGCTGCGGGTGGCGGCGCGGTAGCGTTTTCCGGCGAAAATGCGCGGACCTGGACCGGCGGCATGATTGGCGCTGCCGAAGGCGCAGGTGAGGGCACCGGCGTCAAGGCTTTCATCGATTTCCAGCACGATGTCTGCGCCAAGGATATTCGCCTTGCCGTGCGCGAGGGCATGCATTCGGTCGAACACATCAAGCGCTTCACCACCAATGGTATGGCGTCCGACCAGGGCAAGATGTCGAACATGCATGGCCTTGCCATTGCATCGGAAGCGCTCGGCCGGGATTTGCCCAAGGTCGGCCTCACCACCTTCCGCCAGCCCTATACGCCGGTTACTTTCGGCACGCTCATCAACCATTCACGCGGCGCGCTGTTCGATCCCGCGCGCAAGACGCCGATGCACGACGAAGAGCTGGCGGCTGGCGCGGTATTCGAGGATGTCGGCAACTGGAAGCGTGCCTGGTTCTTCCCGCGGGCGGGCGAGGACATGCATGAAGCGATCAACCGTGAATGCAAGACGGTTCGTGAGAGCGTTGGCGTGTTTGATGCCTCAACCCTCGGCAAAATCGAGGTGGTTGGCCCGGATGCGGCGAAGTTCCTGAACCTCATCTACACCAATGCCTGGGATACGTTGAAACCCGGCCGCTGCCGTTATGGCATCATGACCCGCGAAGACGGCTTCGTTTACGACGACGGCGTTGTTGGGCGCCTGGCCGAAGACCGTTTCCACGTGACGACGACCACGGGCGGCGCGCCGCGCGTTCTCCAGCACATGGAGGACTATCTCCAGACCGAATTCCCCGATCTCAATGTCTGGCTGACATCGGCAACCGAACAATGGGCCGTGATTGCCGTGCAGGGGCCGAAGGCGCGCGAGGTTATCGCGCCTTTCGTCGAGGGTATCGACCTTTCGCCGGAGGCCTTTCCGCATATGGCGGTGGCGGAAGGCAAGTTCTGCGGCGTGCCGACGCGGCTTTTCCGCGTCTCCTTCACCGGCGAACTCGGTTTCGAAATCAATGTGCCTGCCGATTACGGCGCGGCCGTCTGGTCTGCAATCCGGGAGAGGGCTGAAGCCGTCGGCGGCTGCCTCTATGGTACCGAGACAATGCATATCCTGCGTGCCGAAAAGGGCTATATCATCGTCGGGCAGGATACGGACGGCACCGTGACGCCCGATGATGCCGGGCTTGCCTGGGCTGTCTCCAAAAAGAAAACGGATTTCGTCGGTATTCGCGGTCTGAAACGCCCCGATCTAACGCGCTCCGGCCGCAAACAGCTTGTTGGCCTGAAGACGAAGGACCGGCTGACCGTTCCGGAGGAGGGCGGTCAGATCGTTGCCGATCCAAACCAGCCAAAGCCAATGACCATGCTTGGCCACGTCACTTCAGCCTATTGGTCGGAAAATCTCGGCCACTCCATTGCTTTCGCCTTGGTGGCGGATGGCAGGGCGCGCATGGGCGAAACGCTCTATATTCCGCTTGCCGATAAAACCATTGCCGTCGAAGTGACCGACATGGTCTTCCTCGACAAGGAAGGAGCCCGTCTCAATGGCTGATATGCTGCACGCAAAACGCAAATCCGTGCTTGAGGATTTTCACGGCGGTTCCCCCTTCGTATCGCTGAAGCCTGCGGCTTCTGCCTCGCGGTTGTCGCTGCGGGCACGCGAGAGCGCCGTGCCGGCGCTGTCCGAAGCGCTCGGTCTTGCCCTGCCGACCAGCCCGAAAAGCTCGGTCACCTCTGGTCTGCGATCCGCTCTGTGGCTCGGCCCGGATGAATGGCTGGTGATCGATCAGGGCGAAAGCGATCTCATGGTGGCGCTTGCCGGCGTTTCCGGCCTGTTTTCGGCAACTGATATTTCCCACCGCAACACCGCCATCATCGTTTCCGGCGCTGGCGCGGAAGCAGCTCTCAATGCCGGCTGCCCGCAGGACCTTTCTCTTGCGAGGTTCCCGGTAGGTGGCTGCTCACGCACTATTTTCGGCAAGGCGGAAGTGGTCCTGCTGCGCACGGCGGATGACACATTCCGGGTGGAGTGCTGGCGCTCATTCGCGACCTATGTCGGCGGGCTGCTGCAGGAGGCGGCTGAGGACGTGGCGGTTTAACTCTCTGTCCAACCCCGCCATTCCACCCATCGCCCATGGAAATCGGCGCGGCCGATTTCCTGCTTTTCGCCGCCCGGCCAGATTTGAAGCGTCATTGCAGCACCGCCGGGCGTCGCATCCGCTTCCATTTGCAGCCGGGCAAGCGGGGCGTCCGGCGTGGCGCGGGCGCCGGCCTCGGCAATCACAGTCTCGCCGGCCTGTTTCAGGTCATCGGGCAGATATTGCCAGGCGACGGAATGATAGATGACATGGGCAGCGCCCGGATATTGCGTGGCAAGGCGGCGTTGCAGCCAGTCGACAGCGTCGGCCTTCTCGACATGCAGAGCGTGTTCCATCGCTATGCGCAGGGCGGCGGCCGTTCGTTCGAG
The DNA here is from genome assembly GCF_003261015.1 of Agrobacterium sp. MS2. Classification (NCBI taxonomy): domain Bacteria; kingdom Pseudomonadati; phylum Pseudomonadota; class Alphaproteobacteria; order Hyphomicrobiales; family Rhizobiaceae; genus Agrobacterium; species Agrobacterium sp. MS2. Next base: position 116,529 of record NZ_QLNF01000007.1, on the reverse strand, counting down.
CCTGTCCGTCTGGTCGGCCCAGACATAGGACATCAGCCGCAGACGATCTTCCGCGGATGACGGATCAAGTGGGTTGATATCGCAGCCGGCGCGCTCGATAACGTCGATCCGCTCATGGGGGGGTGTGTCGCCGCGCCATTCCGGTGACAGGAAAACATCGGACTGTTCACCCCAGGCGAGATCGCCGAGGCGATATCGGTAACGGTCAAATTGCAGGTTGAGGCCAGCGCTGGCCCCGACTTCGGAAAGCACCAGCGGCTTGCCCGTCATTTTCGCAATCGAAAGAAAGCCAGGCAGCAGAACGGCAGAACGGCGAACCTCGTTGGTCTGCGGCGGTGATTGCAACCTTTCGAGGATGAAGGCGGAATGAAAACGCAGGGCGTTTGCACATGCCTGCCAGAGCGCTTCTTCGTTTTCCGGCGGAATATCGGCGAGCGGCGCAATCTTTTCCTCTATGGCAAGCGCATGCAGGGCGCCGGCCAGCCGTAGCGGTACGGAATCTCCGGATGGGCCGACATCGCCGGACCAGGACAAAATTCGCTCGCCGACCTCTGTCTGTCGGTCGAGCCTTGTTGCCATGGCGCGGCAAAGCCGTGCCGTGAAGGGAGAGCCGAGGCTGTCGCAGGCTCTTGCCTGAACGAGAAACGCATTCCTCACGGCTTCGTCATGCATGCGGTCTCTCCCTCGTGGGTTTCAGGCGTCCTCCGGCCTGTCCTCCGGATTGAACTGGCTGATGGTGGTCCAGCGCGCGGTTAGCGCCGGCTTTTTCTCGTTTTCGATTTCCACCGTCACATCGTAGGTGGTCATCAGCATGGAGGCTCCGCGAAAGCGCGTCTCAGCCAGGGTGAAACGGCCGCGCACGCGAGCACCGCTTTTGACCGGAGCGACGAAACGAATGGCGTCGAAGCCGTAATTGATGCCCATGGTCTGCTCGCGAATGCGCGGCAGGGCGTCGTAATTCAGGGCCGAAAGCAGAGACAGCGTCAGGAACCCATGCGCAATGGTGCCGCCAAAGGGACTTTCCGCTTTGGCGCGTTCCGGGTCTGTGTGGATGAACTGGTCATCCAGTGTTGCTTTTGCGAAGCTGTCGATCATTGTCTGGTCTACCGTGATCCAGTCGGAAACGCCCATTTCTGTGCCAACGTGGTTTTTCATCTCGGCCAGCGCAATTTCTTTTGTCATGTTACCTCGTCCGCATTGTCTCCCGCGACTTATACGGCTCGTGACGCGACGGGATCAACCGCGCAGATAAAACACCACCGAACGGGCTGGAAGGAAGGCGGGGTTACCGAAATCCGTGCCGATGGCGGACCAGCCATCGCCCGGCAGGGTGAAAGGCACGATCTCACGGCTGCGGTTTATCAGCACGGCAAGTTCAGCGTCGGCGCCAGTTTCCCGGTCGAGGGTGGAAAGCACCATGGCAAAAGCCTGCGCAATTGGCCTTTCCCAGTCTGCCGTCGTCATCGGCTCGCCGGCGGGGGCGAGCCATGTCACATCGCCATGGCCAGAGAAGAAGCCTGTCCCCGAAAACACGTCGAAACGTTTGCGCAATGAAGCGAGAAAGGCCGTATGGTCGATCAATTCGCGGGAAAGCGATGACCAGTCGACCCAGCTTATCTCATTGTCCTGGCAATAGGCGTTGTTGTTGCCTTGCTGGCTGCGGCCGCCCTCGTCGCCCGCCGTGAGCATCAGGGCGCCGCGAGAGACGAAAAGCGTGGAAAGCAGCGCCTTCACATCTGCAATCCGGGCTGCTCCAATGACGGGATCGTCTGTCAGCCCCTCAAAACCATTGTTCCAAGAATGGTTGTCATTGTGGCCGTCGCGATTGCTCTCGCCGTTTTTCTCATTGTGCTTATGTTCGTGGCTGACGAGATCGTACAGGGTGAAACCGTCATGGGCAGCGAGAAAATTGACGCTGCGGGTGTTCTGGCGGCCATGGCGGGAAAAGATCGGCGAGGAACCGGAAAGCGCATCGGCCAGCGCCCCGGTCGTGCCGGCGTCCCCACGCCAGAACCGGCGCATGTCATCGCGGGCGCGATCGTTCCATTCAAGGAAGCTTTCCGGAAAATTGCCGAGCTGGTACCCGCCGGGGCCGATATCCCACGGTTCGGCGATTAGCAGGCGGTCATAAAGCAATGGGTCCGAATGCATGGCCGAGAGCGTTTCGCTTGCCATTTCGAAGCCATTGGCCGTTCGTCCGAGCACTGGGGCCAGATCAAAGCGGAAACCGTCCACGCCGGCACTCAGAACGAAATGCCTGAGAGAATCGATAATAAGCTGCCGGATATAGGGATGGTCGCAGGCGACCGTGTTGCCGGTGCCGGTATCGTTGACCAGAACCCCCGGTTTGCCCGGCGGGTGACGAAAGGCGGTGAGATTGTCGAGCCCGCGCAGCGACAGAACCGATCCTTCGATATCGCTTTCACCCGTGTGGTTGAAGACCAGATCGAGAATGACGCCGATTCCCTGCGCATGCAGCGCTGCAACCGTCTCGCGCAGTTCGCGCACGCCACCGGGACAGAGTCGAGGATCAAGCGCCATGAAGCCGACGGGATTATAACCCCAGGCATTGGAAAGGCCGAGAGGCGGCAGGTGACGCTCGTCGATCCACGCGGTAATCGGCATCAGCTCCACCGCGTCGACGCCGATTTTTTTCAGGTGGGCGAGGATGGCGGGATGGGCGAGCGCGGCGACGGTGCCCCGGATGTCTTCCGGCACCTCGGGATGCAGCTGCGAAAAGGACTTCACGGAAAGTTCGTAAATCAGCCCACCTTCGGCGAAAAGCGGGGGTTGGCGCTTGAGCGGCTCATGGCTGGCAAGAATTGCCTTGGGCACGATGTGGCCCGTTTCCTGACCAAAGGCAAAAAGGGCTGGATCATGCCGGAAGGAACGGTCTATCTCGGTGGCATAGGGGTCGAGCAGCAACTTTGCGGGATCGAACCACAGGCCATGTTCGGGCGAATAAATACCGTGAGCGCGAAAGCCGTAACGCGTACCCGGGCCAACGTCGGAGACGATCAATCCGTGAATGTCGCCTTCGCCGCGCACCATTGGCAGGCGCGCCATCTCTTTTTCCCCGGCCGTATCGAAAAGACAAAGATCGATCTGGGAGGCGTGCCGGGAATAGACCGTGAATTCCGTTCCGTTTTCCGTCTGCAGCGCGCCTTTGGGGAAAACGGAAGGTGTCTGCATTATCTGTCTCCGCTAGATAATATCTCTTCTGAAAGGTATCGGCAGAATAGGAGGGTTGGAAACCCTCCTCCATCATCCTCGAGCAAGCCCGAGGATGACGCCGAGCAGGGTGGCGGACGTGTCACTCCAACGAGTTGCCTTGTGAACTCATCGTATTGTGCCCGGCTCTCTCAGGAGAAAGCAGCGCCGCAGCCAGCTTATGTGATAACGCTCGGCGCGCTTCGTCCCGTATGGGCCTTGATGCCGGCGATCGTATCGGCAACGGCAATCAGGTCGGCGAGCGCTTCCTGCGTTTCGATGCCGTGACGCGCCGCGTCCGGCTCGTAACGCTCGACATAGAGACGAAGTGTGGCACCTGCCGTACCGGTGCCGGAAAGGCGCAGCACGATGCGCGAACCGCCTTCGAACAGGATGCGGATACCCTGGTTCTTGCTGACGGACTGATCGACCGGATCGTGATAGGCAAAATCATCTGCCGCGGCGGCCTTCAGATTGCCGTAGCTGGTGCCGGGAAGCGTCGCGAGCTTTTCGCGCAGGGTCGCCACCAGCGTGTTGGCGGCGTCCGAATCCACTTCCTCATAGTCGTGGCGGGAGTAATAATTGCGGCCATATTCGGCCCAGTGCTTGGTGACGATGTCCTTCACGCTTTCCTTGCGGGCGGCGACGATGTTCAGCCAGTAGAGCACGGCCCAGAGACCATCTTTCTCGCGTACATGATTGGAGCCTGTGCCGAAGCTTTCTTCGCCGCAGATCGTCACCCTGCCGGCATCCATGAGGTTGCCGAAGAACTTCCAGCCGGTTGGAGTCTCGTACATGCCAAGGCCGAGCTTTTCGGCGACACGGTCAGCTGCCGCACTTGTCGGCATGGAACGGGCGATGCCGGAAATGCCTGCCGCGTAACCGGGCGCCAGTCTGGCATTGGCGGCGATGATCGCCAGACTGTCTGATGGCGTGACGAACATGCCCTTGCCGACGACCATGTTGCGGTCGCCGTCGCCATCGGAAGCAGCGCCGAAATCGGGGCCTTCCGGGCTCATGACATCGTCATAAAGCTCCTTGGCGTGGACAAGGTTAGGGTCGGGGTGATGGCCGCCGAAGTCCGGCAGCGGTGTAGCATTGCGGACCGAGCCCTTCGGAGCGCCAAGCCGCTTTTCGATGATCTCAACGGCATAAGGGCCTGTGACGGCGCTCATGGAATCGACCACGACCTTGAAGCCGCCGGCGATGAGGGCACGGATGGCATCGAAATCGAACAGCTCTTCCATCAGGGCGGCATAATCGGCGACCGGGTCGATCACCTCGACCGTCAGATCGTCCACCTTGAAGCTGCCCACCTTGTCGAGGTCGATATCGGCGGCGTCTGAAATTTTGTAGCTGTCGATGACCTTGGAACGGGCGTAGATCGCGTCGGTGATCTTTTCCGGGGCGGGACCGCCATTGCCGATATTGTATTTGATGCCGAAATCTTCGGTGGGGCCGCCGGGATTGTGGCTAGCGGAGAGCACGATACCGCCGAAGGCCTTGTATTTGCGGATGATGTTGGATGCGGCCGGCGTGGAGAGAATGCCGCCCTGACCGACCAGAACCTTGCCGAAGCCGGCGGCGGCGGCCATCTTGATCGCCTTCTGGATGACTTCGCGGTTGTAGTAACGGCCATCGCCGCCGATCACCAGCGTCTGGCCTTCAAAGCCCTCAAGCGCGTCGAAGATCGACTGGATGAAGTTCTCGGCGTAATTTTCCTGGGCGAAGACGGGCACCTTCTTGCGCAGGCCTGAAGTGCCCGGCTTCTGGTCCTGATAGGGCTTCGTCTGAACAGTCTTGATCATTGGTTCAATGGCCTTTCGAAATAAGCTGGCTGTAAAGCGCGGCGTAAAGGCCGGCGCTCTTTTCCCAGGAAACATCGGATTTCATCCCGAGTTTCTGCATTTGTGTCCATAGTTTCGGGTCGTGATAATAACGGATGGTCCGGCGGATCGCCTGTTTGAGTCCATCAAGCGTGACGGGGGAAAATTGCACACCGGTCGCCGACTTGTTGGCGATAGCGGCATGGTTGGCGTCGATCACCGTGTCTGCAAGGCCGCCGGTGCGGGCGACGACCGGAATGCAGCCGTAACGCAACGCATAAAGCTGGGTGAGGCCGCAGGGTTCGAAGCGCGAGGGGATGATGATCGCGTCGCAGCCCGCCTGCATGAGATGTGACAGGGGTTCGTTGTAACCGATGGCAACGCCGACGCGGCCATGGTGGCGGGATGCGGCCGCCAGGAGCGCACCTTCCAGCGCCACATCGCCCGCGCCCAGCACCACCAGACGGCCGCCGAGGGAAACGATCTCGTCCACGGCTTCGGCCATGAGGTCGATGCCCTTCTGCCAGGTGAGGCGTGAGATGACGCAAAACAGCGGGCTGTCATCGTCATCGATGCGAAAATGTTCGGCGACAGACTTCTTGTTCAGGGCCCGGTTTCTGAGATTGGCGGCGGAATAATTGTCATGAATCAGATGATCCGTTGCCGGGTTCCAGACGTCCGCGTCGATGCCGTTGACGATGCCGTGCAGCACATGGGCTCGGCTGCCGATAACGCCGTGCAGGCCCATGCCGAATTGCGGGGTGAGGATTTCCTCGGCATAGGAGGGACTGACGGTGCTGAGCGCCGTCGCCGTCTGCAGTCCACCCTTGAGGAAACTCACATCGTTATAATATTCCACGCCCTCCATGCCGAAAGCATGGGCTGGTAGCCCAAGCTTGCTGAAGATGTTGGCGCCGAACTGCCCTTGGAAGGCAATGTTGTGAATGGTGAGCAGGCTCGGAATTTCAGGCGTTTCGGCATAACGCATGTAGACTGGCGCCATGGCAGCCTGCCAGTCATGAGCGTGCAGGATATCCGGCCGCCAGTCGGGAAATTCGCCGGCTGCAATGCGGGCCGCCGCCAGCGAAAGCGCCGCAAAGCGCTTCCAGTTGTCGGGATAATCCTTGCCCGTCTGGTCGAGATAGGGCCCGCCGGAGCGCTCGTAATAAGCGGGCGAATCGAGGATGAGGAGATCCAGTCCCTCGTGCCGGGCTTCGAGCAGATCGGCCTTTTCGCCCAGCAGGTCGGTGAATTCGTAACATTTCACCGCGTTCGTCACGGCAGCTTTCACCGCTGGGTACCCGGGTATCAGCGTGCGCGTCTGTACGCCATAGGCTTCGAGCGCGATGGGGAGCGCGCCGGCAACATCGGCGAGCCCTCCGGTCTTGATCAGGGGGTAGATTTCGGATGAAACCGAAAGGACATTCATCGGCGCTACAGGTCCAGCTTGTCGATCATCGATTGGGTGATAAGGCAGATGCCGTTTTCGGTACGGCGGAAACGTTTGGCATCCAGTTCTGGGTCTTCTCCTACAATCAGTCCTTCCGGAATGACCACGCCATGGTCGATGACGACATTGCTGAGCTGGGCATGACGCCCGATCTTCACACTCGGCAGTACTACGGCATTCTCAAGGCGGGAGTATGAATTGGCGCGCACGCCTGTGAACAGAAGGCTGCGGTTGAGCGACGCACCCGAAATGATGCAGTCACCGGAAACGACCGAAGACACGGCCGAACCACGGCGGTTCTCGTCGTCATGGACGAATTTTGCCGGCGGGGTGATTTCCGCATAGGTCCAGATCGGCCAGGATTTGTCGTATATATCGAGGTCAGGCACCACATCCGTCAGGTCGATATTGGCCTGCCAGTAGGCGTCGATGGTGCCGACGTCCCGCCAGTAGGGGCCATGCTCGAAATCCGAACGCACGCAGGAGTCTGCGAAGCGGTGGGCGACGGCTTTGCCGTGTTTCACGATATAGGGAATGATGTCCTTGCCGAAATCGCGGCTGGAGGTGGGGTCTGCGGCGTCGCGGCGCAGCGCTTCCATCAGGAATTTCGTGTGGAAGACGTAGATGCCCATGGAGGCGAGCGCAAAACCCTCATTGCCGGGAATGCCGGGCGGATCGGCGGGCTTTTCAATGAAATCGATGATCTCGTCTTTTTCATTCACATGCATGACGCCGAAGCCGGTTGCTTCCATACGCGGCACTTCAAGGCAGCCGATCGTCACATCCGCACCGGAATCGACATGCTGCTGCAGCATGTATTCGTAGTCCATTTTATAGATATGGTCGCCGGCGAGGATGACCATGTATTCCGGCCCATAGGGCTCGATAATGTCGATGTTCTGGTAAACCGCGTCTGCCGTACCTTCATACCATTGCGTTTCGGAAACGCGCTGGGAGGCGGGCAGGATGTCGAAGCTTTCGTTACGTTCGGGGCGGAAGAAGTCCCAGCCGCGCTGCAGGTGCCGAATGAGGGAGTGCGCCTTGTATTGCGTGGCGACGCCGATGCGGCGAATGCCGGAATTAAGCGCGTTGGAGAGCGCAAAATCAATGATGCGCGCCTTGCCGCCGAAATAAACGGCGGGTTTTGCCCGGCGGTCCGTGAGTTCCTTCAGGCGGCTGCCTCTGCCGCCCGCGAGGACATAGGCCATTGCATCACGCGCCAAAGGCTGAACTCTTTTTTCCGACATGGTGTCCTCCCTCTCTGTCTGTCAGTTTTCCGGCTCGAGCATAATCGTGGCGAGCGGCGGCAGGACGAGCATCGCCCCGATATCGCCGCCGGCATCGACCGCCTGAACGCGTCCGCCATTTCCCTTGCCGCTGCCGCCATAAATTTCGGCATCGGTGTTGAGAATCTCCCTCCACCGCCCCGCCTGGGGCAGCGGCACATAATAGTTTTCCCGATAGACCGGGGTGAGGTTGCAGATGACCGCGACCGGCTTTTCGCCGGGCGCCGTGCGCAGCCAGGCGAAGACGGAATTCTCGTGATCATCGACCACAAGCCAGCGGAAGCCGTCGGGTTCGCAGTCCCGGGCATGCAGGGCGGCTTTGGATCGGTAGGTGAGGTTGAGATCACGCACGAGGCGGCGCATGCCCTCGTGCATCGGATATTGGCGCAGGTTCCAGTCGAGCGCGCCCTTTTCGCTCCATTCGCTCCACTGCGCAAATTCCTGACCCATGAACAGCAGCTTCTTGCCGGGATAACCCCACATGAAGCCGTAATAGGAGCGGAGATTGGCGAATTTCTGCCAGTCATCGCCGGACATTTTGGCGATCAGCGACCCCTTGCCATGCACGACCTCGTCGTGGGACAGCGGCAGCACGAAATTTTCGGTGAAGGCGTAAAGCAGGCCGAAGGTCAGTTCCTGATGATGGAACTTGCGATGCACAGGCTCCCGCGAGAAATAACTCAGCGTGTCGTGCATGAAGCCCATATTCCACTTGAAACCGAAACCGAGACCGCCCTCATGAACGGGCTGCGACACTTTCGGCCAGGAGGTGGATTCCTCGGCAATCGTCATGACGCCCGGATGGGTGCCATAAACGAGGGAATTCATCTTCTGCAGGAAGCGCACGGATTCGAGATTTTCGCGCCCGCCATATTCGTTCGGGATCCACTCACCTTCCTTGCGGGAATAATCGAGATAGAGCATCGAGGCGACTGCATCGACGCGCAGGCCGTCGAGATGGAATTTTTCAGCCCAGTAAAGCGCGTTGTTGATGAGGTAGGACATGACCTCGACGCGGCCGAAATTATAGATCGCCGTGTTCCAGTCGGGATGGAAACCCTGACGCGGATCGGCGTGCTCATAGAGCGCCGTGCCATCGAACCAGCGAAGTCCATGTTCGTCGGTCGGAAAATGCGCGGGAACCCAGTCCAGCAAAACGCCGATGCCAACCTTGTGAGCGCCATTGACGAAGCGGGCAAACCCTTCGGGATCGCCAAAACGTGCGCTTGGGGCGTATAGACCCGTCGTCTGGTAACCCCAGGAAGGGTCATAGGGATGTTCCGTAATCGGCAGGAACTCGATATGGGTGAAGCCCATATCCGTACAATAGGGAATGAGCTGGGCGGCGAGCTCGTCCCAACTTAGGAAGGTGCCGTCCTCACGACGCTGCCAGGAGCCGGCATGAACCTCATAGATGCTGATCGGCTGGCGGCGCTGGTCCACCTGCGCCCAATGCTCCCTATGGGCCTGATCTTCCCATTTTTGCGTCAGTTCGGACGTAGTGACGGAAGCGTTCTTCGGCCGCAACTCGGCGCGGCGGGCATAGGGGTCGGCTTTCAGCGGCAGCAGCTCGCCGTTTGCACCGAGAATCTCGAATTTGTAGGCGCAGCCGGCATAGACGTCGGGCGCGAAGATTTCCCAGATGCCCGTATCCTTTCGGAAACGCATCACATGCCGGCGGCCGTCCCAATTGTTGAAATCGCCAACGACGGAAACGCGCCGCGCATTCGGCGCCCAGACGGCGAAGTGAAAACCTTCAACGCCTTCGAGCTTCAGCGGGTGCGCGCCCATCTTGTCGAACAGCCGCAGATGCGATCCTTCCCGGACGAAATAATCATCCATGGGGCCGAGAACCGGGCCGAAGCTGTAGGGGTCTGTCACAGCCCACTCGGCATCATCGCGGCAGGCGCGGTAACGCACCGGCTGGCGTTTGGAAATATCGATCGGGCCTTCAAAAAAGCCGTCCGGGTCCAGCTGCTTCAATTCGCCCACGAAATTTCCGTCCAGCGTCAGGACGGAAACCTCCTCGGCACCCGGAATGAAACAGCGGGCAGAAAACCCTTCCGGCGTTTCGTGAACGCCGAGAAGGGCAAAGGGATTGGAATGCAAACCGCTCTTGATCGCCTCGATTTCAGCCTTCGTGATGTCGCCAGTCTTTTTCTCGTCGGCCGAATTGAGCGGTTTTTTCATCAGGCTCTCCAGATCTCGGTGGCATATTGGCGGATCGTCCTGTCGGACGAGAACCAGCCCATGCGCGCCGTATTGCGCACTGTTTTGGCGTACCAGCTATCCGGATTACTCCAGATCGCATCTACTTCTCGCTGCGCACCGGCATAGGCGTCGAAATCGGCGGCAACCATGAACCAGTCGCTGTTGTAAATACCGTCGATCAGGCCGGCGAATCGTGAGCGGTCATCCGGCGAGAAGACGCCTGATGCGATGGACGAAAGGGCCTGCGACAGTTCCGACGATCCTTCGATGATCGCGCGGGGATTGTGACCCTCTGCACGGGCTCTGGCCACCTCATCGGCCGTCATGCCAAAAATAACGATGTTGTCTTCACCGACATGATCGCGCATTTCAACGTTGGCGCCATCGAGCGTGCCGATGGTCAGTGCGCCGTTGAGGGCGAATTTCATGTTGCCGGTGCCGGAGGCTTCCATGCCGGCCGTCGAAATCTGTTCGGAGAGATCGGCGGCGGGTACCATGATTTCCGCGAGCGAGACGTTATAGTTCGGAACAAATACCACTTTCAGAAGCCCGCGCACGGCCGGATCGTTGTTGATGACCCGGGCAATATCGTTGGCAAGCTTAATGATCAGCTTCGCGTTGTGGTAACTCGGCGCCGCTTTGCCTGCAAAGAACTTAACGCGCGGAACCCAATCCAGTTCCGGGTGAGAACGAATCTGGTCGTAAAGCGCGACGGTTTCCACGAGGTTCAGAAGCTGGCGCTTATATTCATGGATACGTTTGATCTGGATGTCGAACATGGCCGACGGATCGACGCGAATGCCCATGCGCTGCGCCACCGTATTGGCAAGGCGCACCTTGTTCAGACGCTTCACCTCGGCGAATTTCTCGCGGAACGCGGCATCGTCGGCGAAACGGTCGAGCGCTGTCAGCTTTTCCGCATCGTCGAGGAAATCGTCGCCGATCGTTTCGCGAAGCAGGCTGGTGAGGCCGGGATTGCACTGCATCAGCCAGCGGCGCGGTGTGATGCCGTTGGTCTTGTTGTTGATACGGTCAGGATAGAGGCCGTGGAGATCGGCAAAGACCGTCTCCTTCATCAGCTCGGTATGGAGGGCAGAAACGCCGTTGATCGAATGAGAGCCGATGAAAGCGAGATTGCCCATGCGCACGCGGCGCTCGCCGCCTTCATCGATGAGCGAGATGGAGCGGATCTGCTGATCCGCCATCTTCTTTTCCTTGCGGGCAAAGAGCAGCGTATTTGCGTTGATGGCGTAGACGATCTGCATGTGCCGGGGCAGAAGACGTTCGAGCAGCGGCACGGGCCAGCTTTCCAGCGCCTCCGGCAGCAGCGTGTGATTGGTGTAGGAGAAGGTACCCTGGGTGATCTTCCAGGCCTCATCAAATTCCAGCCCGTGCACATCGCATAGAAGACGCATCATCTCCGCAATGGATATGGCCGGATGTGTATCGTTTAGCTGGATCGAGACCTTTTCCGGCAGCGAAGTAAAATCCGGATATTGCTGCAGATGGCGGCGCAGAATGTCCTGCAAGGAGGCGGAGGAGAAGAAGAATTCCTGCCGCAGGCGCAGTTCCTGACCGGCAGGCGTCGCGTCAGCAGGATAAAGAACCCGCGTCAGGCTCTCCGCCTTGTTGCTTTCACGCAGCGCGCCGATGTGGTCGCCAGCGTTGAAGGCAGCCAGCAGAATGGGATCGATCGGCTGTGCCGACCAGAGGCGGAGCGTATTGACGCGCGTGCCGCGCCAGCCGACGACCGGCGTGTCATAGGCCATGGCGATGACGCGTTCGGCCGGTTTCCAGACGAAACGCTGCGGATCTTCATAACCGCCGATTGTCTCCACCGATCCGCCGAAGCCGATTTCATAGGAGCTTTCGCGGCGTTCGAATTCCCAGGGGTTACCGTGGGCAAGCCATGTTTCCGGCAGTTCCACCTGCCAGCCATCTGCCATCTGCTGGCGGAAGAGGCCGTGCACGTAACGGATGCCGTAACCATAGGCGGGGATATCAACGGTCGCCATGGATTCCATGAAACAGGCGGCGAGACGGCCAAGGCCGCCATTGCCGAGCGCGGCATCCGGCTCCAGCCCGGCGATGACGTCAAGATCGACGCCGAGGGAGGACAGCGCGTCGCGGATTTCATGCATCAGGCCGATATTGGAGATGGCGTCGCGCATCAGGCGGCCGATCAGGAATTCGAGCGACAGGTAATAAACGCGCTTGGAATTGTTGGCATAGGCCTTGCGGGTGGATTCCATCCACTTGTCGATGATGCGGTCGCGTACGACGAGAATGGTCGCGGTCAGCCAGTCATGCGGCTTGGCAACCTTGACGTCCTTGCCGATACGGTAGGTGAGGCGTTCGATGATTTCCGACGCCATGATTTCCGGGTTGGAACTGCGCGGCGCGGGACGGGGGAGATCGGCGGCGTTGAGATTATTGATCATTGGTCGGTCAGCACCTTGGTGGGAGGAGAGGGTCTGATGAGGTCGATCCGTGTTGCCTTTGCTGATGCCAGTTTATGCATCGATATGGAGGTGTGGCAACAGCAATTTTTTCGGAAAGTTGAACGGCTTAGGGTAATGAAAAATAAGAATTTTTACTCTGCGTTCCGAGGATCGCCGAAGGGATTGCCGGCCCATTACGGGTCGTTCCTGAACGGGTTTGCACGGTCGTCGCGATGGTGGGCAACGTGCAAGAAAGGGAGAGGCTGCAACACTTCTAAATGGTTCACCGGTCCTGAAATCTGTTTCGCTCTAATATTCCGTTTTGCGCGTCGAGCCGAAAATCGTGCTTATTCCGATCCGACGCCATGGACCACACACTAGCCTTCGCGGCTGCAAAAATTCAATGAAAATAAACGAGGCATCGCGGCAGCCGCACCGGTCGACGGAAGCGACGCCGCGAAACCGGGAAAATGCGGCCAGCAAAGCCGGGATTACGGAAGGAAAAAAGCCTGTGTCGTCATTTTTCCGGCGCGGATCGTCACGCTGGTATTTGGTGGAACGGCGCACCAGGGAGCACAATCGAAGGAAAAGGGTTCCGAACTCAACGCAATGCCTTCGTCCAGGCCGCGCCAGTAAAGTGTGGGCGGCTTGTCATCGCTTGACCAGCGGAAGGCGTGAACGCAATCACCATCCATCAGAACGGCGCTGAATCTCAATGCGGAAGAGACACCTGCCGCCATCATCTTTTCCTGGCAAAGCCGCAGCGCGGTAGAGATGGCATTGACCGGGTCCACCTCAAGGCCATGGCCGGCGGCAATCAAGAAGATCGCTTCGCTATCGCCCGTGCCGCGTCGGGATGCATAGATGTCATCGGGGATAAGGGAATCGATATCGCGCCTGATCTGCTCATAGCCACCGATCTGGCCGTTATGCATGAAAAGGTATTTCCCATGCGCAAAGGGGTGGCAATTGGCGCGCGAGACTTCGCCCGACGTGGCGGATCGCACATGCGCCATGAACATGCCCGATCGAAGCTGGTGGCAAAGTGCCGCGAGATTGGCGTCTGACCAGGCGGGGCGCGTGTCGCGAAAGACGCCGGGCGTTGCGCGTTCGCCATACCAGCCAAGGCCGCAACCATCACCATTAACGACGGTCTTGGCTTCCCTTGCTGCCATGGACTGGCTGACAAGCGAGGCTTCCGGCTCGATCAGCAGGCTGTCGAGCCAGACCGGTTTACCGGAATAAGCAAAGAGGCGGCACATTCATGCAGCTCTGTCGAATGCCTTGTCTCCGAGCGCAAAGCCGACGGCGGCCTTCGCGTGAATGGCGGTCGAATCGTAACCCGGCAGCGGCAGGGCGTCGGGATCGATCAGCAGGGAAATTTCGGTGCAACCGAGAATGACGGAATCAACGCCGAGTGCGCGGGCCTTCTCGATGACCGCAAGATAGCGGTCACGCGAGCAGGACTTGATCTCGCCCTGGCACAATTCACCGAAGATGATGTCGTGGATGGCGGCCCTGTCTTCGGCATCCGGCACGACCACGTCGACGCCGTGGCGGCGCATCCGGTCCGTGTAGAAACCGTGTTCCATCGTGTAGCGGGTGGCGAGCAGCAGCGGCTTGCGGCGTCCATCCGTTTTCAGGGCGGCTGCGGTCTCGTCGATGATGTCAATCAGCGCCACGCCGGACATTTTCGCAACGGTGTCGGCAACGAGATGCATGGTATTGGTGCAGATCAGTACACAATCGGCGCCGGCATTGGCAAGGCGCGCGCCTGCTGCACCCAGAAGCGCGCCGGCCTCATCCCAGCGGTCTGCCTTCTGAAGGGCGACGACCTCGGAAAAATCGAGCGAATGCATGACGATATCGGCCGAGACCAGACCGCCGCGGCTGTCGCGAACCGCCTCGTTGATCATGCGGTAATAGGTTGCGGTGGATTCCCAGCTCATGCCGCCGATCAGGCCGATCCGTTTCATAAGAGTTCCCTTTTCAACTTTGATTGAAAGTAAGAATGCCATCGTCGCAACGAAAACGGCATGCGTTTTTGCGCAGTTTTCGCGGCCTGGATGCAAACTCGGCGCGGTTTCTGTCCTGATGTCGCAAATTTCTTGCGCGCTTGCGTTAACCTGTGCATTGTTCACTGATGATTGATGACCGCGACCGCCGAATCCTTGCGATTCTCCAGGAAAATGCCGAAACCCCGCTCGCCGATATCGCAGAGGAAGTTTCCCTGTCGCTATCGGCCTGTTCGCGCCGCATCACGCGGCTACGAACGGAAGGTTATGTGACAGGCACCATGGCGCTGCTCGACCGGCGGAAGATCAATCTTCCGACCACGGTTTTCCTGCTGGTAAGAACGGGCCTTCATGCGGAGGACTGGCTGGACCGGTTCCATGCCGCAGTCAGCACCATCCCTGAAATCGTCGAGGTTCACCGGCTCACCGGCAATTTCGATTATATTCTGAAGCTCGTCCTGCCGAATGTTGAATATTACGACACGGTCTACAAACAGATTCTGCGCCGCGTGCAGCTTTACGACATGTCCGCCTATATCTCCATGGAGACGGTGAAACTGTCGTCTTCGCTGCCGACGACGCATATCTGAGGGCTATCGAACCTTGATCAGCGTGCTGCCTTGAAACGGACGCCAAAGCGGAAGCTTCGCGTCTCGCCCGGTTGCAGCGTAATTGCATCCGCGAGTTCCGCCTGGTTGAAGGCGTTGGTCGGCGTTTCCACGGGTTCGAGCGCGATGGAGCGCCGCCTGTCGCGTGCGAGCGTATCCCCGGTAAAGACATGCATGTGCCCACGCTCCTGCCAGACCGTCAGGCTTGAACCGTCATGCGGGTTTTCGAGCCTCGTCTCGTAAAGCCCGTTTGCGGAAGCAATCAGATCGGTGAAACAGGCATCGACCACATGCCCGGCCAGCGGGGTATGGAGAAAAAGGGTGTCGTTCCGTTTGAGTAACCCGCCCTGTGGGTTTCGCAGGGGGATGAGATACTCGTTTGTTTCAATTGCTGTTCGCGAAGGCAGGGTGAGGAGAAGGTCGTCGATAGACGTGGTGCCGGGCAGGCGGAAATAGGGATGCCAGCCGGCGGCGAAGGGCAGGGGCCGGTCGTCGCGGTTGATGCCGCGTATGTCGATGGTAACGTCATGGCCGACGAAGCGATATTCCACTTCGATGGCGAGACGGTAAGGGTAACCGCTGAAATCCGCAGGCGATATTTCGGCACGGAAGATGAGAGTATGAGCGCCGTTTTCCTCCGATGACTGGGCGAGGACGAAGGGCAGGGCTCTGGCAAATCCGTGGAAGACTAGGGCTTCATGGGCAAGCACCGGCTCAATGCGGTGCGTCTGCCCGGCAAAACTAAACCGACCATCCGGGATGCGGTTGGAGAAGGGCGCGAGAATGCCGTTCCTCACGCCATTTTGGGACTGCATTTCGGCGGGCGTCGAATATCCGTCGACGAGATTTTCGCCTCCGCTGCCATCGGCAGAGACCGGCCGCCAGCTCAGAAGCGTCGCCCCTTGATAGGCGATTTCGGCAATGAAACCGGTTCCGGAAACGGTCAGACTGGCAATTCCCGTGCCTGTCGCGGAGGTGGTCATCGGGAAATTGTCCTTTGCATACATGCGTCTGCTGTCATCGCGGCCACTGCCGTGCCGATTCGCCTGATCATCTTCCCTGAAAGACAATTTCGCAATGGCTCGCAGGGACTGTATCAACAGGCTCCTGCCATCCCCTGTCTGCCGGTCAATCAGTCCGGAAAGCTTCGCTTTGCGCCGCTGAAAAACTCCATAAGCGCTGCCTGGTCCTCTCCACCGAGCCCTGCTGCCGTGAGCATCCGGTGCACCTCGGCGCAAACAGCCGTCAGCGGCATGGCCGTGTTGGTGCGTCGGGCGAGATCCTGCGCGCCGTTCAGGTCCTTCACCATATTGTCGATCCGGCCGGTGCGGCGGTAATCCCTTGCCACGTAACGCGGCATGTACTCCTGCAGGATGGCGCTGTCGGCGCGGCCGCCCCTCAGTGCCTGCGGAATTTTTGCGGCATCGACGCCGGCGTCCAGCGCCAGTTGCGTCGCTTCCGCTACAGCAAGGAAGTTCAGACCGCACAGAACCTGGTTGATGAGTTTTGTGGTCTGCCCTGCGCCGCAGGGTCCCATATGAGTGTAATTGCTGGCCACATGTCGCAGCACGCGATGCGCATCGGCCACATCCTTTTCGCTGCCCCCCGCCATAAGCGTCAGTTGGCCGACAAGCGCCTTGGGCGCGCCGCCCGAAAGCGGGCTGTCCACCCAGCGCAGGTCCTTTTCGGCGGCATCGGCTGCCAGTTCCTTTGTGGCTTCCGGATCGATGGAAGACATGTCGATGATGAGCGTGCCGGGCTTCGCCCCCGCCGCGACGCCATCCTTGCCGAAGACGGCGATGCGAACGATTTTGGGCGAATTGAGGCTGAGAATGACCACATCGGAAATCGACGCTGCTTCCGCCGCTGTGCTCGCGCTCTGCGCGCCGAGGCTCGTCAGTGCCGCCACCTTTTCCGCATCCAGATCGAAAACCGTCAGCTGATTGCCGGTCTCTATGAGCCGTGTCCCGATCGCCCCGCCCATGGCGCCTGCGCCGATCAGTGCAATTTTGTTCTTCTCGGTCATGGTGGTCACGGCCTCCTCCCAAAGCGTCGTGGTGTCGTCGTTCAAGCCCGGATGGCGGTGCAGCCGGCCATCCGGGCCTGGGGTGTCAAAGCGAAGCGGTAATGCCGCCGTCGACGTAGAGAATGTGGCCGTTCACGAAGGATGAGGCATCGGACGACAGGAAAATGCAGGCGCCGACGAGTTCTTCGACCTTGCCCCAGCGACCGGCCGGCGTGCGCTTTTCAAGCCATGCCGAAAAGGTCTCGTCCGAAACAAGGGCGGCGTTGAGCGGGGTGTCGAAATAACCGGGCGCAATGGCGTTACACTGCAGTCCATATTTGGCCCAGTCCGTTGCCATGCCTTTTGTCAGGTTGCCAACGGCACCCTTGGTGGCGGTGTAGGGGGCGATGCCGGGGCGGGCAAGGGCGGTCTGCACGCTGGCGATGTTGATGATCTTGCCACGGCCGCGGCCGATCATGTGGCGCGCGGCAGCCTGCCCGGCGTGAAACACCGAGGCGACGTTGGTTTGCAGCAGGCGCTCGAAGGCATCCGCCGGAAAATCCTCCAGCGGCGTTCGGTGTTGCATACCGGCATTGTTGACGAGGATATCGATGGCGCCGACCTCCGCTTCGAAACGGTCGATCGCCTCGCGCACCGCGCCGTGATCGGTAGCATCGAAGGCAAGCGTTCTGGCACCCTTGATGCCCGCTGCCGCCGCCTTCAGCTTCACCTCATCGCGCCCGTTCAGCACCACTTCCGCCCCTGCTTCCGCCAGCCCGTGCGCCAGCGCCAACCCGATGCCCTGGGACGAACCCGTGATCAGGGCGCGGCGGCCGGAAAGATCGAACAAATTAAGGCCCACTGTTTCCTCCAGTCTCTCGACATTGCATTCTTGAAAGAATATGTTACCGATAACATTCATCCGTTTGAGGGCGGATGTCAAGGCTGATGCGCCCGCTTTCGGTACGTATCGGGCGGGTGGCGAACTGACAAGGTGCATCGAGGCGCATCTTGCGGCAGCAATGGGATGAAGAATTTTATGCGCCATAATGGCGCGCGCTTGAACGGGAGTTGTCATGAAAGCGATTGTCGCCCACGGGGCAAAGGATGTGCGCATCGAAGACCGGCCGGAGGAAAAGCCGGGACCGGGTGAGGTGCGGCTCCGTCTGGCCAGGGGCGGAATCTGCGGCAGTGATCTGCACTATTACAATCATGGTGGTTTCGGCGCCGTGCGGTTGCGTGAACCCATGGTGCTGGGCCATGAGGTCTCCGCCGTCATTGAGGAACTGGGCGAAGGCGTCGATGGGCTGAAGATCGGCGGTCTGGTTGCGGTTTCGCCATCCCGGCCGTGCCGAACCTGCCCCTTCTGCCAGGAAGGCCTGCACAACCAGTGCCTGAACATGCGGTTTTATGGCAGCGCCATGCCTTTCCCGCATATTCAGGGCGCCTTCCGCGAGGTCCTGGTGGCCGACGCCCTGCAATGCGTGCCGGCCGATGGCCTGAGCGCCGGTGAGGCCGCCATGGCGGAACCGCTGGCGGTAACGCTGCACGCCACCCGCCGCGCCGGTGATATGCTGGGAAAACGTGTGCTTGTCACGGGCTGCGGCCCGATCGGTATCCTCTCCATTCTGGCCGCGCGCCGCGCCGGTGCAGCTGAGATCGTCGCCACCGATCTCTCCGATTTCACGCTTGGCAAGGCGCGTGAGGCGGGTGCGGATCGCGTCATCAATAGCAAGGACGAGCCCGACGCGCTTGCCGCCTACGGTGCGAACAAGGGAACCTTCGATATTCTCTATGAATGCTCAGGCGCCGCCGTGGCGCTTGCCGGCGGCATCGCGGCGCTTCGCCCGCGCGGCATCATCGTCCAGCTTGGCCTTGGCGGCGATATGAGCTTGCCGATGATGGCGATCACCGCCAAGGAACTCGATCTGCGCGGTTCCTTCCGCTTCCATGAGGAATTCGCAACCGGCGTTGAATTGATGCAAAAGGGCCTGATCGATGTCAAACCTTTCATCACCCAGACCGTTGATCTCGCCGATGCCATCTCGGCCTTCGAATTCGCTTCCGACCGCAGCCGCGCCATGAAGGTTCAGATCGCTTTCTCGTAAGCAAGGTTTCTACGTGCGAATACGCCGACGTTTCGATTGGCGGCGGGTTATCCCGCCGCCAATTTTTTTGGGCTGATTGTTGGTCGTAGCGACTCGCGTAGATGTTATCGATATCATCGACTGCTTCGGAGACTTCATTCCGGCTCAAGACCGGAATGACGGATGGAAAGTGACGGACGCCAGCAAACGCTCCAGCCTGTCATACCCCCCAACGCGACTGCCGCATATTTTGCCCGGACTGCACCCAGGACCGTCTATACCAGCGTCGTCTCTGCCCATTTGCACATTTTGACGCAGGTCAAAAAGGTGATTTGCCGCCAGTCGTTTTTTGCGTTATCGAAATTTCAGAAAGTACTGAAAATTCAGAAAGAAGAGAAATGTCTTCCAGTCTCTCCCCGCTCGTTCAGTCCTTCGTGCTGCATTTCGGTGAGATGGGCAGCCGCTGGGGCATCAACCGCACTGTCGGCCAAGTCTATGCTCTGCTTTACATATCGCCACAGCCGCTCTGCGCGGACGATATTGTGGAGGCGCTCGGAATTTCGCGGTCCAACGTGTCGATGAGCCTCAAGGAACTGCAAGCCTGGAACCTGGCAATTCTCAAGCACTTCCCCGGAGACAGGCGTGATTTTTTCACGACGCCTGAGGATGTCTGGCACATCCTGCGAACGCTTGCTGAGGAGCGCAAGAAACGCGAAATCGATCCGACCCTCAGCGTGCTTCGGGAAATCCTGATGGAAACGCCGGAAAACGAAGATGAGCGTCATGCGCAGAGGCGTATCGATGAGATGAAGACGCTGATCGAGCAGCTGACGGGTTGGTATGACGATGTGAAAAGGCTGGAGACGGAACGGCTGGCTTCTCTTCTGGCGCTCGGCTCCAAAGTCACCAAGCTTCTGGAGGCCAAGGACAAGATCGTTTCCCTTGGTCGGCCCCGCGTCGCGAAAAAGGACGGCTAAGGCGATCATGACCATGTCAGCCCAGACCCCTCCCTTGGCCGACAGCCGCGATGACGGCTGTTCCGCGCCGGTTGCACTGTCGCTCGGTACGCGGCGGGTCTTTTCCATTCCTGGCCGCAAGCCCCGCGCCGATAAAGCGCCCACCCCGCAAAAAATGCACGCACCGGCGGCGGCAAGGTCGGCTTCCCTGCTGCATGTTCTCGTTTCGCTGTTCTGGTTGCCACAGGCGGGTCTGCTTGCCTTTTCCGTCGGAAAAATTGCTGATGGTGCGCCAATGATGGCGCTCATGCCGCCGGCTGCGGCCATTTTTCTTCTCGGTATCCTCAAGGCCCTTCTGGAAAAAACCGCAGCGCGCATGTCGTTCCGTATGGCGCGGGCGGCTCTTTCGCAGCGGCGGCTGGAAGCGCTCCACGCCCTGGCCAGGGTCTCCCCGCTCGACCTCTCGCGAACGGCTTCCGGTGAGGTGGCAGCTGTCGTTGCCGAAACGTCGGAAGCACTGGTGCCTTATCTTTCCCGTTTTCAGCCGGCAAGGATGAAGGCAACGATCGTTCCGGTGGCATATGCCCTCGTCATCCTTCCGTTCAGCTGGATCGCGGCGCTGGTGCTTTTGCTTGCCATGCCGACCATTCCGCTGTTCATGGCTTTGATTGGCTGGCAGGCCAAGGCCGCCAGTGAAAAGCAGCTTGCCGAGGCCGGCAATATGAACGCTTTCCTGCTCGACCGGCTGCGCGGGCTGGAGACGATTCGGGCGCTGGAAGCGGTCAATCTAACGGCCACACGCCTGAGCGCCGATGCGCAGAATCTCAAGAAGAGAACGATGGCGGTGCTCAGGATCGCCTTTCTCTCATCGGCAGTGCTTGAGCTTTTCGCGGCGCTCGGCGTCGCCATGACGGCCGTTTACATCGGTTTCCATCTGCTCGGCTTTCT